>JBJXEY010000078.1:0-27829 GCA_046153355.1 Burkholderiales bacterium
CTTGGCCGCCTCGGAGGCGCTCAAATGCGCGCCTCGATCCCCGCCGCGCGCATCATCTCGGACTGTTCGCGGTTGAACTGCGACATAGGCCTGAACGTCGGGTCTGCCCGCACGTGCGCTTCGGTGCGCTTCCGAATCTCCTCATCCGAAAGCGACAGGTCCAGATGGATATGGTGGGGCTGCGCGATATGCCAGGGCGTATCGAGATAGGTCTCGATACGATTGTATTCAGGGTCGCGAAAATACAGCGACCAGGCGTTGCCATGGTCGCGAGGCGAAATATCGCTGATATCGTCGCGCGAAGTCACAATGCGATGCATGCAGCGCAGATCCTCCAGGCAGTCGACCATGAAGGAGATCTGCTGGACGCCGTCGGTCGGGCCGGAGGACTCCGGCCTGCCGCTGGAGAGCACCAACTGGTGGTGCGCCGACGGGTGTCGCGTCAGGAAAACCACGAACTGGCCATTGGCGGGTCCGCGATCGGTTTCGATGAAGCCGAGCACCTCCTTGTAGAAAGCAGCCATGCGATCGACATCGCGCACGAACATACCCATATGACGCAAACGCAGTTGCGGGATCTTCGACTGCATGGCTGGGTGTCTCCATGAACTGAAAATGAATTCCGAAATAGTACCGCAGCAAAAATGCCGCTGTTCGCGGCGGTTGTCGCATCGAATCCGCGCGCGCGAAAGCCCGGTTGCGCAAGACCTGCGTCCTGGCAACTTCGGCTCGCTATCGGACTTCACCTGCTTCGCGAGGAAGGCTGGTAGGCAACCCGCATGTAGGCAACCCTTCGACGAGCGGGTACTATCGGCCGCAATCTCGATGGCTGATGAGGAGCTTGTATGGTCACAACGTTTCGATGCAGCGGCAAATCCACAGGCTCGCGATTGCCTTGTCGCGCGCTGGCTTTGGTGCTGGCAGGCGCATTGGTAGCAAGTTCGCAAGCTTTCGCCCAGGACTATCCCTCGCGAGCCATCCGGGTCGTGGTGGCCACCGGGGCGGGCGGCGGGGTCGACAATACCGCGCGCAGTCTGGTCAAATCGCTCGGCGATCAATCGCAGATTTCGATGTTCGTGGACAACCGGCCCGGCGCCGGCTCGACCACCGGCACCGATTTCGTCGCCAAGTCGGCGGCCGATGGCCACACGCTGCTGTTTAGCAGCGGCAGTTCCATCGTCATGAACGGATTTTTATACAAAAATCTTCCCTACGATTCTTTGCGCGATTTTGTGCCGGTCGGGTTCGTGGCCGCTTATCCCTTCGTGCTGATCGCGCGGGCGGAACTGCCTGCTTCCAGCCTTGCCGAATTTGTCAGGTTTGCGAAGGAGCGGCCTGGCAAGCTGACTTTTGCATCGGCCGGGGTGGGCACATTGCAGCACGTTTGGGGGACGATCCTCTTCAGAAGTCTTGGCCTCGATCTGCTCCACGTACCCTACAAGGCGGCCGCGGCCGCCCACGTGGATCTGCTTGGCGATCGCATCGATGCGATGTTCGACAACATGTCGGGACCGATAAAACATATCCAGAGCGGCCGCCTCAAGGCGCTGGCGGTATCGCCTGCCAGCCGGGCCGGACAAATGCCCAACGTGCCGACCATCAACGAGAGCGGCCTGGCAAAATTCGATGGCGAAAGCTGGATGGGCATGTTTGCGCCCGCAGGCACTCCCGCGCCCATCGTCGACAACCTTCGCGCCATGGTGCTCAAAGCAGCGCGCGATCCCGAGTTCTCTTCGCGCGTCGAGCGCGATGGCGGGCGTGTCATGCTCATCGCCTCGCCACAACAGCAGCAGTTCTTGCGCCTGGAGATCGAACGCTGGGGCGGCATGATCAAGCAATACGCCGTGACCGTGGACTAGCGGCGGCGGGCGGCAATCATCCCCGGGTTTCAGGGCAAATCCGAACACATGCAGCAGGCTTTCGTCGAGGCGCAAGCGATGCTCCAAGGTGAAGCCGTAGTCAAAGCCCAGCTCATCGGCCAGTGCGAGTTCGTCGATGCGCTGCGGCGAGAGCACCGCCAGCGGACGCAAGCGACCGGCACGCACCTGTTGAATGGAGCTCGGTACTGCGTCAAAAAACAACTGCAGCCGTCCCCCCAGCATATCGGTGATCGCCTGGTCCTGTGCCTTGTAGGGAACAAAGGTCAGATCCATACCTGCGCGATCGCGCACCAGCACCGAAGCGTTGTAGGGTAAGCCTATCGTTCCACCGACGGTGGAATAGAAAAATTTTCCCGGCTGCGCTTTTGCCAGCGCCACCAGTTCCTTGACGCGTCTGACCGGCAGCGACGCGTTGACCACGATCCACATCGGCGTGGCCACCAATTTGCTGCCGAGCGACCCGGTCAACGCATCTGTCACAGGTCGGCCAGCGGGCAAGGATATAGGAGAAAATTCTGGCGCTTTCCCGTTTCCCCCTTGAAGTCTTACAGGAGATACTAACAATGAGTTCCCCGGATACAAAGCGTGCCGCTGATGCAGTGAACCGCCGCTTTGGCGAGAGCATCGAGGTGAGTTCCTCCGTACCGCAACTCGAAGCGCTCGCGTTGTTGAACGAGCGTTCGGTGTGCCGGCGTTATCGCGACCAGCCACTGCCGGAGAACCTGTTTCGTCTGCTTTGCGCCACGGCCCTGTCGTCGCCCACGAAAAGCGACCTGCAGCAGGCCGACATCGTGAGAGTGCGCAATGCCGACAAGCGCGCGGCGATCAACGCGCTGTTTCCCTCCTCGCCCTGGATTGCCGGCGCGCCCGAGTTCCTGGTGTTCTGCGGCGATGGGCGGCGCTTGCGGCGAATATTCGAGCAACGCGGCGTGGCGTTCGCCAACGATCATCTCGATGCGTTTTTCAATGCCGTAGTCGATTCGGCTATCGTACTTTCGGCTTTCGTCCAGGCGGCGGAACTGGCCGGTCTTGGTTCCTGCCCGATTAGCGAGGTGCGCAACCACGCCGCGCGCTTTTGCGACCTGCTGGAGTTGCCCGACTGGGTGGTGCCGGTGGCCGGTTTGACTTTAGGTTATCCGGTCGACAAGGAATTTTTCAGTCCGCGGCTTGCGCTGAGCGCGACTGTGCATACCGATCGCTACGGCTCGGAGCGCGTCGACGCGGAACTGGCCGACTATGATGCGCGCCGCATCAGCGACCGGCCGTACCGCCGCCAGCGCGACACCGCGCGCTTTGGTCAGGCGCAGACCTACGGATGGACCGAGGACAAATTTCGCCAGTACGCCGATCGACGGCGCGGCGATTTCGGCGCCTTTGTGCGTGGTAAGCGATTCAATCTGGATTAGCCCAGGATACACTTGGCTAGGCGTGTCATCCGGTCATGCTGCCATCGGTGGGTTAAATCCGAACCTGCGCTGGAGCCCGGTGTCGCCTTGACGCCTTATCTGAGCATGCAACTATTTAAGCGGGTCACCCATATCGATTTGCAAGACGTTCCCTACAAAGGCAATCCGCAAATCATCGCCGATCTGATGCCCGGCAGAATATCGGCCGCCATCCTTTCCGCCGCATCGATTATCGGCCCGGCGCGAAGCGGCAAGATCAAAGTGCTCGCTGAAAAGACCGGGACTTCCGCACACGCCGCGGCGCGTCACGGCTTCCAGGCCGGCCGTGTCAAGCCGAGGTTGGCGCGCAAGGTGGTGCCCTCGTAGCAAGTGCGATACAAACCGCGCCGCTGCAATTCCGGCACCACCAGATCAACGAAATCGACGAGGCTGCCCGGGAACACCGGCGGCATGATGTTGAAGCCGTCGCACCCGCGTTCCTGTACCCACTGCTCCATCAGATCGACCACCTCGGTGGGTGAGCCCACCACTTGCATATGACCGCGTGCACCCGCAATGCGCCGGTACAAATCGCGAATCGTCAGATTCTCGCGCTGCGCCATCGCGGTGAGCAGCTCCACGCGGCTGGAACTGACCGCACTGGAGGGAATCACCGGCAGGGGGCCGTTGATATCGTGGCCACTCAAATCGAAATCCAGGCGCTTGGAGAGCAATTGCAGACCCGCGGCGGGATCGATGAGATCCTGCAACTGCGCAAGCTTTTCTTCGGCTTCAGCACGGCTCCGTCCGACATACACGGATAGCCCAGGCATGATCTTAAGACTGTCAGGATCACGGCCTAGTGCCTGCATCCGGCCTTTCACATCTTGGTAATATTCCCTCGCGCTCTCGAGCGTGACATGCGCCCCGAACACCACTTCGGCGGTCGCGGCGGCAAGCGCACGACCGTCTTCGGAGGCGCCCGCCTGCACCAGCACCGGCTCGCCCTGCGGTGAGGGCGCCACGTTCATCGGTCCGCGCACGCGATAATGCGCGCCGTTGTGCGCGAGGACATGCAAGCGAGATTTGTCGAAATACACCCCCGACTCGCGCTCGCGCACAAAGGCGCCTTCATCCCAGGAATTCCACAAACCGCGCACCACATGGCCGACCTCGCGCGCGCGCTCGTAGCGATCCGCCTTGTCCGGGTGGCGATCCAGACCAAAGCTGTCGGCCTCCAGCTTGTTGCCCGAGGTCACCAGATTCCAGCCTGCGCGCCCGCCGCTGGCCAGGTCGAGCGAAGCAAAGCGCCGCGCGAGTGAGTAGGGAAAATCGTAAGTGGTGGTGGCGGTGCAGACCAGGCCGATATGCCGCGTGTGCTGCGCCAGCGAACACATCAGCGTGAAAGGTTCAAAGGCTGCGCCCCAGGAATCGCGCGACATCGCATCGAGATCGGCGCGCCAGAAGGTCACCGAATCGGCCATGAATATCATGTCGAACAGGCCGCGCTCGGCCGTCTTCGCCAGCGAAATGATATGCGGCAGGTTGGAGCCGCAATCCGGCGTGCCCTGGGGATGTCGCCAAGCGGCGATGTGGTGGCCGCAGGGCCAATAGAAAAATCCGAGTTTCATTGGCAAGGCATCATTTCAATAAATCCGAACCAGGTGGCAACGTCGAGTTCTGGCACGGTCTCGCCAATAGTATGCGTATCTGGCAGGGTCGGTGAACGCGCAATGGCTGGCGACTCAAACCAAAGTCTCCGGCAGCATCTTGAGAATGATCGGCTCTAGTGCGTCGCCCTGTTCCAGAATTCGGCCAATCGCCACGGCATGCTGGTAGCCAAGTACACGCAATGCGTCGAGGCAGGCTTTGGCGCGTGCCGCGGGTATGCTGGCCAGCAGCCCGCCGGCGGTCTGCGGGTCGAAGATGAGGGCATAGCGCGGATGGTTGAGCGCTTCCTGCTGATTACGTAGCGCACGGCGCAAGCGAATATTGGCCGGTTGCAATGAGCTGAGGATGCCGGCCGCACTGGTCTCTTCGGCGCCTTCCAGCACCGGCAGTGCCGCAAGATTCAGTTCCACGTCCACAGCCGAGGGGCGGGTCATCTCCAACAGATGCCCGAGCAGGCCAAAGCCCGTCACATCGGTGCATGCGGTCGCGCCGTGCTCGCGCAGGCATTGCGCGCCAAGACGATTCGACTGGCACATCGAAACTAGCGCGGCATCGATCCAACGTCCGCGCGCCGCAAGCTTTGCATGGGCGGCGAACAGCGTGCCGGTGCCGATCGGTTTGGTGAGGATGAGCACATCACCCGGACGCATGCCGCCCTTCTTCATCACTGCATCGATGCTATCGTCGATCAGCCCATTGATGGCGAAACCCAGCGCCAGTTCCCGGCCTTCGCCGGTGTGGCCACCGACCAGCGCGCAATTGGCTTGGTTCAACACCTCCAGAGCACCAGCCATCATTTGCAGCAAAACATCTTCTACCTTGGATTCCAGTCCGGCGGGCACGGTGGCGATTGCAGTGGCTGACTGCGCCTCGGCGCCCATGGCGAAGATGTCCCCCAAGGCATGGTTGGCGGCAACCTTTCCGAACACGTAGGGGTCATCGATGAAGGCGCGAAAGAAATCTACCGAATGCACCATCGCCTTGCCCTTAGGCACGCGCACCACCGCGGCATCGTCGGGCGCATGCAGGCCGATCAACACATCGTCCCGATCCACCGGGTGCAGCGCGCCCAACGCGCGCTCGAGCACCGAGGCGCCAACTTTCGCGCCGCAGCCGCCGCAGCGCATGGCGATCGCGGAAATGGCTTGCGCGCTCTCTTCCTGATCAAGCTTGATCGATGCCTGCGCTGCTTGCTTGGCAGCGATTTCCATCACGGGAAACTGGCTGAATTTGAGCATGAAGCGCCGATCGATCCAGTCTTTCCAGCGCCACACCCAGTCGCCTTGGAACCCAAGCGCGCCGCGCGAGGCAACCGCATGGCGATCGCCGGTGCTGATGAGCGCGAGCCAACGGCGCTGCGGGCGATAGGGTTCGAGCGTTTCGCCAAGCACGGCGCGACCCAAATTCGCGGCCAGCGGCGGCCCCTGGCGCACCGCGAATACGCCTGCTTTCTCAAGCGGGTAATTGACCATGCTGGCGATGTCGCCCGCGGCGAACACCTGCGGATCGGTGACGGTCTGCAGATTGTCGTTCACCTGTATGCAGCCATCCGCATCGAGCGCGAGGCCGGTGTCGCGCAGCCATGGCGCGCCTCCGGCGCGCGTGACCCAGACAATTTCGTCGGCATCCACGATGTCGCCACCGACGGTGCGCAGTTGCCGCGCCGAAACCTGGTTGACTTCGGCGTTGCAATGGAGAATGACACCGCGCGCGGCCAGCACGTTTTCGAATCTGCCACGCACCCTGGCATTGTGGGTTGGCAGGATTTGCGTGCTGCTAGTCAATAGATGGAAGCTGAGTTCGTCCGGATTGCGGCCTACCGTGCGCAGCTCGTTCCGTAAGCGATATTGCATCGCCAACGTCAACTCGACCCCGCCGGCGCCGGCGCCAACCACGGCGATGCACATTGCCCCGGCATGATTGCGCACTCGCAGAAGCAGCGCCTGCCAGCGTTGGTTGAACTGGTGAATGGGTTTGACCGGCACGGCGTGTTCCGCGGCGCCATCGACATGGCTCATCCGCGGCGTTGAGCCGATGTTGATCGATAGCAGGTCATAGGGTACAGGCGGGCGATCGCGGCAGAGCACTTTGCGTTCGCCGCGATCGAGTCCAAGCGCGGCATCCCGATAGAAACGCGCACCGGCAAACTGCGAGAGGCGCGAAAGATCAATGTGAACTTCGTCGTAACTGTAATGCCCGGCGATATAGCCTGGCAGCATTCCCGAATAGGGCGTATGCGTATCGCTGCAGATCAGGGTCAGGCGGACCCCGGGCAAGGGGCGCATGCCAAAGCGCTTGAGCACGCCAACATGGCTATGGCCGCCGCCGACTAAGACTATATCCCTGAGGATGGGTTGATCGGGTGATAACACGGTGAGCCCTCTGGTGATTGCGTGGCGTGCTCCGCTAGCGCAGCGGAAACCCGGCATATTGCTCCGCTATGCTTGCTTGGGCATGCGGCGAACTGGCCAGGTAATCGAGTTCGCATTCCTGGGCGCGCTGATCGAACTCACTCATGCCGGGAAAACGGTGCAGGAGGCCGGTGAGCCAGGTGGAAAAACGCACCGCGCCCCATACGCGTTTGAGCGCGGTGTCGCTGTAGCTGTTGAGATATACATCCGAGCTATCCCGAAACCAGCTTCTCAATGCCCGGCAAAGATAGAACACATCGGAAAACGCCAGGTTCAATCCTTTGGCGCCGGTGGGCGGGACGATATGGGCCGCATCCCCGGCCAGAAACAGCCTGCCGTAGCGCATTGGTTCCGCCACGAAACTTCGCAGCGGAGTGATCGACTTTTCTATCGAGGGGCCGATGACAATAGCCTCGGCCAGTGTTTTCGGAAAGCGCGCGAGCAATTCGCTCCAGAAGCGATCGTCGGGCCAGTCTTCGATGCGGTCGGTGAGCGGTACCTGCACGTAGTAGCGGCTCAGCATGGGACTGCGCATCGAGGCGAGCGCGAAGCCACGCGGATGATTGGCGTAGACAATCAGTGGCGCCGGCGGGGTCTGCGACATGATGCCAAGCCAGGCAAACGGAAACTCCTTGTCGTAGCAGCGCAATACATCTTGCGGTATTGCCTGCCGGCTCACACCATGAAAACCATCGCATCCGGCGATGAAATCGCAGTCGATGCGCAAGGGTTGTCCCTTGTGGTTGCAGGTGACAAAAGGCAGCTCGGTGTCCAGGTCATGCAGTTTGGCATCGCTCACCTCATCATAAAATGCCGCCTTGCGACGATCGGCGGCGGCGTAGAGGTCTGCCTGGATATTGGCCTGACCGTAGGCCATCAGCGGCCTGCTGGCAAAACGCTTGGTGTCGATGAAGAAATCGCTTTTGCCCGCCCAGACGATGCCACTGCCGTCGTGTGGCGTGCCCTCGCGATCAAGGCGTTCGCCCACGCCGGCGGCACGCAGTAGCTCGACAGTGCCTTGTTCCAGCACGCCGGCCCGGATGCGGCTCAATACATAATCGCGGCTGCGCAACTCCAGCACGATGGATTCGATGCCGGCCTGATGCAGCATTTCGGCGAGCAACATGCCGGCGGGGCCGCCGCCGATGATGGCTACCTGGGTGCGCATGTTGGCCTGTTCGATGAGTGGGAGAATTGTTGCAAAGCGCTCACGCTATACGCACGCTGCCATTTACCCGAAACAAACGATATATCATTATTGCAATCTAAAAATTTGGATTAGCCTCACCATATATAGCTTCATTAAATAAATTCTTCAATATTTAGAGCAGGATCTCGCGGGCCGTTGCTCTGATATCCATTTCAAACTCCAGTCCGACCACCGGAGGCCGGGCGAAATGCCAAGTGAGTCCACCCTCGGCCGCGCCGCACGCCGCGATCTGCGGCCCGATCAGCGCGCCGATATCGTGCACCGTGTATGCGCGGGTACTCGTCGCGTCCTGCATGCTAAAACCGAAGGCCTTCAGGCGCTCCTCGATGGTGCCCAACACTAAGCGCACCTTCTCCCGCATCGCATCAACCGAGAGTTCACCAGCGCGGATCGTGCCCGAGGTTGAATTGGGGTCCCTGCGCTCGGCCGCGCCCGCGATAACGAACGTGCCGCGCCGTGCGCCCGCCGCGGGCACCGTGTAGGAAAACGCATAGAGCGATGGCTGCGCGGGCTTGTTGTATTCGGGGCAGACGTTGGTGCGAGCCACTGGGTTTACTTCGTTGCGATAGATGCCCCAACGCTCCAGCGTCAGCACGTACTGGCGGTTGAAGTCGATGAAGCCCTGCTCGGTGAAGGGCGCCGGAGAACGCAGCTCACAGGCGGCAAACGCGGTGCTGGGGCGGCCGATGGATTTGAGGTGCGCCTCCACCGCGGCGAAGCCTTCGACCAGCGGCAGGGGCTTATGCAATCGCGCACGTTCCATCTCGAAGCCGGGTTGCGCGGCCACGCCGCTTGAAAACTGGAAGCCACCCTTGATGTAGCGGTATCCGCCCGCCTTGAATACGATTAGCTCGGCCATTCTGATTACTCCTAGTCAATATTTCGTAAGCCTACAAGGCTGGGTCGATTTTCTCGATCACATCCCACTGCGCAAGAACGCACCGTTATTCCGGCCGCAGATTCGCCGCCTTTGCCGCGATGCCGTAGCGTGCCAGATCCTCGCGTATGAATTTCTCAAAATCCGCGCCCAGGAGCAGCGCCGGTTCGACACCGGTGGCGATAAGTTGCTGCTGAACCGCAGGCAACGCGATGATCGCTCCCAGTTTTTCCATTACTTTGGATGCGATCGCCAGCGGCGTACCTTTGGGCATCAGGATTCCGCCCCAGCCTACGCTACGAAATGCCGGCATCCCCGCCTCGGCGATCGTCGGCACTTCAGGCAACTGGGGCGCCCGGCTGTCGCCGCCCACGCCGAGCACCTTGAGGCGGCCGCTCTTGGCCTGGCCAAACAAGGCCTGCAACGGTGCCACGTAGTATTGAATTTCACCCGCAATTAACGCATTGGTTGCACCGCCGCCACCTTTGTAGGGAACAACCAGTGAGTCGATCTCGGCAATTGCATTGAATAATGCCCCGGCAAGATGGCTCGCCGAGCCGACACCTGCGGTACCCATGTTCAACTGACCGGGCTTCGACTTCGCCAAGGCCACCAGTTCCCGCACGCTGCTGACCGGGAGGCTGGAAGGCACCACCAACGCGTTATGCGACACCGAATATCTTCCGATCGGTACGAAGTCCTTCAAAATATCGTATCCAAGATTCTTGTGCGCATAAGGCAGGACCATTTGCGGACTGCCAACGGCCATTAACGTATAGCCGTTAGGTGCAGCGGCCATCGCAACCTGCATCCCCAGAGCCCCGCCGGCGCCCGGCCGATTCTCAACGATCAATGGTTGCCCCAAGGCCTCGCCGAGCGCGGGGGCGATGGTGCGCGTCCCGACGTCTCCGGCGCTTCCTGCCTCTTGCGCAACCAGAATGCGAATAGGTTTGTTCGGATAGTCGGCGACGCCTTGCGCGAGCACGGAAAAACCCAGCGCCCAGATTGGAAATAAGCAGCCTTTCGCAAGAATTTCTGCAGCCATCTGTTGCCTCTCGTATGTTGAAGTGTTGCGCTGTGTTCGACAGACGATGTTAATTCACTCACCCAGTACATCGCCACCGCTTTTTGAAATCGGGATCCGCATGACCATCGATCACATGGAAAGCGCTGATGGAAAAACCGCTTCCGCCACCATTTTCCTTGAGTTAGCATATATGGCAACGTGTCTCCAGCGTACTTTTGGCGACGCAAGCCAGCGCAAAAGCTCAACCTTGGAGATACAACATGGCACGAATCAGTTTTGTTCACCCGGACGACATTACCGACCCGGAAATGCGCGCCTGGATGGATGCCGCGCTGAAAACCGGCACGCCCGGCCCGGAAAACCAGGCGATCCGCGCGCACAACAAGACGGTGATGCGCTCGTTCACCATGCTGGGCATGACCATGCGCGCCGAGGGCGTGCTCGATCAGGATCTGCGCGAACTGATGCGCGCGCGCATGTCGACTTCCTGGGGGAGGATGTTCGCCTCCGACTGCCATTATTGAGGGATGATGAACTCTGCACAGTTTGTGCAGGATAAAAATCACCGCAACTTCCTGCTCGACGGCGAGCAGTCGTATCTCAAGTCAGACCAGTTCACCGCGCGTGAGAAAGTGGCGCTGCGCTACTGCGACGCCATCATCGGCAACCCGCTGCACGCGGACGACGCGATGTGGGAAGAACTGCACAGGAACTTCACCGAGCCGGAACTGGTGGAACTGGGTCACTACATCGGCTACATGTCAGGCGGCCAGAAATGGCTTCTCACGCTTCACACCCAACACGGCGAGCTTGCCGAATTCATGGCAAAACGCGATGCCGAAAAGAAAAAAGCGGCAGAGCAGAAAGAACCCGCCAGGGAGCATGCGGTCGCCGGCAAGTAGCATTTCACCCATGCCTTCTGACCCAACGAGCACGTCGCGTCCTATGTACCGGCCGGCGCGCATCGGCCCGATGATACGAAGCGCAACGCGACCCTAATTCTTTTTCAGCGCTGCCTTGGATAAACGCGATCCTCATAGGCCTGCGGACGGTAATCCACCGCAAAGCGGCAGCTTTCACCATAGATCGAGCGATTCTGCTCGCACAGTGCCGCGATCTGCCGCGAATTCGGTTTCTTTCCGTTGTCGATCCAATCCAGAAGCGCTGTCATCAAGGCCGGATAGGCCGGGGTGCTGAGATAACTGTGCTCGTTCTCATAGGTGAACGTCTGCACCAGCAGCGCGGCACTGCCGGCGCGTTCATACACCCGGCGGAAATAGTCCTCGTGCTCGACGAAAGCAGTCGGGTCGTTGAGTGCGTGCATGGTTAGCACCGGAATTGAAACCTTGCCGGTTAGGTCCGCGTCTCGCGCCAGATCCGCCAATGCTTTCGCATCGGGAAGATAGCGCGCCACCCCCTTGTTGAGCGCAGCGTCGTCATCCGATCCGGCATAGCGAACGCCCGTGGTCGAAAATGGGTTGCGCCCGCCCAGCCGTTTGTGGACCATGTCCGCAAACAGAAACGTTGCCCAGGACATGTGCGATACCAGGGTCTGCTCGGGCATGCGCAGCACGTTGAGAATATTGTCCAGGTTGCGCTGCTGGGTGGCGCTGCGTTTTTCGCGCGGTGCGAGCACGCCGGTACACTCATTGACACGCGCGCGCATGTCTGTAGTCGTCATTTTTGAGTCGGCAGGCAGGCCCATCCAGAGCGGGTATTGGGCTTCGTTCGGGCGCGGATGATTGTTGCAGTAGTGCTGGTAGACCACCCGCAGATCGATGCGATAGTCGTAGCCGCGAGTGCCGCCACCCAGCACGCCGCTGGTGAGCAATGCGCCGTCGTAGTTCTTGACACCATTCACCGTCTTGCCAAAAAGCTCGACGGTCTTGGCGCCGACGTTGCCGCCCCAGGACTGGCCGTGCATGATGGTGCGGCGCGGCTGACCGAAGGTCTTGATAAAAAACTGACGCAGGTTTTCAGTGTCCTCCGCTGCCATGGTGACGCCATAGCCGCCGCGCCGGAAGGTTGATCCCGCCCAGGCATATCCGGCTCTGACCATGATGGACCAGCGTGTGATGTCCTCTTCGCTGCGCACGGGTGTGGGATCGGCCAGGTCCGGACCGCCATGGGCGTGCATCACCAGCACCTTGTTCCAGTTCTGCGGAATGACGATAAGGTAATAGCCACCCTGTGCCTGTTTGCCGCTGTAGCACTTGGCCCCCGCGGGCACCGCCTTGGCGCAGGGCGATTCCGTTTGCGCATGCAAACCCGGTGGAACTGACCCGAGGAAAAATGCCAGCGCTGCAGGGAGAAACAGGCGAATTGTTGTGCTCATGGCTCAGTCCAGTTTGATACCTGCTCGTTGAATGATCGGGGTCCACAGAGCCAGTTCGCTCCGGACCCACTCGCCCAGTTCCTCCGGCGTTGATGGCGCCGCTTCAAAACCTTGCTCCAGGATTGCCGCCCGCGCCTCCGGACGGCGCAGAATGTCGCCGATTTCGCGATTGAGCTTCATCACGATGGGGCGCGGCGTTTTCGCGGTGGTAAAAAACCCGAACCATAGCTTCGCTTTCATCCCCGGGATGCCTGCCTCGGATGCGCTGGGTATCTCCGGCGTACCGGTAAAGCGGGTGCTGCTTGACACCGCCATGGCGCGAACCTTGCCCGCCTTGATCTGCCCCAGTGCGGAGACCGGTGACAGGAAAGACACCTGCACCTCGCCCGAGACAATCGCGATCATTGCCGGCGCCGGCGTCTTGTAGGGAACATGCAAAAGCGGAATGCCGGTTGCATCCTTGAGCAGTTCGCCCACCAGATGGCCGAGTGTGCCGTTGCCGGCCGATGAATAGCTGAGGCTGCCCTTTTGTTTCGCGTAAGCGATCAGTTCAGCCACATTACCAACCGGCACCGACGGATGGGTGACCAGCACCACGATGCTGGTCCCTACCATCGACAGAGGTTCAAAATCCTTGAGCGGATCGTAGGGCAGGTTCTTATAGAGACTTACAGCACTGACGAATGGACCCAGATTGCCCATCACCAGGCTATAGCCGTCAGGCGGGGCCTTGGCGACGATATTGGTGGCTATGGTGCCACTCGCCCCCGCCTGGTTGTCGATCACCATCGGCTGACCCCAGCGTTCGCCCAGGCGCTGCGCGACATAGCGCGCCAGAAAATCCGAGGCGCTGGCCGCACCGAGGGCAAAAACCCGGACCGGTTTGGACGGATAGCTATTCGCCGGATCCTGGGCGCGGGCCGTGCCCGCAATAGTCAATGCACAGAACAAAACAAGTGGCGCAAATTGCCTCATGGCTACTTTCCGGATTCGGTAGTCTCTGTGGGCCAGAATGCGGCGTCACCAAGAACCTGCGTTGAAGAATTTGTTTTAATAATTGAAGGGTTATTGTATGATTTTACGGTGGCAGAGCAAAGCTCAGCGCTGTTTCGAAACCGCCCTCTCCAATATCAAAAAGGGAACAATCAATGTCAAAAATCAGCTTCGTCCACCCGGACGATGTGACCGATCCAGAGATGCATGAATGGCTCATGGATGCGATCACCACCGGCATTCCGGGACCGGAGAATCAGGCGGTACGCGCCCACAACAAGACCGTGATGCGCTCGTTCACCATGCTCCACCGCACCATGCTGGAAGAAGGTGTGCTCAGTAAGGACCTGCGCGAGTTGATGCGCGCCCGCATGTCGACCTCCTGGGGTCGCATGTTCAATACGGACTGCCATTATTGAGGGATCATGGCAACGGCACAGTTTGTGCACGTCAAAGGTCACAGAATGTCCCTGCTCGATGGCGAGCAGTCCTACCTCAAGTCCGACCAGTTCACGGCGCGTGAAAAAGTGGCGTTGCGCTACTGCGACGCGATCATCGGCAATCCGCTGCACGCGGATGACGCCATGTGGGAGGAACTGCACCGGAATTTCACCGAACCCGAATTGGTGGAACTGGGTCACTACATCGGCTACATGTCAGGCGGCCAGAAATGGCTGTTAACGCTGCACCCGCAACACGGGGAACTGGCCGAATTCATGAAAAAGTACGACGAAGAGAAGAAGAACAAAGCGGCCGAACAAAAAGAACCTGCGATGGTCGGTAAATAGCCCGCCGCGGATATTCTTTGAACCTGGATTGGAATATTTCCGATTACATTAAATAGAAGTAGCCATAGAAAGGCCGGCAGTGATGCCGGCCTTTTTTTCATGTCACCATTGTGGGCATGGGCTGGCTAACCAACCAGACAGTCGAATTCAGACAACGAATCGCATCCATCAAGGAACCCTCATGTACCGCAACACACTGATTGCAAGATTCACGCTTGCCGCTTTCATTCTCGGTGCATTTTCCGGCGGGGCGATTGCGCTGGAAGCCGCCGGCGTCCTGAGGCAGGCGCAACGCGCCATGGGGGGAGAAGGTCTGAAATCGATTCGCTACGCTTATACCGGCTCCGAATATGTAATGGGGCAGAGCTTCCGGCCGGGCGAGGCATGGCCAAAATGGAATTTCGAACTGAAGACCCTGTCGATCAACTATGAGACCGGCGCATGGAGCGAAGCACTGACCGGCAACCGGACCCGTGACGTGATGCCCCCTCGAGGCGGCGGCGACCCTTCCGGGCCGCGTGGCGTCGTCAACACCCGCGACGGTTTTGCCTGGGTCCAGTTCCCGCAGGGTGCAAATCCCAACCCCTGGACGGCGGCGGACCGGAACCATCAACTCTGGGTGTCGCCACACGGCATTCTCAAGGCAGCGATTCGTAACAACGCGAGCCTGCAGTGGCAAAACAAAGCCGGGAAATCGCTCGCCGTGGTCTCCTTTACTGAACCTGGAAAACTCAGCGCCACCGCCTATATCAACGAGGACTTTCTGGTCGAGAGGATCGAGTCGCGCTATCCGCAAACCTCTTATGGCGAAATGACCGCGGTGATCACCTACACGGACTACAAGGATGTCGGCGGCATCAAGTTCCCGATGCGCATCCAGCAGTCACAGGGCGGCTTTCCGACTTTGGATGTCGTGGTAAAAGAAGTCCGCCCCAACGATCCGGTGGATATCACGGTACCCGATTCCATACGGCAGGTTCAGGGCAATCAAAAACTTGCGACGCTCAAGGCGGCTGACGGCGTGTGGTTCATTCCCGGTTCGCACAACAGCGTGGCCATCGAAATGAAGGACCACATCGTCGTCGTCGATGTACCGCTCACAACCGAGCGTGGAAAAGCGGTGCTGGATGCAGCCAGGCTCGCCATCCCGGGGAAACCCGTCAAGTATCTGGTGAACACCCATCACCATATCGATCATGCGGGCGGCCTGCGCGCCGCGGTGGCCGACGGCGCAATCATCGTCACCCACGAACTTACGGCGCCCCTGTACAAACGCTATTTCTCGGCGCCGCGCAAGCTGGTGCCCGATGAACTTGCGGCGGCAAAGAAAAAACTGCTGTTGAAAACCGTCAAGGACAAACTGGTGATGAGCGACGGTTCGCGCACTGTGGAAATTCACCACATGCGCGGCCAGGGCCATGCCGACAACCTTTTGATGGTGTACCTGCCCAAGGAGAAACTGCTGATCGAAGCCGACGCGTTCACGCCCCCGCCGCCCAATGCAACGCTGGCGCCGCAAAACGTGCCTCTGGCCGCCAACCTGGTCGAGAATATCGAGAACCTCAAGCTCTCCATCGAGCGCATCGTGCCGATGCACGGATCGATCGTGCCAGTTGGCGAACTCTATCGGGCGATTGGCAAATCACGGTAGTGCGCGCCTTGCGTTAAGTTCACTCCGGCTTGATGCCCACCGCTTTGACAAACTCTTCGATGAACAGGATCTGTTCGCGGACCTCGGCCGCAAATTCAATTGGCGAACTGCCTGCGGCCTGAACATCCAGTGCGTCGAGCTTCGAAACAATGTCGCTATCGCGAAATCCTTTTTGGATCTCGTCGGACAAGCGCGCCAAAACCGACTGTGGCATCCCCGCCGGCCCCCAGAATCCCCAGAAAGTCCAAAGCAGGCGATAACCGGGGATCACCTCGGTAATACCGGGAACGTCCGGTGCGCGTGGATTGCGTTTGTTGGCGACGATGGCCAGCATCTTCACTTTTCCCGCGTCCGCAGACGCTTTGAGCGCGGTATGAGGCGCGATCATCGCCTGGGTTCGCCCGGTGAGAAAATCGCCGATGCGCTGCGAATTGTTGCCCGAGGCATACGCCACATGCACCATGTCCAGTTTTCCCGCCAGCACCAGTCCCAGCCATTGAAGATGCAGTGACGACCCGATGCCATTGCTCGAGTAGGAAACCTGGCCCGGATTGCGGCGCGCGTAATCGATCAAATCCTTGATTGACGTCACCGGGATTTGGGCGCTCGTGGCCATGAAATTATTATCCGCCCTCACCGCGACACTAATGGGCACGAGATCCTTCTGCACATCCACCGTCATGTCCTTCAACAAATAGCGGCTAATGAGAATGGAACTGGAACTAAATAGCAGCGAATGACCGTCCGCACCGCCTTTAATCGCATCGGTCGCGGCCAGTTTGCCCCCCGCACCCACGCGCGTCTCGACCAGCACCGGCTGGCCGAACACGACACTCATTTTTTGTCCAACCACTCGCACCGCCACATCGCCGGGGTTTCCGGCAGCCGAATTGCTTGAGATACGTATCGGTTTGGAGGGGAAGCCTTGTGCATTGACTCCCACCGCAATCCCTGCCGCGAATAGGGCGGCAAACAGGGCGGCAATCACGCCCGCGAGCGATGCGCCTGCGGCGCCGAACTGGAAATTCCGCATTTTCATTTGGCCGAGACTAGGTCCGGAAACAATCGCGCTTCGACTCGCTTCTAATGCTCCCGATACTCTTCCTTGAAGATACTGGCCGCTTTTCCAACCAGATTGGGGATTTCTTTTTCGTCAAAAAGCCCGACGTACAAGGATTCTGCTTCCGGATTGTTCGGAAAACTGATAAGCGGCGGCGTATGGGCTTCGAGTAACACGATATCCTCCCCGGTGCGGTTCCAGGCCCAGTGAATGGCATTGCGCGGTACGCGGTGGAAATCGCCCTTCTTCAGCAAAAAGCCTTCTTCATCTACAAAGATCCAAAGCTCGCCCTCCAGACAAAAGTTCAATTGCTCCGCAGCCAGCCTGCATGCATGGCAAAACCGGGCACGACTTCCCCGATCACCGGAACATTGGGCATCCGGCCATAGCGCGTGGCCTCGATCATGCCCAGCAATTTCAGCTTGCCGCTGTTGACGTATGGAATCACCGTGGCCACCGACACGATGGCAAGCGGCACTTCACCGGACACCGCCGCGGTCAACGTCGGCGCGCCGCCTTTGTAGGGAACCGTCAACGGGTAGACCTCGGCGAGCTTTTTGAAAAGTTCGCCGGCGATGTGATAGGCGGATCCCAATCCTGAAGTTCTAATGACTAGTTTCACCCGTTGATGCTTTCCGTAGCCGGCCAATTCTTTAAGATTTGTTACTGGCAACGGATAGGAAAATCAAGTGCGACCCGAAGTCGCTTGTGAAAGTTGTTCCCACAATAAAGGAAAGGAGGGAGGGAACCGCCCGTGTCACCGGGTGTCGCAAGATGCCTTTGTAGAGGCTTGAGCCGTGTGGACCGAAAGGCCCATGCACGGTTCTGAGGAGGCTGGCCGCGGGCAACCGCGCCCGGCTACCCGACATCGGCCCGTGAAACGCATGGGCCGATGAATTACTCCGCCATGTTGTGATTGGGTACTACAGTAATCGATTGTGGCCTTTACCCGGCCGATCCTTCGCGCCCCTCATCTCACCGGCCAGCAATGGAGGATTCTGCGCTATGCCTACGTGGAATCGCCCATCGGCCTTACCAGGCTGAGCGACAAGACGTTTATTGTTTTGTCCCGCTTGTCGAAGATCTGCGGCGGCACGCAAGCGCGAAATTTAATATTTCTTGAGGTTGGCTTTTTCGTCGCCGCGTTTCATATAGACCGGCAGTTGACCTTGCGCCCAACAATGGGACTGAAATTCGTGCCCCAGGAATGCAGACGCTGGATTGCCGCGGGATGTTTTTCAGTAATGATGCCGCTGGTGCTGGAGGTGACTTTGACGCCGCATGATTGCGCAATGTCGAGCATTCGATAGATGCATTTCTTTAGGGCGTACTCGGCCCGTTGCAAGGAAGACGTGTCAGGGTACCCCGGCTTGAGTGGGTTGCCCATGGGTGATACGCCCGGCCAATCGCCGTCCTCCCGCCATTCCAGAGGTATGTTCACGCAAACCGCCATGGGGCGGTTTTTGGGCCAACCGGCCGGTGGGGTTTTGTTTCCGCAGCGTTCGGCATGATGGCAACCGGGATTCATTTTTTTTCTTCGTCCGGGCAATATCCAACCGGGCGATGGCATTCCAGGCGGATGGCAGGTTTGACGCGGCTCTGATACGGTCCTCAAAGCACGGAAAATTTGCCTGCGTTTCAATTCTCAAATCGAGAAACCTTAAACTAAACGGAAATCGCAACGGAGGAAACCATGGCCACGATTCGCCACATCGCCATTTTTGCCGACAACCCCAAAGAGCTTGCCAAATACTATGTCGAGGTGTTCGGCATGACCATCACCTCGGAGCACGAGGGTGACGCCTGGCTCACCGACGGTTACATCAACTTCGCGCTGTTGCCGCGTGGGCGCGAAAAAATGCCCAAAGGCATCAATCATTTCGGGTTCACGCTGGACGCGGAAGAGAAGCCAAAAATTTACGAGAAGTTGAAAAAACTTGGTCTCGAGCCCTACGATCCGCGCGCGGCGGACCCGAGCATCGTACGGCCCTTTGTCGAGGATGCAGCGCTCGACCCGGAGGGCAATCGGTTTGATCTCTCGCTAGGTATTCGCTCCATGGACGAGGAAAAGGCCAAGCACGATTAAGGCATTGTAATTAGGGCTTTACAATCGGGCGGCCAGTGCCACGGGTTTCAGGCCACCTTATCCCGCATTTTCGCATGCCTCGAACTGGCGGCCGCGAACGGACGTGGCCGGCGCTACGCCGCAGGTCATTGTCTTTGGCATGGACCACTGCGCCGATATCATTACTTTTTGATACCGGCCTTCATTGCCTTCATTGAAATAGACATGCGCATGATAGTGCTGGCGGGTATTGCGCGAACGCTAAATAACGGCTGTCATGGATGTTCCATTCTTCAGGTTTGATGCCTGTGTCGCGGATGATCTCGCTCCGCTTATTGCGCTCGCTTTTGATAGACGTCGCGATCCCGCCGTTGCCACCAACGCCGACTAGCCACTGACTACGCCGCCACCACGCCCGAGCCCGCGGTATTGTTGTCGACGACGAACGAAGTGTTGAGCACGCGCGCCAGCCGGTCGGTCGCGAGGCGCGTCACCAGGTCAGGGGATGCGCCTGGCCCATTGGGTACCGCGACCCTGATGGGTTTGGCGGGCCACCGCTGCGCCAGAACCGGCATTTTGACTAACGCAGCTGCGACAAGCATCACGAAATGCCACATCGACTAGCCCTTTTCTCCAATCAGGATTTGACTGTTCGCGCATTCAATAATCGAAACCCGGCAGTGATCACTATGCCTTCGAATCCCATGTGTGCTGGCGCGCGAAATGCGCCAACCAATCGGCTATCATCGCGCATGCCGGCAATCATTCAAATTGAGAACCTGTCCAAAACCTACGCCTCCGGTTTTCACGCGCTAAAGAAAATCAACCTCGAAATCCTGCCGGGGGAAATTTTCGCCCTGCTTGGTCCGAATGGTGCGGGCAAGACCACCTTGATCAGCATCATCTGCGGCATCGTCAATGCGAGCGAAGGCAGCGTACTGGTGGATGGTCACCACATCGTTCGAAACTTTCGCGCCGCGCGCTCGCTGATCGGCCTGGTACCGCAGGAGCTTACCTCCGACGCGTTCGAGACGGTATGGGCGACCACCGTATTCAGCCGCGGACTGTTTGGCAAACCCGCCAATCCCGCGCACTCACAAACCCAGGACACCCCGGTTCATTCGCCCGTGCGGATCGAGGGCCTGCTTAATGCGGCGAACCAGATCGCTAGAACCTGCGGACATCAGGTCGGTATAGCGATAGAAACGCCCAAGCTGCGCGTGCACCGCCTGATGGGCATCCATGATGTCGCGAAGTTCCAGGCGCAAGCGGCTGACCAGCGCGCGGGCCGCCGGATTGGCGGGACGGCCGCCGAAGCGGGCGCGGTTGCGCTCCGACAGATGGGCAATATGTATCGGGTCGAGTTCGTCCTGCCAATAGAACATGGGCTCGATAGAGATGTAGGCGCCGGATGAGGAAATCAGCCACGAGTATTTGATGCCCGCTGCGGCAAGCGCGGAGGCGTTTTTTATCAGATGGGCATCCAAAGCCGCATGACAGGCGGCCGCGCGCGACGTCGGCACGATGCCATGCACCGGTACCCAGCGCTCCCCATCCACGCCAACAAAGCCGCGGATGGAGAACGGCTTGGCGCGCATCGTTTTCGGGACGACGTTGTCCATCTCGGTTCCGTTCTGCAGGCAGATGGCGCGCGCCAGGTCGAGTTGCGCCTGCGCTATGGCGTCGGTCGCGCCTTCAATCACCAGATGCAACGACCAGGCCACTTCATGCAGGACGTTTCGCCGCAAGGCCAGTTGTGCCACATCTTTTAACGCGCCACCGATCGACCCGGCATTTTTTGCCACCGCGCCGATAATGTCGGCGGCTTCACCCGTGTCGATGGTGGTTGCCGAGCGCCCCCGGGCCTGGTCCATCGAAAACGCCCTTGCGACCAGGCCCTGGCGCACCACGGCGCTCATGGCTGCCAGCATCTGCCCGGCCCCGGTAAAACCAAAAGACGCAAATGCCGCTGCGCGCTCGGTCGCGAGTCGAAGGGTGATACTGGTCTTGACGCCAAAGGCGCCGCAATCGCCAAGAAACAGGCCGGTCAGATCCGGGCCGGCATAGCGCTGAAACGCCGACCCGGTCGACGCTGCCGCGGAGCCAGTGCTGACCACGGTGCCGTCGGCAAGCACGGCGGTGAGGCCGATCACGCCGTCGAGTCCGCCGGGCACATTGTTGGAAGCCAGTCCGCCCACGGTGGTTACCGAGCCGGAAATCGGGCTGCTTTGCGTTGCGCGAAGACCCAACGGTTTCAGCGCCCCGGCCAGTTTCTCCCAGGTCACGCCGGCGCCAACGGTGACGTAAAGATCTTCGGCATGAATGTCGATGGTATCCAGCCGTGCCGTGTCGATGACGACGCTGGGCGAGTGCGGCACCGAGCCACCGGTATAAGACAGACCGGCGCCGCGCGGCACCACGCTAACGCCGGTTTTATAAAGCAATGCCATGACTGTGGAGGTTTCCTCTGTCGAGCCGGGCCTGATGACGAGGTCCGCGGGAATCCGTCCCGGCCAGGGAAAAATATCCGAGGAGGCGAGGAGGCACGCATCCGCGTCGGCCACCACGTTGGCGTGGCCAGTGATGGTGGCAAGGGCGTTGATCAGGTTGGTGTCATGCTTCATGTGCGTTGCATTTTATGCCATTCGAACATGGTGAACGGCACAGTCGGGTTGCGGGTCGATAGAACGACAGCCCGCCATCTGCCGGGATTCGGCGATGCCTTGGCTGACAGTAGCGGGGAGCGTTTGGAAGTCTGAGCGCAGAAATATTCGAATGCGGCGTTCAACCGTGTGATTACAACTGCGTGATTACAACTGCGTGATTACAACTGCGGGATTCCCGCCGCCTGCACCAGTTTCCTGAATGAGGCAATTTCGCGCCTGACGCTTTCGGCAAACTCCTCGGGCGAGCCGGATCGCGGCTCCATGCCGGCCGCGCTCAGGTGCTTCTCCAGATCCGGTGTGTCCAGCGCGCGCGTGATTTCGCTGTTCAACCGCATGATGGCCGCGCGCGGTGTGCCAGCCGGCGCTGCAAAGGTGAAGTATCCCGGTTTTAATATATCGCTGCTACCGCCCAGTTCCGCCATGGTCGGCACGTCTTGCAGGCCTGGAAGTCGGTTGGGACGGCCCACCGCCAGGGCGCGCAGGCGAGCGTCGCGCAGGAAGCTGGCCACCGCGGCATACGACGACATGAATACGCCAACGTCGCCGCTGACCACGGCGTTGGCCGCCTGCGCCGAGCCCTTGTAGGGCACATGGGTGAGCGATATGCCATAACTCGCGTTCAGTTGTTCGAAATTCAGGTGAATCAGGCTGCCCGCGCCGAAGGTTGCATAGTTGAGCATGCCCGGTTTGGTTTTCGCAAAATTCACGAACTCCTGCAGCGTCTTGATCGGCAGGTTGCCATTGATGGTAAGCACATAAGGCAGTTCGGCCACGACACCGGTATAGGCGAAATCCTTCAATGGGTCGTAGCTGATTTCCTTGTACAGGCTGGGATTGATGGTCAACGCGCCACGATCAAGGACCACCAGCGTGTGCCCGTCTGGCGCCGCTCGGGCGACCGACTGGGCGCCGACCATGCCATTGGCGCCGGGGCGGTTTTCAACCGTGACCGGTTGACGAAACACCTCTGACAGTTTTTGCGACACGGAGCGTGTCACGATATCGATGCCACCGCCGGGCGAGTAGGCAACAACCACGCGCACCGGCTTGGCGGGATAGGCGACATCTGCTTTGGCGGGCGCCTGGGCGGCTGTTATTGACGAGGCGACCGCAGCGCAAACATACAGCGGAAGCAAAATCGTGTTGTATTTCATATCGTGGTCCCAAGAAATTTTTCTGCGTTGTGGCGGAGCACTTTTTGCTTTTCCTCGTCGGTAAATAAATTCGAATTCTCGATCCAGCGCACGGCACCACCAAAAATATCGCTGCCCGCGGGGCGGTGCCGATCACGATGCCGAATGCACCTTGAGAGAGTCACAGACCGCGAAACACCGGCTTTCTTTTCTCGACAAAGGCGCGATGCCCTTCCTTGACATCTTCGCTGGCGGCGCATTTGCCGACAGCGGCTTGCAGTGCGGTGAAATCGCGCTCGGCGGCTTCGCTTGCGGCGGTGTTCAGGACAATTTTTGCCGCGGCCAATGCCAGCGGGGCGTTTCTGCCGATGTCTTCGGCATAGCTTTTCACCGTTGATTGCAGGTCCGCGGCGGGCACGATGCGATTCACCAGTCCCATTTGCAGCGCCTCTCTGGCATCAAAATGCCGCGCGGTGAGCAGCATTTCCTTGGCGTTTGCCACCCCTATGCGGTCGCAAATCATCTTCGCGCTCGCATAGCCATACGCGATGCCAAGTTTTGCCGCCGGCACGCCGAGGCGCGCGTCCTCGGAGGCGATAAGCAGGTCGCAAAGAAGCGCGACCGACAAGCCGCCACCCAGGCAATAACCGTGAATCATGGCGATGGTCGGTTTGACGGAATCGCGGATGGCATTGCGGCCGCGATTCACGATTTCGGCGGTGCGTGCCGAATCCTCGGGGGTGGCGTTGTTGCGTTCATATTGCGAAATATCGGCGCCGGAAACAAAGGCGCGCTCCCCCGCGCCTCTCACGACGATTACACGGATGCCGGGGTCGGCATTGAAATCAGCGAGCATGTCCGGGATTGCCCGCCACATGTCGGTCGAAATGGCGTTATGGCGCTCGGGGCGGTTGAAAATCAACCAGCCCAGCGCACCTTCTTTTTCTGCGAGTACGTCGCCTATGGCCATGGGGAGTCCTTGGGTATCTAGACAGTGAGGAATCAAGCGATGCTAATTGATCGCATCGATTGCGTCTTTGCGGCTTTGAAAAATCGAAACTGTGCGTTGGCAAAAGAATTACGATCCTTGCGTGCGCTCTGCCCACGATGCCGCGTGCTATTTTCCCTACCTCGCGATGTAATTCAAATGAGTAGACGCTCCTGACATGACCAGCATGAATGACAGCGACAAGACAGTGGGTCGCGCCAATTCACCCGCCGCGACCCCCATCCGCGGTTACGCAAACGGGCCCTGGGGCCTGGTCCACTATTACGACAATGGCGCGTCGGGCCGGGTGTTGCTCTTGCTGCATCAGGCACCCATGTCCGCGCGCCAGTTCGATGCGGTGTATGCGCCGCTTGCCAGGCGCGGCATACGCGGGATCGGCATCGATACACCTGGCTTTGGCATGTCCGACCCGACGCCGTTCGTTCCCCGGGTGGAGGACTGGACAAGAGCAGTCATCTCTGTTGCGGATCACCTGAACCTGCCGCGCTTCGATGTGCTTGGCCACCACACCGGTGCGTTGATTGCCACCGACATCGGGATCGTGCACCCGGACAGGGTGCGTTCGGTGGTGATCAATGGACCGTTTCCGCTGAATGAGGAGGAGCGTCAAAGCCGGCTTGCCCGTTTGCAGAAAACCGAAATCAAATTTGATTACAAGGCCGACGGCAGTCATCTGCAAAAGAGCTTCATGTCGCGCCACAGGTTGTTTGGCGCCGATGCGGACCCGCGGCTCATCACGCGCTTTGTGGTCGAGCAGTTCCAGGGGTTCGCGCCGTTCTGGTATGGCCACAACGCGGCGTATCGCTATGACCATGCGGCCGCACTCGAAAAGCTGAAGATTCCAGCCTTGATTTTGACCAACACCGGCGACCTGATCTACGAGTTTGCGCAACGCGCGCGACGCATCCGGCCGGATTTCGACTACGTTGAGCTTTCGGGCGGCGGGGTGGATATCATCGACCAGCAACCGGAGGCCTGGTGCGACGTTGTTGTCGCGTTTCTCGAACGTTCGCCGTCATGAGCCTGATTTGGCGGCGCTGATGCCTGCATTCCCGCGTTAAACTATTTATCGCTTCCGCTTCTCGCCGGAAGACTGGAATATGGAGGAAGTTTGTGCCGAAAATTCGATCTGCGCTAAAAATGCTGTTGGTATGCATCGCCATTGCGGCTTCGCCGCTTCAGGCACAGGCGCCGCAAAGTGCCGCCTATCCGGCCAAACCAATCCGCCTGGTGCTGGGATTTCCCGCCGGTGGCGGGGCCGACAGTATCGTGCGGGTTTTCATTCCCGCCATGGAGCGCGTGCTTGGCCAGCCGGTGATCATCGACTATCGCCCCGGTGCCAGCAGTTCCATTGCCGCCGAGAATGTCGCGAAATCGGCGCCGGACGGCTACACCTTGCATTACATCGATGCGGCGCCGCTGGCGATAACGCCGAACCTGCGCAAGGTCGATTTCGATCCGGTCGCCTCGTTCACGCCTATCAGCCAGATTGTGACCGGGAGTTTCGTTCTGGTCGCGCATCCCGGCGTGGCGGCGGCGAATTTCGAGGCGCTCCTGGCGCTGCTGCGTTCCCGGCCCGGCGCCTTTACCTACGGTTCATCGGGCACGGGTTCATTAGGGCATCTGACGGGCGAGCTCTTCAAACTTGCTTCGGGAACGCAACTGCTGCACGTGCCTTACAAAGGCGGCGCGCAGTCGATGACCGACCTCATCGGCGGGCAGCTTCACTTCCTGTTTGCGTCGGCCCCGACCGCTGCGCCACAGATGCGCGCTGGCAAGATCAAAGCTTACGCTGTCACCGGCGCGACGCGCCTGGCTGGGCTTGGTGATGTGCCTGCCTTGCGTGAACTCGGATTGAAGGATTTCGATGCAAGCGTGTGGTTTGGTTTGGTCGGGCCTGCGGGACTTCCCGCGAATATTGTTGAGCGGATCCGCGGCGCATTGCTCGTTGCTCTCGATGAGCCCAAAGCGCAGGAGGCGATCCGGCTGCAGGGTTACGAGATAAGCACCAGCACACCCGAGGCTTTCAGGGAGTTGATCCGCAAGGATCTCGTCAAGTGGGGCAATGTCATCCGTTCGGCCGGGATCAAGTTGGAGTGATTACCGCAGGCTCGGCTTTAACTGATAGTCAAATCGAACCCGAGCTGAACGTATGGAGGCAGCTAAATTTCTCGAATGGGCCATGTTTTGGACTTTTGAAAAGCGCACATTGCACCATTTTGTAAATAGTTGGTAACATCTGGTTCATCCCTTTCTCGCTTAAAGGCGTTACATCATGGGCACGGCTGCGCAGACTATCGATCATAAGTCCCTTACCCAGTTGATCCAATCTGGCGCCATTGGCGCGGCCGAGATTATTGGCCGCGGAAACGCGTGGGGCGTTGTGGTCAGTTACGGCAAAACTAAACGCTCGCTTGCGGCGAGACGCGGCTCCCTAAGAACATTTCGTAAATTCGAGACGCTTGTTTCCTACCTCAAGGATCTGGGCTTATCGCAATTCAAGGTCAACGCAATCGAGTTCGACCCGAATGAGCAAAAGACTAGACGCCCCGACGCTGCGCTGCGTTTGCGCGGCGCTTTCGAGGCCAAGGCACACGCCGACTGGATACGCGAGAAAGCCGCGGCATCTTTGGCGGACCCGGAGGCCAACATCCCGCACCGCCAAGTCATGGCCGTTGCACAAACGCTGATCGATTCAAAGAAAAAAGCGAATGCCGGCAAAGCCCGATCTTGAATGGCGGCCACAAGCCAGTGCCGACCTGCTGGAAATTGTGGCCTACATCGCCGACGATAATCCGAGTGCCGCGCAGAAACTGAAAGACGAAATCGAGGATAAGGTTGGCAAACTTCCCGATCATCCACGTCTTTACAAATTATCGCCTCGGGTAAAAGGCTTGCGCGAGTTGATTGTGCGAAGCAATTACATCGTTCTTTACCGTGAATCGCCACGATTGGTCGAAATCGTAAGCGTGGTACATGCGCGCAGAAAATGGCCTCCTAACAAAATCAAATGCTGATCTGCCGGGCGAAGCGCGTTTTTCGACCTTCGCTTCATCACTTCGCCACTTAGCCGTTAATTTGCTATCAGCGTTTTCCCGGATAGTCTGGTAGTTGCTTCAAGGCATCGACAAACGATTCCTTCATGCCGCGCTCGGAGCGCCGGATATAGTTACCCACAAACGGAATTTTCTCGTCGTGCTCCACTTTGGCGACGATAAATTTCATCGAATTTCCGGCGAACGCGGCCTTGGCCTCGCGCTCGAAATCGGCAAGGGTGCGCACCGTAACGGTGTGTTGCATGCCCGCGCCCTTGGCCATGATTTCAAGATCAGTGCGGCGCGAGGTGGCGGTTTCGCCCATCTCGGTGTAATTGCCGTTATCGAACACCACCACCAGATTGGGCGGGCTCACATCGGCCGCGGTAATCAGGCTGCTAGTTTCAATGATTAAACTGCCATCGCCATCGATGGCGAGCACTTTGCGTTTGGGAAACGCCAGGCTCAAGCCCACGGCGAAGGGCAGACCAATAAGAAAATCGAACCAAACCAATAAGAAAATCGATTGGCACGTACGATGCGTGGGCGGATGGAATGCTCTGCCATCTTGTGATTTGGGGTTTCAAAATCGCGCACATTATCGATTATGTTCAAATCCTGTGTTTGCCGATG
>JBJXEY010000013.1:0-7849 GCA_046153355.1 Burkholderiales bacterium
TCTTTTGCGTGCTGCCGGCTTGCAGCGACATCGCATCGGCCTTGATCATTGCTGCCTCCGCCATCAAAGAAGCGGCATCGGCTTTTAGGGCGACCGCCTCGGCTTTCAAGGCAAGGATATTGGCGTCGGGTAGCTTGGGCGTTACCGCCACCGCGGTGCGCGAATTCAACTGACCGTCGTAGGCCGCGCGAGACCAATCGTGACGCAGCGTCTCAAAGGCCATGTTCACCAGTTTGAGTTTTAGGCCGTCGGGATCTTGGTCGCGATGTTGCTCCAACTTTTTGGTCACCGCCTGGTGCGCGGCCTGAATCTCGTCGAATGACGCGGCCGGTGAAACTTCAAGAATCTCATACAGCGTTTTCTTAATTGCCATTTCTTTTCCGTTGCGGTTGAGAACCGGGTTTTCGGGAGGCAAGCATCGCTAGAGCTACAGCCAAAGCGCCTCTACTTTTCTCAAATCAACCGCGCCCGATTATTTTTCTCAAACAATACTACTCCGCCTCGATGCCCGCCGAGCGCATCACCTTCACCCAAACCGGGTACTCGTTGCGAATGCGGTCCGTCATTTCTTCCGGAGTACTGGGCAGCCATTCGAGACCGGTGGCGGCGAACTTCTCGCGCAAGGTAGGCGAGCGCAGCAGCGCCACGGTTTCGCGATTCAGTCGCTCGATAATTGGTCGGGGCACGCCGGCGGGAACGGAAAGCCCAAACCAGGTAATCACATCGAAGCCCGGTAACACGGTTTCGGCAAGCGTGGGCATGTCCGGCGCGGCAGAGGCGCGTTTGAGGCTGGTGGCCGCGATACCGCGCAGTTTTCCAGTCCTGATCTGCGTGAGTATCCCCGGACCATCGAACATCAAGTGCACCTGGCCGGCAAGCAAATCGTTTTGTGCTTGATAGCCCGCTTTGAAAGGGACATGGACAATGTCGGTTCCGGTGCGCGTTTTAAATAGTTCCGTTACCAGATGTTGACCACTGGCAATGCCCAATGTGCCGTAGAAGAGCTTACCCGGCCGCGATTTCAACACCGCGAGCAGTTCCGCGATGCTGGTCGCCGGCACCGACGAATGCACACCAATAAAAAAGGGTGTGGCCATCATCAAGGTCACGGAGGTGAAATCCTTGAACGGATCGTAGGGGAGAGACTTGCGCGACGCGGTGAGAAAGATCAGGCCGGACATCGTGCCCATCACCATGGTGTAGCCATCGGCGGGCGCTTTGGCAGCAGCTTCCAGCGCGATCGCCTGGCTAGCGCCAGGGCGGTTATCCACCACCACCGGTTGGTTGAATTTTTCAGCCAGGTGTTGTGACAAGGCGCGCGACACCGAATCGGGCATGCCGCCTGCGGCATAAGGCACGATGAATCGCAAAGGTTTTATTGGGTAGCCGGCCGCGCTCTGGGCGAAGGCGTTTGCGCAGGCCACCAGCGCCGCGAAGCAAAGAAACGATGAAGCAACTGGCATTTTCATTCGAGGAATACCGCAAAAGATTTGACCAAATTTGGCGGAAGGAGACTCACGACGTTTAGTCTCCTTACTTGCGCCAATTGTCTTACCAATTGGACGATTTCGCCCGCGTGCACCGGTGCGTCAAACCGAGCCAGGTCTTGATCCGGCGTTGAAAAATTGCCTTCCTAGGTCATCGCAAAACACGGCTTGCGTGGCATCGCCCGGTAGAATCGGGACCCCGCAAATTCTACGACGAGCGCTATCCGTGCATGACCGGCTGTTTGTACTGCTACAGAAAACTTTGCCCAAACGCGCGCTTACTGTCGCCATTGGTGTGTTGGCGCGTACGCGCGGCGGCGCGTTGACGCATGCTGCGGTACGGCGATTCATCGCGCATTACGGCGTGGATATGTCCGAGGCAGCGGAGCAATCGATCGAGCATTACACGAGCTTTAACGACTTCTTCACCCGCGCGCTACGCGAAGGCGCGCGCCCTTTGGCGGCACTTGAAGACGCGCCCTGGATCTGCCCGGTAGATGGCGCCATCAGCCAGTGCGGCACCATCACGCGCGATCGAATATTTCAGGCCAAAGGCCACGAATACTCTACTCGTGCACTGCTGGGCGGCGATGCGGCGCTGGCGGCGCAATTTGATAACGGCGCATTCGCCACGCTGTATTTGAGCCCCAAGGACTATCACCGCATCCACATGCCGTGCGGCGGGCGCCTCGTACGCATGATTCACATACCGGGCGATCTCTACTCGGTCAATCCCGCCACGGTGCGCGCCATCCCCGGCTTGTTTGCCAGAAACGAGCGTGTGGTATGTGTATTCGATTCGGATCGAGGTCCGTTCGCCTTGGTGCTGGTCGGTGCAACCATCGTTGGCAGCATGGCCACGGTGTGGCATGGGTTGGTTAACCCGCCGCGCCCTGGCGTGATTCGCGAATGGCGCTACGCCGAAACGCCTATCTATCTCGATCGCGGCGCGGAGATGGGACGATTTCTTCTGGGTTCGACGGTGGTGATGGTTTTTCCGCGCGATACCGTGCGCTTCAACGCGCAATGGTGCGCAGGAAAATCGGTGCGCTTAGGCGAGGCGATGGCATCAGGTTTCTAAGTAATTCGAAAAAGGTTTGCCCTCGTCAGGCGGCAGACGCAGTTTCCCGGTAAAAATTGCCCGCTTCAACCTTGAACACTGCCTTGGCCGGATCGTAAATCACGCCCACCGGATCGCCGCCTTGCTTGACGATTTCAATCTGCCGGCGCAAGGCTCTACGCAGCATCACCACGCCGCGATCACTCAAGGCCAGGTTTTCCTCCGAATGAAAGCTGATTGGCCCTTGGCCGACCTGTGCCTCCCAATCGCCGGGCTCCATTTGATGTTCTTCTTCGGTCATCGCCGACCAGGAGCGGCGCGTCGACACGCGGCCCTGGAAATCTTCTGGCACGCGCATGGTGTGAAACAGACGGAAATGCGTATCGTCCACCGGCAGCACCCAGCCGATTCCTTTAGCCGGGCCACCCGTCAAACGAATGTCCGGCACGATGCGCACATGCGGAAATAGGGCGAGCGTCACGCGATCCATCTCGCGGCCATCATCGAGCTTTCGATAAGCGCTGTAGCGCATGCCAAGGTCCACCGGGTACCACACTACCTCGGGCATGATCCCCATCTCGGGCACGAACTGCACGCCCGAAAAGCTGGTGTGCAATATTGGGATGTGGAACGGGTCCATGATGTTTTCCCAATCTTGCAACCAATTGCAGGGAACAATCTCCACGGTATCGTCGCCGCCGGCGCCAAAGCTTGATCCGGTGGCAAAGATCTTCTCGCCGGGTAACAAATTCTCATAGACATCCCAGCGCGGCAGGATGGGTTGCTTCTGCGGCGGCCCCATGTAAGCCCATACGAGGCCGTATAACTCCTGCACCGGATACCAAGGTTGGCGTACGCGATCTTTATGTTCTCCGCCACCCGGCTCGCAAGGCTGGTCGATGCAATGGCCTTCGACATCGAACTGCCAGCCGTGATAACAACAACGAATGCCCTTGTCATCCACCTTGCCGTAATAAAGCGTTGTGCCTCGGTGCGCGCAGCGCGGGTAGAGCAATCCGACACGGCCCTTGCCATCACGAAACAAAATCAGATCTTCGCCCAAGATACGAACGTTCTGCGGCCGCGAGGTCACTTTCGATGAAACCGCGATAGGGTGCCAGTAGCGGCGCATGAATTCGCCGCAGGGTGTACCGGGCCCAACCTCGGTGATGTCCGCATCGAAACTCTGCGGGCCACGGCCGTAGGCGTTGCCATTGGTTGATTTTCGATTCGCGGTGTGTTCCATTTTGTTACCCCTTTCCAATGCAATCACTCGATCTTCACCCCGGAGAGCTTAACTATCTCTCGCCATTTGTCGTTTTCGCGGCGCACATAGGCGGCGTGCTCCTCGGGGCTTTCGCTGGGGGACGAATTGGTCCCGCTGGTTTCCATACCCTTTTGCACCGCCGGATCGGGCAGCGCCTTGAGGATCTCGGCATGAAACCGTTTGACGATTGGCACCGGCGTTTTCGCCGGAAACGCGACGCCCAGCCAGTTCTCCTGGATGGCCAGGTCGTTTTTAATCTGCTCATAAAGCGTGGGCGCATCCGGAAATTGGCGCGCGCGCGTCGCGCCCGTGGTGGCGAGCAAGCGCAATTTGCCGCTGCGCACGAAAGGCGCGCCAAACGACATCACCTGAAACGCGAAATGCAGATCGCCGCGAATCAAAGACGGCACCACGTCGTTTGCATTTTTGAATGGCACGTGCACCGCGTCGATCCCAGTGAGCGCGAGCAAGGTCGCGCCCTGCAAATGCGAAGGCGTGCCATTGCCGCCGGAGCCATAGTTAAGCTTTCCGGGCGAGGCTTTGGCATTCGCCACCAGATCCTCCAGGCGTTGCATCGGCGAACTTGCTGAAATAACCAACAGCGCGGGGGCCAGGCTCAAGCGCGAGATATGCGCAAAATCGATCATGTCGGGCGTGCCCTCGGGTCTCAAGTGCCGTTGGATGAGATTCGAGTTGGTGACCACCACCAGGGTATGGCCATCGGGCGCGGCGCGCGCCGCCTGCGCCAGCACCAGCGCCCCACCAGCACCGACGCGATGGTCATTGACGATGACCTGCCCGATCTGCTCACCGACCTTGGCCATCAAGGGCCGCAGGTAAAGATCCGGACCCGGCCCCGGCGAAAAGGGGGTGAGCATATTCAAATTGCGCGCGGGCCAAGGCTGCTGTGCGTTGGCTGATAGTGCAAAGCCAATTGTCAGCGCCAAGACCAAGAATGGAACGGGTTGCATTGGGTTTCTCCTATTGCGGCACGATATGGTCATTGTGGAGCACCTCTGCTCGCAGCCACGCGATGCATATACGCTTAGATCACAGCGATGGCTTAGATCGCAGCCAAGGCCGGCATCACCTCGGTTTTAAATAGCGACAAGGATCGCAACGCATCCGCGAGCGGCATGGTGCCAAACATCATATACGTCAATAGATAGTTGATACCCAACTCGTCCGCCTGCTGCGCGATTTTCTCGCGTACCGTCTCGGGCGAGCCCGCGATGATGGTGCCATCGCGCAGGGAATCGGCGAAGGTAGCCGAGGAAGGCACGGCCTGGCGCACCGCCAGTTCGTCATTGGTGTTGAGTCGCCATAAATAGGTGAGGTTGGCGTGGTAGTGCGTCCAGGCCGGCTCGGCAATGCGCTTTGCGGCCTCGTCGGTATCGGCCACCACGATCTGGCGCGTGATGCCGATGGCCGCGCCGCCCTTGAATTCGGCTTTGGGTTGCGCCGCGCTGCCGCGCTTGGCAAAGGCTTCCTTGAAGGCGAGGATGTTTCCCTTGCCGCGCGCCGTGGCGCCGTTGGTGACGAAATGCAGGCCGCGCTCACCCGCCCAGACGGAACCGGTGGCATTGGACGAGCCATACCAAAACGCCGGACCCGGCGTTTGCAGCGGGCGCAGGGGAATCGGCACGTCTTTATATTCGAAGTGCTTGCCCACATAGGATAGCTTGTCGGTTGCCAGGCCGGCCGAGATGCAATCGAAGGCATCAATGAAAATCTCACGGGAATCGTCGTGATTGATCTTGTGATGTTTCAATTCGAAAGGCGACACGCCGCGGCCAACGCCCACTTCTAGCCGGCCACCGGAGAGGTGATCGAGGATACAAATCTCCTCGATCATGCGCAGCGGCGAATACAACGGCAACAAATACACCATCGGCCCCAAGTGCATGCGCCGCGTCGCGCGCGCCACCGCACCCAAGAATATTCCCGGCACCGGCACCGAATTCAGCGGCGAGGCATGGTGCTCGGCCACGTGATAGCAATAAAAGCCGGCCTCATCGGCTTCGGCGATAAAACGCAGGCGCTCATCGAACTGCGTCGCCAGAGGCAGGTGGTTGCGGTCGATATGGTCGAATAATCCGATTTTCATAATTGGCTCTTCGTGGGTTTAAGGACGTAGGGTTGCCAAATGAGCACTTTGGATTCCAAGCCCAAGGCGCCAAGGCCAAATAACATTATCTAAAACAAAATTCCGTCGGCATTTTATCCGCTCATCGCAACACGAGCCGGAACGACCGCGTTCTATGTCAAGACAATCTCGCCGCGCACCGGCGCTATCGACCGCATCATTGGTTGCTACCGGCAAATACACAGAAGCATTGTTTAGTCGTAAATTCGCGTGGCGCATACAACCGCGATATCCGTCACACGAAACACAATGGGAGAAAAAGATGGTTCGACATTTCAATGCAGGGGGATTGATCGCCATATCCCGAATCGCGGCCTTGCTCTGCACCGCACTCGCCGTTCCTACCGCTTTTGCGCAGAGCTATCCCGTCAAGCCGGTACGGTTGATTTCCGGCTCGGGCGCGGCCGTGGAAGGTTTGATCCGCCAAGTTACCCAAGAAATGTATGCGGGATTTGGTCAGCCCATTGTCATCGAAAACCGCCCCGGCGGCGCGGGCATTGTCGGTGGCGATGCCTGCGCCAAATCCGCGCCGGATGGCTACACGCTGTGTATGGTGGATCGCACCTTCATGGTGCTGCCGCTCTTGACCTCGAAGCTGCCTTTCGATGTGGCGAAAGATTTCGAACCGGTGACCAACGTGGTGTATGCGGTGCTAGCGTTGGTGGTCAATCCTTCCCTCAAGGTTAACAACCTGAACGAACTGATTGCCTTTACACGCGCAAAACCCGATGCCGTCAATTTTGCTTCACTTGGGCCCGCCACCATGGCCAATATGTTGATGGAATGGTTGAAGAAACAAAACGGCGTCAATATGACCCACGTTCCCTACAAAAATCCCGGCGCGTTGATGACCGCGATGCTGGGTGGGGAGACGCAACTGACCTACTTCGCACTGGGAAATTTTCCGCAGCACCATCAGGCGGGCAAATTGAAGGTGATCGCCATCAGCGGATCGAGCCGCTCGCCACTGTTGCCCGAGGTTCACACGCTGCGTGAACAGGGTTTGACCAGTATCGATGCGCGTGTGTGGTTCGGTTGGCTGGCGCCGGCGAAAACGCCCAAGGAGATCCGCGAACGTATTTATCGCGAAGTCAATCGCGTTACCTCCAACACGGCGTTTCGCGAGAAGTATTTCTCAGCGCAGGGCATGGAGCCGATCGGCAACTCACCGGATGAATTCGCGCAATTCATTAAGGCCGATACCGCGGCATCGGCGGAACTAATCCGCGTTTCGGGGGCGCGATTCGAATGAGCGCGCCAATCAATAGCAACAACCCGGCCGAGGTCGGCATCTACCTGGGCGTCACCGATCTGGCCGACGTAACCAGTTTTGTCGCGTTTGCTGAGGAGGTAGAGCGCCTGGGTTATTACGGCGTCTCCATGCCGCACAGCATCGCGCGCGATTTCCCGCGCGTCGATACGTTAGTGATGCTTTCCGCGGCCGCCGCGCGCACGCACCGTGTACGCTTGAACATCGCTGCTATCCAGATTCCCCTGTACGCACCCGTGGCGCTGGCGCGTATGTTGATGTCGATAGAACGGCTCTCGGGCGGGCGCCTGGATATCGCGGCCGCGGTGGGCTGGGTACCCAAGGAATTCGAAAACCTGGGCATTCCCTATAAAGAGCGTGGTAGCCGCACCGACGAAACCCTGGAGATCATGCAGCGCCTGTGGTCGGCCGAAGAAGAAGTAAATCATCAAGGCCGCCACTTTCAATTAAAAGAAGTGCGCCTCACGCCTAAACCTATCCAGCAACCGCTGCCCATATTGATTGGTGGCGGTTACCACCTTGGCCTGCAAGGCGCTCCGGGCGAAGCCCCGCGTAAAGCCTGGAACGAGGCCTCGTTTCGGCGCATGGCGCGTTTTGGGCAAGGCTGGTGCACCGCAAG
>JBJXEY010000082.1:0-9712 GCA_046153355.1 Burkholderiales bacterium
AGGTACCTAACAATGGTGTTCGATTCAAATAATGTGAACCCTTCGTCATCGATGGTCGGCACACGGCTGTTGGGGTTGATCGACTTGTATTCGTCGCTGTTGACCACGCCAAACTCCATGCCGGCATCAATGCGTTCGTAGGGAATGCCCATCTCGTGCAGTGTCCAAAGCACTTTCATGACATTGATGGAATTGGTCCTACCCCAAAGTTTTAGCATGTTGTCTCCGATCCAATTTTTGAGCGCTCTGCGGCCGTTAGGGATTTGCCCCGAACTCACACCGGATAGCCCGGATGGCTGCGGTTGCCTTGACGGTCCCAACTAGCCACCTTGGGGCTACGGCGCAATTTATTGTTGCGAAAGAAACCCCTATTCCACCGTCACCGACTTGGCAAGATTTCTCGGCTTATCGACGTCATTTCCCCGGATCAACGCCGCATGATAGGCCAGCATTTGCAAGGGGAGCGTGTGCAGAATTGGCGAGAGCATGCCCGCATGATCGGGCAGACGAATAACCTCGAGGCCACTCTCGACGGGAATTCGTGCATCCTGGTCGGCAAAAACATAAAGCTTTCCACCTCGAGCGCTGACTTCCTTGAGATTGGACTTGAGCTTCTCTAATAGCGCGTCGTTTGGCGCGATGGCGAAGACCGGCATGTCCTCGTCAACCAAGGCCAATGGTCCGTGCTTGAGCTCGCCAGCCGCATAGGCCTCGGCATGAATATAGGAAATCTCCTTTAATTTGAGCGCCCCCTCCATGGCAATCGGCCAGTGAACGCCCCGACCCAGAAACAAGGCATGCCGATGCGGCGCCAGTTGTTCTGCCCAGGCAACGATTTGCGGCTCAATACTCAAAATTTGCGATAGCGCCGCAGGCAGATGGCGCAACGAATGCAACAATTCACTCTCGCGTCGCGAATCGAGCCGCCCGCGCTGCTTGGCGAGCACCATGGCGAGTAACACCAGGGTGACAAGCTGCGTGGTGAATGCCTTGGTCGATGCCACACCAATCTCTGGACCCGCGCGTGTCAAAAAGCGGAGGCTCGATGCGCGAATAAGCGCAGACTCTGGCGCATTGCAAATCGTCAGACTATTGGTCTGCCCGCGCGAAGTTGAAAATTTAAGCGCGGCCAGGGTATCGGCCGTTTCACCGGATTGTGAAATAGTCACCACCAGCGTCTTGGGGTTCGCCACTGATTCGCGATAACGATATTCGCTGGCTATCTCGACGTTACAAGGCAGTCCGGCGAAACCTTCCAACCAATATCGGGCAACCATGCCTGCGTGGTAACTTGTTCCGCAGGCTAGGATTAGCACCGAGTCGATGTCGGCGAATATTTGACCGGCATTGGCGCCGAATAATTCCGGCACAACCGTGCTGGCACCCGTCACCATCTCCAGCGTATTGGCCACCGCCATAGGCTGCTCGAATATCTCCTTGTGCATGTAGTTTGCGTGCGTACCGAGATCCTCGTCCGTGGCGCTTAGATTCGAAATCTGAACGGGTCTTTCGACCTGCTTGCCGGCCGCATCGATGATCTTGACCGTGCTTAGGCTGACCGCCGCACGGTCGCCATCCTCGAGATAAATCAATCGCTTGGTGACTTGTATCAGGGCCGACGCATCTGAGGCAGCGAAATTTTCTCCGTCGCCCACGCCGATTAAGAGTGGTGCCCCATGGCGCGCCACCACCATCAGATTGGGTTCGCCCTCGTCGATAACGGCGATGGCATAGGCACCACGAAAAATTTTCGTTGCTTCGCAGACTGCCTCGAATAGACCTAAGCCGGCGGTTCGTTTTGCATGCACCAGATGGGCGATTACCTCGGTATCGGTATCGGAAGTAAATACATATCCGTTGGCTCGCAACTCTTCACGGATCTCATCGTGATTTTCGATAATGCCGTTGTGCACCACCGACAGCCCACCCGATGCATGTGGATGAGCGTTGCGTTCGGACGGCACGCCATGCGTCGCCCAGCGAGTGTGCGCGATGCCAATAGATGAGGCCAGTGATCCGGTGAGTTTCTCCAACTCGGCCACGCGACCAGTGGATCGCACCCGGTGCAATTTTTTGCCCGGATTGCCATCGAGAATGGCGATACCGGCCGAATCGTAGCCGCGGTATTCAAGGCGCTTGAGGCCTTCAAGAAGAATAGGGACAACATTGCGATTGGCGATCGCGGCGACAATTCCACACATCGGGTTAGCTCTTCTTTTTGGGTCGTGACCAGGAATCGATCGTGGTCTGCCGCGAGCGCGACAGCGTTAACTTGCCTTCGGGGGCATCTTTAGTCAGCGTGGTGCCCGCGCCTAGGGTCGCCCCTTTCCCAACCCTTATTGGCGCGACCAATTGGCTGTCGGAACCGATAAATACATCGTCTTCGATGATGGTCCGGTGTTTATTGACACCGTCATAGTTACAGGTGATGGTGCCAGCGCCGACATTGACATTGCGCCCCACTTCACTGTCGCCAATGTAGGAAAGATGATTGGCTTTGCTGCCTTCACCGATGCTACTAGCCTTGACCTCCACAAAATTGCCGATATGCACATCCTTGGCCAGGTTGGCGCCAGGTCGCAAGCGAGCGTAGGGCCCAATTCGGCAATTCGATCCGATCTGCGTGCTATCGAGGTGACAAAACGCCTCAATACGAGTGTCCGCAGCGACCGTTACGTTGCGCAAAATGCAATTCGCGCCAATCACGACCCGGTCACCCAGTACTACATCGCCTTCGAAAATACAGTTGACGTCGATTTCGCAATCTTGCCCGCAGGTGAGCTTGCCGCGCACATCGGTGCGCGCGGGGTCCAACAGGGTCACACCATTGTCCAGCAGTGTCTGGGCTTGGCTAAGCCTGCGCTGATGTTCCAATTCCGCCAGTTGCACCTTGGTATTCACCCCCGACGTTTCCCATGGATTACTCGTTATGGCGCTGCCAATTCTTACCCCATCCTTCTTTGCCTTTGCCACCACATCGGTCAAATAATATTCGCCTTGTGCGTTGTCGTTCGACAGACTTGAGAGCCAGATTTTCAGCTTGGCGGTCGGTGCGACCATTACACCCGTATTGATCTCGCTGATGCACCTTTGAGTTTCGTTTGCGTCTTTTTCTTCGACAATTCCCACCACCTCCCCGGCAACGCGCAGGATGCGCCCATAGCCCTTGGGGTTATCCAAGTTGACGGTGAGAATCGCCAAATCACCTTCAGCTACCTGCACCAAGCGGCGCAAAGTCACCACGCTGATCAAGGGAACATCGCCATAGAGTATCAATGTAGGCAATAGGGGATCAAGATGAGGCAAGGCCTGCATCACCGCGTGACCGGTTCCTAATTGGGGTTCCTGTTTAGCCCAAAGAACGGCCGGGAATTTGCCACGCATGGCGTCGGGGACAATCTCGCCACCATAGCCGTAGACCACGCAAACCCTTTGCGGCGCGAGCGCAAAAGCAGATTCCAGAACATGGTCTAGTAAAGCCCTACCTCCCAAACGATGCAACACCTTGGGAATATTGGAACGCATGCGACTGCCGTGGCCCGCCGCGAGAATAACTATGTTCATAGGGTATTTTCGTCAATTACAGAGAAATTACTTTCACTCTGCAATAAGGGCGCTCATTACGAGGAAATATGAATCCAAAAAATAGGCTTTAGTTGCCCTAGAATTTGGTCCATCGCACGGTGTATCCACGCTCGCCTAACGCGGAAGATCGGAGCGGCCCATCAAGAACTCGTCGACCGCTCGGGCGCATTGTCGCCCTTCGCGAATCGCCCATACCACCAGCGATTGCCCACGGCGCATATCTCCGGCGGCGAACACCTTGGGCACCGAAGTCAAATAGCCACCGGCCTCCTCGGTAGTTGCCTCAACATTGCCGCGATTGTCTTTAGTCACGCCAAATGCCTGTAGCACCGATTGAGCTGGGCTAACAAAACCCATAGCCAATAACACCAAATCGGCCGGCATCTCAAATTCCGACCCGGCGATTTCCACCATCTTTCCTTCTTTCCATTCGAGGCGTGCCGCGACAAGTTTCTTAACCTGCCCGCCCTCGCCGATCAATCGTTTCGTCCCAACCGCCCAGTCGCGCGACGCACCTTCCTCGTGCGAAGACGAAGTACGCAAGCGCTGCGGCCAATAGGGCCACACGGGATTGTTCTCGGTGTCCGGTGGCATCGGTAGTAGTTCAAACTGAGTAATCGACTTGGCCCCATGCCGGTTGGAGGTGCCCACGCAATCGGAGCCGGTATCGCCGCCGCCGATGATCACCACATGTTTGCCGCTGGCCCAGAGATCGGGAACACCGCTGTCACCCGCCACGCGCCGATTCTGCAAGGGCAAAAAATCCATCGCGAAAAGTACACCGCCTAGATCGCGCCCAGGAACCGGGAGATCACGTGGTGTTTCCGCGCCGCCGGCGAGTACCACTGCATCAAACTCTTTCATCAACTTTTGCTGATCAACATTGGTCGCTGCCGCATTGCCAACGCCCAAGGGCGCATTGCCGACAACATGATTGACGCGAAATTCGACTCCTTCGGCGCGCATCTGCTCGACGCGTCGATCAATGTGGCTTTTTTCCATTTTGAAGTCGGGAATACCGTAGCGAAGCAAGCCGCCAATGCGGTCATTTTTTTCGTAGACCACCACGTCATGCCCTGCTCGGGCCAATTGTTGCGCGCTCGCCAATCCAGCCGGTCCCGAACCCACTACTGCCACCCGCTTTCCGGTTTTACGTGCCGGGGGTTGTGGCAAGACCCAACCTTGTCCCCAGGCCTTGTCGATAATGGCGTGCTCGATAGACTTGATGCCAACCGCGTCATTATTGATACGTAGCGTGCAGGCTTCTTCGCAAGGCGCGGGGCATACCCTGCCGGTGAACTCTGGAAAATTATTGGTAGAGTGCAGCGTCTCAATCGCACGCTGCCAATCTTCGCGGTAGACCAAGTCGTTGAAATCGGGAATCACGTTATTGACCGGGCAACCGCTCATGCAAAATGGGATGCCACAATCCATGCAACGCGCGCCTTGGATCTTGGCCTCATCATCAGCCAGATGGGCAACAAATTCGCGATAGTGTTTTTTACGCGACTCGGGCGCATCCGCTGCTTCTTGCAAGCGCTGGAATTCAAGGAAACCGGTAATCTTGCCCATGACTATTTTTGATTCCGTTGGTTACGAAATGGCACGAGGCAATGGCCTGCGCCAATGCATGCCTAGGCGGCGTCGCGCTTGGTTGCCGCGGCGTTCTCGGCCAGCGCGCGCCGATATTCCTTGGGAAATACCTTAACGAACTTAACGCGGTATTCGCTCCACCTATCAAGGATCTCGCGCGCTTGCCGGCTACCGGTGTACTGGGCGTGATTTTCAATCAAGCCGCGCAAAACTGCCTCGTCGGTCTGCTGCCTATGCCAAACGTCGGTCGACACTTTGGCACGCTGCTCGGACTCCGTCAGTACCGCTTCCAAATCGACCATGGATCGATTGCACAGCCCCTCGAACGAACCGGATTGGTCCAGCACATAGGCGATACCGCCTGACATGCCCGCGGCAAAATTACGGCCCGTGCCGCCCAATACCACCACCGTGCCTCCGGTCATGTACTCGCAACAATGATCGCCAACCCCTTCGACAACGGTATGCGCACCTGAATTTCTCACCGCGAAACGTTCGCCCGCCACGCCTCTGAAATACGCTTCACCGGCGATGGCACCGTAGAGCACGACGTTGCCCGTAATGATGTTTTCCTTGGGGTCGCCACGAAACTTCACCGATGGCTGCACACTGATTCGTCCGCCAGACATACCCTTGCCGCAATAATCATTGGTATCGCCAATGAGATCGAGGGTAATGCCCTTGGCAAGGAATGCGCCGAAACTTTGACCCGCCGAGCCTGCGAGCTTCACATGAATGGTGTCATCGGGCAGCCCTTCATGGCCGTAGCGCTTGGCGATTTTCCCCGACAGCATGGTGCCCACGGTGCGGTTGATATTTCGAATCGGCATATCGATGGCCACTTTCACGCCACGTTCGATCGCGGGGGCCGCCAATTCGATTAGCCGATGGTCCAGGGCACGTTCCAAGCCGTGATCCTGGGTCTCGGTATGGAATCGGGCAACATCCGCGGGCATCTCGGGCACATGGAAGATTTTCGAAAAATCCAGGCCCTTGGCTTTCCAATGTTCGATGCCTTGTTTCGTATCGAGAAAATGCGCGGCGCCAATTAATTCATCGAGCTTGCGCACGCCCAATGACGCCATGAGCTCGCGAACTTCTTCGGCGACAAAAAAGAAATAGTTAATGACGTACTCGGGCTTACCGGAGAATTTGCGGCGTAGCACGGGATCTTGCGTGGCGACCCCGACAGGACAGGTATTCAAATGGCACTTGCGCATCATGATGCAGCCCTGCACCACCAGGGGTGCGGTGGCGAAGCCAAATTCATCCGCGCCCAACATGGCACCAATGACCACGTCGCGCCCGGTCTTGATTTGTCCATCAACTTGTACGGCAATCCTGCCGCGCAATCGGTTCAACACCAAGGTCTGTTGGGTTTCGGCCAGTCCCAATTCCCAGGGCGTGCCCGCATGTTTAAGCGAAGACAGCGGGCTCGCCCCCGTCCCCCCGTCATGACCGGAAATGGTGACGTGATCCGCCTTGGCTTTGGAAACCCCCGCCGCGACAGTCCCCACGCCGACCTCGGATACCAGCTTCACGCTAATCGAGGCCTGGGAGTTGGCGTTTTTCAAGTCGTGGATGAGCTGCGCCAGATCCTCGATCGAATAGATATCGTGATGCGGCGGTGGCGAGATGAGTTCGACGCCAGCCGTCGAATAGCGCATCCGGGCGATGTATTCAGAGACTTTCTTGCCCGGGAGCTGCCCGCCCTCGCCCGGCTTGGCGCCCTGCGCCATTTTGATTTGAATCTGCTCGGCCGACGAAAGGTACTCCGCGGTTACACCAAATCGACCCGAGGCTACCTGCTTGATCTTCGATTTGAGGGAGTCGCCTTCCAAAAGCTCCTGGTCGCGCTCAATTTGGCGTTTGCCCAAGCGCGAGGTAAGTGTTTCCCCCAGTTTGATCGGCGCGTAACGATTGCGATCCTCGCCACCTTCACCGGTATTGGACTTTCCACCAATACGGTTCATGGCGATTGCCAAGGATGTGTGCGCTTCAGTTGAGATCGACCCCAGCGACATCGCCCCCGTGGAGAAACGTTTGACAATGTCTTTCGCGGGCTCTACCTCGTCTAAGGGCACGGGCTTGCATTGGTCAAGGCGAAATTCGAACAGCCCGCGAAACGTCATGTGGCGACGCGATTGATCGTTGATGATGCACGCATATTCTTTGTAGGTGTCGTAGGAGTTGTTGCGCGTCGAATGCTGCAACTTGGCGATCGCATCCGGCGTCCACATATGCTCCTCGCCGCGCACCCGCCAGGCGTATTCGCCGCCGGCATCCAATTCATTCGCAAGCACCTGGTCGTTGCCAAACGCGCTTTGGTGAATGCGTATCGATTCCTCGGCAAGACCAAAAACGTCGATGCCATTGACACTTGAGGTGGTTCCGGTGAAATATTTGTCGATCAGGCTCCTCGACAACCCCACCGCCTCGAATATCTGCGCACCGGTATACGACATATAGGTGGAGATGCCCATCTTCGACATCACTTTGCGCAAACCCTTGCCAATTGCCTTGACGTAATTCTTAATGGCCTTTTTTGCGGCGTCTTTATCTGTTGCAAGTTTTGGCGCGGCCAAGGAGAGCAAAGCCTCAAGCGCGAGATACGGATGAACCGCTTCAGCACCATAGCCGCCCAATAGGCAAAAATGATGGACCTCGCGTGCGCTGCCGGTCTCGACCACCAAGCCGGTACTGGTGCGCAGACCCTTGTTGGTCAGGTGCTGGTGGATAGTCGAGAGCGCAAGCAATGCCGGAATCGCCACGTGATCCTGATCGATTCGCCGATCCGAGATAATGATGATCGAATCGCCGGCGCGCACCGCGTCCTCGGCTTGTGCGGCAAGCGATGCCAATCTGGCCTCAATCGCTTGTTTGCCCCAGGCAACCGGGTAGCAAATATCCAGTTCATGTGACTTGAACTTGCCATCCGTATATCTATCGATATGACGGATCTTCTCCATTTCATAAAAATCCAGCACCGGTTGACTCACTTCAAGGCGCAGCGGTGGATTTCGTTCTTCGATACCCAATAGATTGGGTTTGGGTCCGATGAAAGATACCAGCGACGTTACCAACTCTTCGCGTATCGGATCGATCGGCGGATTGGTCACTTGCGCGAAAAGCTGCTTGAAATAGTGGTACAAGGTTTTGTTTTTGGAAGATAACACCGCCAAGGGCGAGTCATTTCCCATTGAACCCACCGGTTCCTCGCCCATTTCCGCCATTGGCGAGATCAAGAACTTAATGTCTTCTTGTGTATAGGCAAATGCCTGTTGCCGATCCAAGAGGGATACCGAAGAACGCTCGGGTTGTTGTTTGTCGGTATCGACGTTATCCAACCTGACCCGAATGCGATCCATCCATTCGGTATATGGTTTGGCATGCGCGAGCGTCTCTTTTAGCTCGCGGTCATCGACAATGCGACCTTTTTCCAGGTCGACCAAAAACATTTTCCCTGGTTGCAGACGCCATTTCTTGACGATCTTTTCTTCTGGTATAGGCAGGCACCCGCATTCCGAACCCATGATCACCAGTTCGTCGTCGGTGACGATATAGCGTGATGGACGCAGGCCATTTCGATCCAGGGTCGCGCCGATCTGACGCCCGTCGGTGAATGCTATCGACGCGGGTCCGTCCCAAGGCTCCATCATTGCCGCGTGGTATTCGTAGAACGCGCGGCGACTCGCATCCATGTGCGCATGGCCTTCCCATGCCTCGGGGATCATCATCATCATGGCGTGCGGCATGGAGTAACCGCTCATCACTAGCAGTTCCAGCGCATTGTCGAACGAGGCGGAGTCAGATTGACCGTCGTAAATCAGTGGCCAGACTTTTTCCAAGTCGCGCCCTAGTATCGGACTAGATATCGCGCCCTTGCGTGCGCGGATCCAATTGACGTTACCGCGCAAAGTATTGATTTCACCATTGTGCGCGATCATGCGAAACGGATGCGCCAAGTCCCAGGTCGGAAATGTATTGGTTGAGAATCGCTGATGCACCAACGCCAGAGCCGAGGTTACCCGTGGGTCCTGCAAATCAAGGTAGTATCTCCCGACCTGATCGGCGAGCAGCATGCCTTTGTAGACAACCGTACGCGCGGACATTGAGGGAACATAAAATTCCCGACCGTGCGCAAGCGCCAACGCTTGAATAGCGTGCCCGGAACTTTTACGGATGATATAGAGCTTGCGCTCCAGTGCATCGGTCACCGTGACATCGGTTCCACGGCCTACAAATACCTGGCGAATCACCGGTTCGATGCGTTTGACCGATTCGCCTAATCCGGAATTGTCGCAGGGCACATCGCGCCACCCAAGAAGTACTTGCCCTTCATCTTTGATCGCGCGTTCAATTTCATATTCGCATGCCAGTCGGGACGCCGGTTCCTTTGGCAAAAACACCATGCCTACGCCATATTGGCCCAACGCCGGTAGCGATATCCCTTGCTTGGCCATTTCCTCGCGAAACAGTGCATCGGGGATTTGCAGCAATATGCCCGCGCCGTCCCCCGCCAATGGATCGGCGC
>JBJXEY010000089.1:0-6155 GCA_046153355.1 Burkholderiales bacterium
CCGAAACGATCAGCGCTGGCTGGCGACACGTGATATTGCAGATTCGCCATCGCCTGTCCGGGGTCGCTACGTGTGAAGGCGCACAGTTGCGGTGTCTGAAAACCCATTGGCCCACGCCCAGTGAGCAAGTACCACGCGCCCATGGCATAGCGACGTAGTGGATTACCCACCCATTCGTTCATGGTGACGGTATTTTTCACCTTGTAAGAACAACGTAGTTGCCAATGATCCTGCATGTTCTCACCTACGCCGGGTAAATCATGGTGGGTGGCGATGCCATGTTGTTGCAGCAGCTCACCGCGCCCGATGCCGGAGAGTTCGAGTAACTGCGGCGAGGCTATGGCGCCGGCAGCAACCAGTACCTCTATATTGGCGCCGGCAGTTTTGCTTGTATCACCATTTCGGAATTCAACCCCCACACAACGTTTGCCCTCGAAGCGCAACGCCGTCGCATGCGCATGGGTCAACACCTGAAGATTGGGCCGCGAACGAATCGGATGTAGAAACGCTTCGGCCGCCGAGGAGCGCTTCCCCTTGCGGATGGTGCCCTGAAAATAAGTAAGTCCATTATTTTCGCCGGCGTTTTGATCGTCAGTCTCAGGAATGCCATGCGCGATGGCGGCGCGCTTCCATGCTTCCACCACCTCCCAGCGAAGTTTGTTGTCTTGAACGGCCAGCTCACCCTCGCCACCATGTGCTTGATTGGCGCCGCGAGGGTAAGTCTCCAGGCTGCGAAAGTAGGGCAGCACTTCATCCCACGACCAACCTGGATTACCCAGAGCGCACCAATCGTCGTAGTCCAGCTTATGGCCGCGGATATAACAAAGCGAATTAATCGACGAGGAACCGCCGAGTGTCTTGCCACGCGGCACGGGCGTGACACGATCATCGGCATAGGGCTCGGGCTCGCTTTGGTAACACCAGTCCACTTCCTTATTGCCCAAAAGGCGCGGCATGCCCACCGGCACCCGTATCCACCAATTGTTATCTTCGCCGCCGGCTTCGAGCAGCAATACTTTGATCGACGCATCTTTGCTCAGCCGATTGGCGAGCACGCACCCAGCCGAGCCGGCACCAATGACGATGTAATCGAACTGCCCCACCGATGAAAGTTTATTGCCGCTCACGCACTGCCCTTATCGAGAAATGCCGAAGGATATTCCACTCTCGACTTACAAAGTTGGCCTAGGCTGAACGCGGAAAACTCACCTCCACACGCGCTCCCTTGCCCATCGAACTATCTTGGATCGTGGCCTTGCCGCTACACAAGGTAGCGATTTCGCGGACGATGGCTAGGCCAAGGCCGCAGCCATCCGTATGGCTGCTGGGTAGGCGCACAAAACGATCAAACACCGCGTGGCGCGACTCCATGGGAATACCTGGGCCATCGTCTTCCACGAACAACACAATATCTTGCGTCGCTCGGACCCCCACCGTGACGCGCGCCCCAGGCCCGCTATAACGCAACGCATTGTCGATAAGATTGGTGAGCATCTCGCGAAACAAGGCGGCATCACCTGCCACCCATGCACCGGACTCATCGCCCGAGAATCCCAGGTCGCTGCCCTGCGCCATGGCTTTGGGAACCCAGTCCGAGGTCACCTCGCGCGCAACCAACGCAAGATCCACTTTTTCCAAGCGATCACTGGGTAGCCCATCGGGTTCGGCGCGCGCCAGGGTCAACAGTTGCCGCGCCAGATGCGCCGCGCGGCCCACGCCGCTCACCACCTGGGTGAGCGCCTGCGCATGCACCGCCGGTTCGCTCTCACGCAACGCGCGCTCAGCCTGTACCTGGAGCGCAGCAAGGGGAGATCGCAATTGATGCGCCGCGTTGGAGATGAAACGCCGTTGCGAGGCATGCGCTGCGGTGAGCGCGCGCAGCATCTCGTTCAACGCGCGCGTCAGGGGCCGCACCTCGATGGGGCCGGTATCGGCAATCGGCCGCAAATCGTTGGGGTCGCGCTTTTCGATGTCCCCGGCCACGGCGTCCAGGGGAGCTAACCCGCCTCGAATGCCCATCCATAACACCAGCACCGCTGCGATGAGCAGCACCAATTGCGGCACCAGCATGGAGAACAACACCTCATTGGTGAGCTCGCGGCGCTTGGCAATGGTCTCGGCCACGCCCACCAGGATCACATCGTCTTGCGTGGGAAGGCGGATCATCACCGCGCGTATCGCCTCGCCGCCGAATTCGGCATCGAAGAACAACGGCTGCAAATCGCCGGTGGGCGCCAACGGTGATCGGGGAAAATCAGGATGCCCAAGGATCAAGCCATGGCGCTCACTGTTGACCGCGAAAAAAGTGCGGTCCATCACATCCCATTCGAAGATCTCTAACGCTGCGCGCGGCAGATCGAGGGTAGCGCGGCCGGCGACAAACTTTACCTGCGTGGCCAGAGAACGCGCCGAGTCGTAGAGCACTGCGTCGTAGGCGCGTTGCGAAAAATGCAAAGCGAGGCGATAGGAAATCAACCCTCCCACCACCATCAGCACAATCAGCGGAAGGGTGAGCCGGTAGAGCAGTTGGCGGTGCAGGCTAGTCGGTGCCATCTTGGTACTCGGCCGCCGCCGCGGTCGAGCCCTCCAGCAGGTAACCCAGGCCGCGCACGGTGCGGATGCGGGCGTTCGAATTGTCGATTTTTTTGCGAATGCGGCTAACAAACACCTCGATCGCGCTCAAATCGGCCTCGGCCTCCCAATCGTAGATCTGCTCGAATAGATTGGATTTGGAGACCACCTTGCCTGCGCGTTCGATGAGCACGGCCAACACCATGTATTCGTTACGTGTGAGATCCAGCGAACGTTCGCCATCGAGCACGCGCTGGCCGGCACGATCAAGCGACAAGGTACCGCAACGCGCGCGTACCTCGCCGGCGTTCGCCCGCCGCGCCAGGGCCCTGACTCGCGCCTCGAGTTCGCCCAGCGCAAAAGGTTTGGTTAGGTAATCGTCGGCGCCCAAATCCAGGCCGCGAATGCGTGCGTCGATTTCGTCCTCGGCGGAAAGGATCAACACCAGGGTTTTTCCCTGCCGGGCACGCAGGCGTTTCAATACTTCGAAGCCGTCGATGTGCGGCAGCGCCAAATCCAGAATCAATAAATCGAACGGCGTGGCGCGCAAGGCGGAATCGGCGGCCTGGCCATCGCCCACCCAATCGACCGCATGCCCGCCTTCGCGCAGCGATTGCGCGAGGCCCTCGGCCAACTGCATATCGTCTTCGGCGATGAGTATGCGCAAGGACTCAGTCTTCTATTTGTTAATGCACTGTATCAGGCGAAGGGACTACCTTCACATCGTGGCCCATGAATTTGGTGAAGTAATGAAAATCAAGCGCACCAAGCATGGCATCCCATCATTTTGTGGGAAAAAGAGACTTACAGGCCGTTACATTTCAAGGAATAATCTGCACCTCAATTCCGTTAGCATGTGTTGTCCATAAGGTTCAGGAGTTCCAGTTCCAATGAAGCGCAATGTTGTTTTCCTGCTATTTGCCTTTGCCACTGCGGCGCTCGGCGCAACGCTTGACGCGGGAACATCGCCACCACCGGCGTTGGCGCCGCTGCAACAACAGGCCCTGGCAGCACGTACCGCGGCCGATGTGTTGACGCGCTTCCACTATAAGGCGATGCCGCTGGATGACTCTCTTTCGGCAAAAATTTTCGATCAGTATTTAAAGACCCTGGATGGCGAACGGTTATTTTTCATCCAGGAAGATATCGATCAGCTTGGCGCCTATCGCACCCGCCTGGATAACGCGATTCTCGAGGAAAATCTTGCCGCACCGTTCGCCATTTTCAATTTGTACACGCGTCGCGCCACCGAGCGTTTTGCCTACGCACGCGGTTTGTTGCGGCAGGGTTTCGAGTTTCGCTCCAATGAAATCCATAGGGTTTCGCGCGCCAAAGAGCCGTGGGCGAAAACCGAGGCTGAGATTCGCGAGATCTGGCGCAAGCGCGTTAAAAACGACTGGCTGCGTTTAAAGCTTGCCGGCAGCGACGACAAGAGCATTGTCACGACGCTGGATAAGCGCTACGAGAACGCCTTAAAACGCGTTGGGCAGATGAAAAGCGAAGATGCTTTTCAAACCTTCATGAACGCCTACACCATGGCGATCGAACCGCACACCAATTACATGGGGCCGCGCGCCAGCCAGGAGTTCGACATTTCGATGAAGCTCTCCCTGGTCGGCATCGGTGCGGTGCTGGCTGAGAGCAACGACTACATCACCATCCGCGATGTGTTGCCCGGCGGCCCTGCGGCGCTCTCGGGGCAATTGAAAATCGGTGACCGTATTGTGGGGGTGGGTCAAGGCCGCGATGCCGTGGCAACCGATATTTTGGGCTGGCGCGTCGATGACGCCGTGACTTTAATTCGCGGCGCCGAGGATACGGTGGTGGTGCTCGAGGTACTCGCGGCAAACGCCCCGCTGGAGGCAAAGAGCAGACGCATAACGCTGGTGCGTAAAAAGGTCAATCTGGAAGAGCAGGCGGCGAAAAAATCCATTCTGACGGTGACCGACGCGGCAACCGTACGCCGCATCGGCGTGATTACCCTGCCTTCGTTTTACGAAGATTTCGAGGGCCGCCGCCGCGGCGAGCCGGGGTTCAAAAGTGCCTCGGGCGATGTGGCGCGGTTGTTGGAGGAACTGAAAAAAGAAAAGGTCGATAGTGTGCTGTTGGATCTGCGCAATAACGGCGGCGGGTCACTCACCGGCGCGATCGAACTCACCGGCTTATTTATCGATCGCGGGCCGGTGTTGCAACAGCGCTTGGCCAACGGCAGGATTACCGTGCAAAACGACGATCAGGCCGGTGTTGCCTGGGATGGCCCTTTAGGCGTGCTGATCAATCGCGGTTCGGCTTCCGCCTCAGAGATATTCGCCGCAGCCATACAGGACTATGGTCGCGGCGTGGTGATTGGCGAGTCCAGCTTCGGCAAGGGCACGGTGCAAAGTGTTATCGATTTGGATCGCAACGCCAGCAGTGACCGTCCATCATTGGGTGGGTTGAGGCTAACCATTGCCCAGTTCTTTCGCATCAACGGCGGCACCACACAATTGCGTGGCGTCACGCCGGATATCGTGTTTCCCGCGGTGTTAGACGCAGCCAATTTCGGCGAATCCAGCTTCGACAATGCGCTGCCATGGATGCAAATCCGTTCCACCAGCTACCCAACATCGGCCGCACTGCGGGAGGATCTACCGATACTTTTGGATAGACACGCCGCACGCAGAAAGATCGACCGGGATTTTCAATACCTGCAAGAGGACATTGAGGAACTACGCCGCCAACAGACGGCAAACCAAGTTTCACTTAATGAAGCGGAACGCCGCAAGGAGCAACGGGTTCGTGAAACCCGCATCGCGGCGCGCGAGACGAGCAATGGCGTGCGCGCAACCTCCGCCGCCAAATCCGCGGCGAAGGGCGGCTCTTCCCGTGACGACGGACTGCAGCCAGGGGAACGCAATCTAGTCGACGAGCTCGCAGCGGAAAAAGAGCGCAAAAATGCGCGCGACTTCTTTCTCCTAGAGGCCGCGCAGATCCTCGGCGATCAAGTGGGGTTGCCCTCCGCACGCACGGCGTTCAATCCACAAAGTAGGGCGGCGAAACCCTTGTAACTTGCGGTTGGCCGGCAAAGACGCGAAAGGTTGGTGCAAGGCAGTTTGGTTATGGTCCGCCTCCCATGCCAAATTCCTTTGTACGCCGGCTTTTCGCCGCGCTGATTTTCGCCCAACCATTTTTGGTCGCGGCGCAGTCGCTATCGCTCACCGAAGCAGAGGCTCGTCTTGAAGCCGGCAACCGCGAAATCATCGCCGCGCGCCAACTAGTCGAGTTGGCTTCCTCAGGCGTGCTGCTGGCCGGTGCGGTGCCCAATCCTTCCTTTACTGCTTCGGTATCCAGCATCAGTCCGCAACGCGGCATCGGCGGCGGCCGGCCGCAGGATAAGCAGGTGGATAGCATCGTGCGCCTGGATCAGCTATTGGAGCGCGGCAACAAACGGGACCTGCGCATCGCCACCGCCGATGCCCAGGTTCTGGCCAGCCAACGCGATCTGGATGAGGTGCGCCGGCAACAGCGCCTCGCCCTTAACGTGGCCTATTTCGAATTGAAGCTGGCATTGGAGAAGCTGCAAATCCAGCGCGAAACGTTGCGTC
>JBJXEY010000098.1:0-14684 GCA_046153355.1 Burkholderiales bacterium
CGAGCGTCGGTTGGAAGGCGACACACTCAGTTCGTCTCCAACCCTCAGAACGCCGGATATCAAGCGCCCGGCGTAGCCGCGAAAATCCGTGCTGGTGCCAGGGCGTACTACCAATTGCACCGGAAAACGTACCGGCAAGGAACTCGCTTCGTTGAGCACATTGATGTCTTCGAGCGCCGCGAGCAAGGTTGGCCCTTGATACCAGGGCAAGCCCTCGCCGGGTTTGACCACCTGATCGCCACGCAACGCGGACATGGGGATAAAACGTACCTTTCCTAAGTCGAGCGTTCGTGAAAATTCTTCGAATTGCGCGCGGATACACTCAAACACCGCCTGGTCGTAATCCACCAAGTCCATTTTGTTGATGGCCACGATGATGTGGCGCACGCCCAGAAGGTGGGCAATGTAGGTGTGGCGCCGTGTTTGCGTGAGCACGCCCTTGCGTGCATCGATCAGAATGATCGCGGCGTCGGCGGTGGAGGCGCCGGTGACCATGTTGCGCGTGTATTGTTCGTGGCCGGGCGTGTCGGCGATGATGAATTTGCGCCGCGGCGTGGCGAAATAGCGATACGCCACGTCGATGGTGATGCCCTGTTCGCGCTCGGCCTCCAGGCCGTCGGTCAAAAGCGAAAGATCAAGTTCATCTTGCCCGCGCTTCGAGGTGGCGCGTTGCACCGCAGCCAGTTGATCCTCGAATATCGCCAGGGTGTCGTGCAACAGGCGCCCGATCAGCGTGCTCTTGCCGTCATCGACGCTGCCGGCGGTGATAAAGCGCAGCACGCCGGTGTCGGCGATGGCGTCGCGCTCCAGTGGTGTATTGGCGCTCATGCTAGAAATACCCTTCCTTCTTGCGCCGCTCCATCGAGGCTTCGGACGTCTGATCGTCCATGCGCGTCGCGCCGCGCTCAGTAATCGTGGTGAGGGCCGTCTCGACAATGATTTCCGCAGGTGTGGCGGCGCTGGAGGCTACCGGGCAGGTGCAGGTGATATCGCCGACGGTGCGAAACCGCACCGTGACTTCTTCGATGGTTTCACCTGCCATGGCAGGTGTGACCGGGGTGATGGGAACCAGCAGACCCTTGCGGCGCACGATGGGGCGCGTGTGGGCGTAATAAATATTTGGTACTTCGAGCTTTTCTCTTTCGATGTATTGCCATACATCGAGCTCGGTCCAATTGCTGATGGGGAACACGCGCATATGCTCGCCCTTGTGCACGCGGGTGTTGTATAGGTTCCACAATTCGGGGCGTTGATTCTTAGGGTCCCATTGGCCGAATTCGTCGCGGAAGGAAAATATTCTCTCCTTGGCGCGGGCCTTCTCTTCATCGCGTCGCGCGCCACCAATGGCCGCATCGAAACCGAACTCTTCGATTGCTTCGAGCAACGTCACCGATTGCGCGGCGTTGCGGCTCTCGGTCTCCGAACGCAGGCGCACGGTGCCGCGTTTCATGGAATCTTCCACCGAGCGCACCAACAAACGTTCGCCCAACTGCGCGGCGCGAAAATCGCGGAACGCGATCACCTCCGCAAAATTATGCCCGGTGTCGATGTGCAACAAGGGGAAGGGAAATTTCGCCGGGCGAAACGCCTTCTCGGCCAAGCGCAACAAGATGATGGAATCCTTGCCGCCGGAGAAGAATAGTACCGGGTTGGCGCATTCGCCGGCCAGCTCGCGCAAGATGAAGATGGCCTCGGACTCGAGCCAATCCAGATGACTGCGGATCGGCAATACCGGGATCTTATCGATCGGACGTTGCATCACGGCGCTCATGCGGTTTGCCTGATGCGTTGCAATTTTCCATCCGGCCCCACATGCAATCCACACTCCTTAGATTCGGGTTGTTCCCACCACCAACGTCCGGCGCGGAGATCTTCTCCCGCGACCACCGGGCGCGAGCAGGGCGCACAACCGATGGAGCGGTAACCTTGATCGTACAGCGCGTTGTAGGGCACATCGAATAGTTTTAGGTAAGCCCAAACCTCTTCTTCGCTCCAATCGGCGAGTGGATTGAATTTTTCCAAGCCAAATACCGTATCAAAGGTTTGAAGCGACAGCTCGTTTCTTGTCACCGACTGTTCGCGCCGCATGCCAGTGAGCCAGGCCTTTTTGCCGGCCAACGCGCGCCGCAGCGGTTCGACTTTGCGAATCTCGCAGCAGGCTTTGCGCAAGTTCACACCCTCGTAAAAAGCATCGCGTCCATGTAGCGTGACGTATTGGCGAACGGCGTCGGCTTGCGGGCGATAGACGTCGATGGCCTTGGCATATTTTTTGGTGATTGCATCGATGACAACAAGCGTATCGCCATGCATGCGCCCGGTATCCAGCGTAAAAATCGCAATGCCGATGTGGTTTCGCAGGATGGCATCGGTTAGCACCATGTCTTCGATTGACAGGCTCGATGCGAACGTCGCGGGATTGAATTCGTTCGCGATTCGCGCAAGTTGCCTCTCCAATTCGCCGATGCGGCTTTTTAATGGCGAATCGATAGGGGTGTCGGCATTCATGTGGCGATTTTCATTGGTATTGGAGCGAGGCGATCGAGTCTTAGTTTCAAAAGCGACAAAGACTTAGCGGCAGGGCGGAGTTTCAGCAGCAAAGCGAAGTCTCAACAGCAACTCAGCCCTGCCGGCGGCGAAACAGCGGTTGTGGTTCGACCACCGATGCTTGATAGGCTACGGGCAGATCATCGAACGCCGTCAGTGCAACCTCAACATCCTCATCCTCACGAAGCAAGTACGCATCGAATCCGCAGCGCTGCATATTGAGCAAGTGATCGCGGCCCACGTCGCCAATGGCGCGCAATTCGCCGCTGTAGCCATAGCGCTCGCGCAGCAGGCGCGCGGTGCTGTAGCCGCGCCCATCGGTGAACGCGGGAAAATTTATCGCGATCAACGGTAGGCGTTTTAAATCCGCGGCGACGGTTTCGGCGCCTTCGTTGCTATCGAGCCACACACCGGTCAAACCGGCACGCACCGCTAACGCATCGTGCTGTGCCAGCCAAACCTTTAGCGGCACGAGCACATCACCCTCGGCGGGCACCGAGGGCAGCGCGCCGTCCGCGCCGAGTTTAAGAAGCTGCCACTTGTCGGCGACGACGCGGTGATTCTGGATCAGCTTTGCCATAAACATAGTCCTTGAATAAATCGGGTCCGACACGATGTGCGACATCGATGAAACGCTCAAAGTCGCTATCGCGGTTCTCCAGATAACACTGGATCAGTTTTTCGATGACATCGGGCACTTCGGCGCGCGCAAACGAGGGGCCGATCACTTTGCCCAAAGAAGCTCGCACGCCGGGGCGCACTTCGCCCTGGTTGCCGCCGATCTCGATCTGGTACCACTCCTCGCCACCTTTATCCACGCCGAGGACGCCGATGTGGCCAACATGGTGATGGCCGCAGGCGTTCATGCAGCCCGAAATATTGAGATCGACCTCGCCTATGTCATGCAGGTAATCGAGGTTATCGAAGCGCTCCTGGATGGATTGCGCCACCGGGATCGACTTGGCGTTGGCCAGCGAACAAAAATCGCCGCCGGGGCAGCAGATGATATTGGTGAGCAGGCCAATATTAGGTGTAGCCATGCCGATTTTTTTGGCGTCATCCCATAAGGCATACAAATCGGTGAGCGCCACATCGGCGAGGATTAGGTTTTGCTCGTGCGACACGCGCAGCTCGCCAAACGAATAACGATCAGCCAGATCGGCCACTGCGGCCAACTGCGCCGAGGTGGCATCCCCCGGCGGCACGCCGGTTTGTTTGAGCGATAAGCTCACTGCGGCGTAGCCCGGCACTTTGTGAGGATGTACATTGCGCAGATGCCAATTGCGGAAGGCGGTGTCGGAGGCGAGTACCGCATCCAACGCCGCATCGCGCTCAGGCAGTTTGGCATAGGTGGGCCGGGTAAAACGCTTTTCGACCCGAGCGACCTCGGCTTCGATCAAGGTGTTTGGCCCATCTTTCAATTGCAGCCACTCGGACTCGACTTCCTCGCGAAAGCGCTGCACGCCATGTTCTTTCACCACGAACTTGATGCGCGCCTTGTGAATATTGTCGCGCCGGCCATGACGGTTATAGATACGCAGCGCCGCCTCAAGGTAGGTGAGCAGGTGCTGCCACGGCAGGAACTCGCGGATGGTGTGGCCCACCATGGGTGTGCGGCCCAGGCCTCCGCCAATCACCACGCGAAAGCCCACCGCGCCGTCGTCGGCGCGCACCGCGTGCAGGCCAATGTCGTGCACTTCGGTGGCGGCGCGATCCGATTTCGCGCCGTTCACCGCGATCTTAAATTTGCGCGGCAGCCAGTTGAACTCCGGATGAAAGGTCGACCACTGGCGGATGATTTCGCACCAGACGAAGGAGTCGACAATCTCGTCCTTGGCTACGCCAGCGAAGTGATCGGTGGTGATGTTGCGCACGCAATTGCCCGAGGTTTGGATGGCGTGCATCTGCACCGTGGCCAGGTCGGCGAGGATGTCGGGTACTTCCTCTAACTTTGGCCAGTTGTACTGGATGTTCTGGCGCGTGCTGAAGTGACCGTAATCGCGATCATATTTCTTCGCGATGTGCGCGAACATGCGCATTTGCTTGGATGACAACAGACCGTAGGGCACCGCCACGCGCAGCATCGGTGCGTAACGCTGCACGTAGAGTCCATTTCGCAGCCGCAGCGCGCGGAACTCATCCTCGGAGAGTTTGCCTGCAAGGTAACGCTGGGTCTGATCGCGAAATTGATCGACGCGCTGATCGACGACTTGCTGATCTATCTCATCATAGATATACATAATTCAGTCCTTGCCCCTGAAAGGAGGGCGGATTGTAGAGGTTTCGGAAGTGTTCTCATAAGCGTGTCAGGGTCATCGTCATGGGCATCGATGGGCGAGCTACAGCGCCAACTTGCCGTCAATAAGAACCAGTAGCGGCGTCATCAGCGAGCCGCCGCCCACGCCGGTCACCCCGACGACAGCGCCGACCACAAACCCCGAAACGCGGTAGGCCCAGAAATCCAAAGTAGAAACCCTTTTTAACGAGGGCGGATTCTAACTTTGCTTTATATAGCCAATTAGACTTAAAATTTGATTGCTTATATTAAATAAGAATAACGGCATGAATTTTCAGCAACTTCGCTATGCTCGGGAGACTGTACGACAGGGACTGAATCTCACCCTGGTGGCCGAGAAACTGTTCACCTCCCAGCCTGGAATTTCCAAACAAATCAAAGAACTGGAGACTGAACTCGGGATCCAGATGTTCGTGCGCCGTGGCAAGCGGCTGGTAGCGGTGACCGATCCTGGGCAAGCGGCCCTCAAGATTATCGACCGCATTCTGCAGGAGACCGAGAACCTGCGCGCCGTTTCGCGAGAATTTATCGACCAGGATAGCGGCACCCTGACCATTGCCACCACCCACACTCAGGCGCGTTATTCGTTGCCGCGTGTGGTCACCGAATTTAAACGGCGTTACCCAAAAGTGCACCTCGCCCTCCAACAAGGCAACCCGATGCAAATCGGCGAAATGGTCTCTGCAGGCAATGCGGACATCGGCATTGCCACTGAAGCATTGAATAGCTTTTCCAAATTACTCGCTTTGCCGGGCTACACCTGGACGCATTGCGTAGTGGTGCCGCCTGCACACGAACTCGCGCGGGCGCCGCGCATCACGCTGGAGTTGCTTGCGAAATACCCGATCGTTACCTACGACCTGGCCTTTGCCGGCCGCGCCAATATCGACGCGGCGTTCGCGGCCAAAAACATCACCCCCGATATCGTATTGGCTGCGATCGACGCGGATGTCATCAAAACCTACGCCGAATCGGGATTGGGCATAGGCATCGTCGCCTCGGTGGCGTATGACGCCGAACGCGACCGCGGCCTGACCATGATCGATGCCTCGCACTTATTTCGCACCAACACTACGCGGGTTGCTATCCGCCGCGATGGGTTGTTACGCGCCTACGCGTATGAGTTCATCGAACTGTTTGCGCCGCGCTTGACGAGGAAAGCAGTGGAGGCCGCTATGAAGGGAGGCAGTGAGGATTACGAGTTATAACGCCAGTTATCGTCTGATTTCATCGTCGAAAGGCCGATTTTCTGCATTTTGCCCAAGCTCCCACATATACTTCCACGTCAAGCATAGTGTAAAGTGTCAAGTGAATTGTCAAGCAAGGAGGCTATGGTGGGCACCAAGATGACCAACGCGCCAGTGTATTTCACCCTCGCGCAAGTGCGGCACAACCCGATTTTGAGTCTCGACAGTTTTGTTCCGGGCATTCAGGAAAGCCTTCGGAAAGTCGGTTATCCAGATTTCCACAGGGATATGGCTGTGGTATTCAACCTTGGCAACCTCGCGCCTGCGGTCGGTGGTGACATGCAGAAGCAACCTGAGCCCTTACGTCTTGAGCGCTTCACTTTTTCAAACATGGAGCGAACGCGAGGCTTTATCCTTGATCAAAATTCATTGTCGTTCCAATCGACGGATTACGACACGTTTGAATCCTTTTCTGGCGCTTTTCTAATGGGGATGGAAATTGTTCATAAGGAGATTTCATTTGGCTTTTCCGAGCGAGTTGGTATTCGATATCTGGACGCCGTAATACCCGAAGGCGGAGAAAAAGAACTGAAAAAATATCTGGTTCAAGAAGTACTGGGGCTGGCGAATCGGTTGGGAGAGGATGCGCGCGTTCTGCATTCTTTCTCCGAGACGCAAATTCGCACACTGGTAGGCAATGTGCTGTCGCGAACGATTATTCAAAATGGTTCGTTGGGTTTCCCGCCAGATTTGCAACCTATAGGACTAGAGGTGGCGGACCACTTCAAGAAGATTGGCGGAGTCCATGCCATTATTGACACCGACGGATCGTTCGAAGGCAGGGAGCCGTTTGACCCAGGCGCGCTACGTGGGAGGCTGCACGCGCTACACGACGAAATAACCAAGGTATTTCAAGCGACGGTTACCGAGCACGCGCTTAACAATTGGAAGTAAGGAATACGCCATGTACGCAGACTTGCAGACGAGTGGCAGGCAAATGAGCAAGACTAAGCTGAACGGCCAGAGCAATAGCGATAGCAACAGCGCAACCGGTCTTCCCGTTTTGGTATTCGCGTTTCTTGCCGGAACTGGCGGATACGCTACCGCCGACTATCTGGCCAAGCGAAGCGACCACGGATATAGGTTCATTCAATTCCAAGGCGCGGAGAAAGCGATTGAGATCTGCGCGGAGGAGGACATTGTTCGCACGCCGGCAGAGAACTTGGCGCGAATTCGCGATGTCCTTAAACCCACTATTACGGAATTGGCGAATTTGTTTGGGGTGTCGCGCCAGGCCGTCTACGATTGGCAAGCTGGAAAGCAGACGGCCACGGAGAACTCGGCAAAGCTAGACGCGCTGGCCAAAGCGGCCGATGTGCTTGCGTTATCCGGAATACAAGGTTCTTCGCAATTACTTCGCAGGAGGTTTGCAGGAGGCGAGTCGCTGATTGGCGTTATACGCGAGGGTGGTTCTGTTGTCAGTGCAGCGCAGGCCTTGGCGCAAATACTGGGCCGTGAAGCGAAACAGCGGGAACAATTGGCGACGCGTTTAGCGGGCCGGGTCAAACCGAGCGTACCGCAATACGAATACGGTGTGCCGATGCTCGATGAGCGTTCTTGATCCGAAACATGGGCGAATGGGCTCGTGACACCCCTTGGCACCAAGGAAACGTGCTCCCCGACGATGCCTGCAAGGCTCTTGGTCTCTCCCACGCGGAATCAGCGGAACGGATCTTCGTTGTCGTCGTATCGCATGATTGCGATTTGGCACAAGACCCGGGCAAGGAACCTTTCGTCGAGATAGTGACCGGACGGATCATTGGCGCGATCAAAGCATACGGCCACGCCAAATCGGCTCGTCGGCTGCACATTGAATATAGCGGCCAGCAAGGGCCACTCGCCGTCGAACTGTCGGCAGTCGATAAGGTATTCGTAAAAAAGAACGACCTTGCGCCATTCGATCCGAGGACGGATGTCAACTTGGATGCTCAGGGACTTGCCATTCTCCAGCGGTGGCTGGCGGCGCGTTACCGACGTGCCGCTTTCCCTGACGAGTTTGAGCGGCGATTGAAAGAAACCAAAGTTCCACGCCGTATCAAGAGGGCGCTTGATACGGCGGGAAAGCATGTCGTCGCGATATTTTTTGATGTCGATGGCGGAGAAGATATTCAGCACCATGGCGCCGCTGATTTTTATTGTCTCGGCATCCAACTTTTGTACGACACTGGCATGAATGAGTCCGATGCCGAGGCTGCGGCGCGCCGCGCCGCCAATGAAATTGAGAAAGCGTTTGAGAGCGCATTTCAAGGCAAAGACCAAGCTTGGAAAAGCATCCGCCTGGAATATTGCGACGTGATCTCTGATCAAGCCATGTCGTATAGAGACTCCCGCCTGTTCAAACAGTGGCGACTCGAATACATAAGCCTTGAGGATGATCCGCAACAGCCGGTACTGGAGGAATAGGCGAGTCCTACTGCTTATTAACCTTCCACTCGCGAAACACCGCTAGTCGCAGACGATAGCGTGCAATATTGCCTTCATGAAGCCCCTTCAATTCGTCGATCACCATTTGCACGAATTGTTGACGGTGTTCAATCGGGATGATCTGTTCCGCTTCGCCCTCCACTACTGCGGGATCGGCACGCCAGCCTTGGCGCACGACTTGTCCGAGGACATCGGCCATTGCCTCGCGATAAATTCTTCTGAATGGATCAGGCACCGGAAGCGAATCGGCAATTGCACGGTACTGCTGGCAAGAGCGTTCATAGGCCCACTCGAAGACATCGGCAAGCAGTTCCACTTGGTTAAGCTCGTAGACAGCGAGCGTCCCCTCAATGTAAGCACGTTCCGGTACTTCGATAAATGACAATGGGCAAAGATTGTTCTTGATCAACGGAATATTGGCGCCGAGCCGCGAGACGCGCTTGTTTACATCCGCGAAAGGCTGAAGGTAGGGCACGTGCACCATGAGGAAGAAAGATTGCTCGAACGGGTCGCCGATCGCGGCTGCTTTGTCGAGAATGATTCGAAAGAATTCGTCAATCTGCTGCGGGATTGCGAGGGGACGAAACACCGTGCCCGAGATCTCCACGATGTGCTGGCGAAGCCTGCCGCTTGCGTCACGTTTCGCCAGCAAATTCTCGGATAGCATCGCATGCAGGTTTTGAAAGGTATATAAATTGAATCCGACTTCCAGGAACTCTTCCACCAAAAACTCGATGGCACGTTTGTGGTTCAGAATCATTTGCGTTTCGTCCGCGTCTTTTCCCGTGGCGATCTCTCCGTGTTCAATCAGCCGCTCGGTATCCAACAGTGTGTAGGTGTTGCCTTCGAGTTTCGACGACGCCCACGAGAGGTCGATCAGCAGCCTCGACAACACATCGCGTGCATAGGTGCCGGCTTGACGCGTGGCGTTTTGCCTTTCCCCCATTTGATGTAGACGGAAGCGTGTTTTGCTTGGCAGATACCACGTCTCATTGGGGATGTAGTTGAGCAAGAAATCGCGGTTGTAGCCGACGGGGGTACGCAGCATCGATGGACGGCGTACCAGATCGCGCAGGCGCACGCCTTCCGTGGACATCGGGACGTAGAGCTCCGCCCTTATCCCGGTGACGGGTTCGGGTTCTCGCAGCGCGGGCGCAATCTGAGACTCACGCGCAATCCGGTACAAGGCACCGCGATTGCGGCCCTCACGAACGAGGCGTCCCTGCATTGCCAATTCGCTAAGTCGTCGCTGGAGCGTCCTTTTGGCAATTTTGGCGTCTAGTGCCGAATGAATCGTTTCGAATCGCGCGCCGTCCGGCTGGTGGCGAATGGCGTTGATAACTAAATCGAACTCGGCGGGTGTTGTGATCTTTGGCATAGCTTGACCATTGGAGCGTTATATAATGCGCCATATAATGCCACTTTTTTGGCGTATTATCAATATTGCGCCAAATAAATGGGCGCATAATTGGTTATTTGGCGTATTTGAAGCGAAAATGTAGGTTATTAATCTTCGATTCTGATGTGCGGCAATTGCTTGCTACCTAGATGGACGGGCAGCGCATATAGCATTGATAACCAAAATGAAGTCGCCGTGGTTACTTGCCGAGCGCTCGCACCTAATCTGGAGCGATTGCGAATAAAAGTATCGACTGCCTCTGGACATAAGCAGTACATTCCGACCTTTTTTGATGTCACTCCCCATGCAAGTACTGAAACTTACCGATCTCGATCTCGCCGGACGGCGCGTTTTCATTCGTGTCGATTTCAATGTGCCGCAAAACGACGATGGTTCGATTGCCGACGACACGCGCATCCGCGCCACGGTGCCCGGTATTCGCGCCGCGCGCGACGCGGGTGCCGCGGTAATGGTGGCCTCGCACTTGGGGCGTCCGACCGAGGGTGATTGCCGCCCCGAGGATTCACTGGCGCCGATGGCCAAGCGTCTCGCGGAATTGCTGGGGTGCGCGGTGCCACTCTTACAAAACTGGACCGAAGGCGTGCAATTGAAACCCGGCGAAGTGGTGATGCTGGAGAACTGCCGCTGCAATAAGGGCGAGAAAAAGGATGATGAGACGCTGGCGCGCAAACTCGCGGCGCTGTGCGATATCTATGTCAACGATGCGTTTGGCGCCGCGCATCGCGCTGAAGCCACCACCCATGCCATGGCGAAATATGCGCCGATTGCCTGTGCCGGCCCGTTAATGGCCGCCGAGATCGAGGCTTTGTCACGGTCGCTGCGCAACCCTGCACGGCCTCTGGTGGTCATCGTAGCGGGCTCCAAGGTCTCTACCAAACTGACCATTCTCGAATCCCTCGCGGGCAAGGTCGATCAGTTGGTCGTTGGTGGCGGAATACTGAACACATTTCTTTTAGCCTCCGGCGCGCGTATTGGCAAATCGCTAGCCGAACCCAAGCTGGTGGGCGAGGCCAACAAGGTGATGGCGGCAATATTCGCCAAAGGTGGCTCGGTGCCGCTACCCACCGATGTGGTGACTGCCAAATCGTTCTCCAAAGACGCGCCAGCGGAGCATAAACTCGCCCGCGAAGTCGCCGAGGACGACATGATTCTGGATATCGGTCCGCATTCGGCGGAGGCGATCGCGGCGATCATCGCCAAGGCGGGTACCGTGGTGTGGAACGGGCCCTTGGGGGTGTTCGAGTTAGAGCAGTTTGGCGAGGGTACACGCCGTGTCGCGCAGGCGATCGCCGATTCCAAGGCCTATTCGATCGCCGGTGGCGGCGACACCTTGGCAGCGATTGCCAAATATGGCGTGAGCGATCGGATCTCCTACATATCCACCGGAGGTGGTGCGTTTCTGGAGTTCTTGGAGGGGAAAACCTTACCTGCGATTGCTGTGTTGGAGCAGCGCGCCAGGGGTTGACTTAGACCATTATCGGTATGAGATCTATCTGGCGACTAGCTATGATAAACAAGACAGAAAATTATTTTATAAAAATATAGGCGCCAAGAAAATCAATACATCCCGCTTTGCACACGCTCCAATTCGTTAATCGCGCGGCCAATATCTTCCAGCAACGCCGAAAGCTCTTCCCCATCCGCCTGAAAATTTCGTGACACGCACTGTCGCAGTAGCTCGGCAAAACCTGGCCGATCCTGCATCAGCGCGTGACGCTTGCGCAGGTCATTGCATAACAGGCGCTCGACCTCTTCCATATCGATATCGCCAAGCCCAGGGCAGCAGGAACATCCGCCGCCATGGCGTTGGCACACCAGGCTCCAGCGCCCGAGCAACCGTGTGGCGGTAAGCGCGGCCAGCAACAGATCCCCATTGGTGGGACTGGTGCCGGGCGCAGCGACCAGGGTTTCGACTGCAGCCATTAACTTGCCGGCCGAGCTTCGATGCCCGCTAATTTGCCCAGCTCGCGATGCACCCGTGTGACGCGCTCGATCTCGCCCTTGGCGGGAAAGCGCTCGTAAAAGCCTTCGGCACGGTAATTGGGCACTTGTGCGCTCCATGGGGTTAGGCGCTCTTCCCAGCGTTTGATGCGGCCTTCGGCTTCCTTGCCGTCCACTCGCGCCAGGTCGGCGCATATACGCAACATCGCTTTAATGGTTACCGGTTTGGTGACCATGTAGGTAGTGTTGCCCCAGGCTTCGCCCCACACGCGCTCGGCGGCTTTGAAAAAATCGCGCACCATGCCGTAATGGCGCGGCACTTCGGTACGGCTACCCCCGGCCAATTGAATGCGCCGCCAATCTCGATTTACCCAACGGTGCAATTCGTTAAAAAGCTCGGCTTGAAGGATCCACTTATCCTGCGCGCTGCGGCCCCCTAGGCGATTGATTCGATAGCGCAACGGGCTGTCGGCCTCGCTGTAAAGACTTGCCACTAGCCGCGCGGCAAATTTGCGATGCGGCTCGGCAAACGACACGCGTTCGTACAGATCGATCAAATGGCTTTTGTTGATGCGGGTCGGCGTGGAATTAATGGTGACAAACATCTCAGTGGCGAAGTCTTCACTTCGGCCATCGAAAATGATGCAGGGCACGTTAATGGCACTCGCTTCTGCAGGGTGTTCATGCATGTAAAAACGCAGTGCCGCTAAGCGATGTTGGCCATCGATGATAAGAAACTTTTGCTGCGGATCGCCCAGGTGCCCAACGCCTTCGACGCCTGAGAGCGTTTGAAAACGTAGTTTCTCCGAGGTAAATAACAGCACCGTGCCGGGAATCGGCGGTTGCGAGACCGCGGTTTCGTAAAAATTCTTTAATGAACGAACCTTGGCTTTCGAGATGCCACGCTGAAAAGCACTGTCGGTGCGCTCAATTTTGGCGATAAATTGCGCGATTTCGTCTTTTTGCGAGATTCGCGCCGGGGCGATCTCCTCGCCCTCGCCGTAGAAGCGGCTGATGAACCGCACCTTGGTGAGCAGGTCGGTAGCTGCATAACTGCCGAAATAGAAAATACTGTCTTTTTGGCGGATCTGGGTGGCTAGCACGGTTACGCTCCTTTTCTATAGGGCTTCTGGGGCTATCTCCAAAGTGAAATATAGCCGAGATCGGGCCCCAGAAGAAACTGAAAGCCGTCCAAGTCCGTGCGGAACGGTCATCTTGGTCTGGTAAAGTAGCTGCGAACCAAGGGGAATCGCATGTTAAGAAGCACCAAAATTGTGGCCACGCTGGGGCCGGCTTCCAGCGATCCGGCGGTGCTGGAGCGCATGATCCGCGCCGGGGTCGACGTGGTGAGGTTGAATTTCTCCCACGGCACCGCCGAAGACCACATCAAACGCGCTGAGTTGGTGCGGGAAACCTGCCGCAAGACCGGGCGCACGGTGGCCATCATGGCTGATCTGCAGGGCCCGAAAATTCGCGTGGGCAAGTTCAAGGACGGAAAAATCACGCTCGCGCCAGGGGACATTTTTACCCTGGATGCCGAGCGCGAAATGGGCGCCCAGGACGGTGTCGGCTTGGACTACAAAGAGCTACCCCAGGACGTCAAGGCTGCGGATATCTTGTTATTGGATGACGGTCGTATCGTGTTTGAGGTATTGGATGTCGCCGGCACCAAGGTGCGTTGTCGCGTGGTGCATGGTGGCGAACTGACCAATAACAAAGGCATCAATCGCAAAGGCGGCGGTCTGACCGCGCCCGCGCTCACCGCCAAGGACATGGAAGACATTCGCACCGCTTCGAAGATGAAGGTGGATTACCTGGCGGTCTCATTCCCCAAATCTAGCGCCGACATGTATATGGCGCGGCAGTTGCAAAGGGCGGCCGGCGGCAACGCGTTTTTGATCGCCAAGATTGAACGCGCCGAAGCTGTGGTACCTGCGGCGCTGGCAGACATCATGTCAAGTTCGGATGGCATCATGGTGGCACGCGGCGATCTTGCCGTCGAGGTGGGTGATGCTTCGGTGCCCTCCTTGCAAAAACGCATGATCCGCACCGCGCGTGAAATGAACAAACTCACCATCACCGCGACGCAGATGATGGACTCGATGGTCTCAAGCCCAGTGCCCACGCGCGCCGAAGTGTCGGATGTGGCCAACGCGGTGCTCGATGGCACCGATGCGGTGATGCTGTCGGCCGAAACCGCCAGCGGCAAATACCCCGTGGAAGTGATCGACTCCATGGACCGCATCTGCATCGAGGCCGAGCAAAGTCAGACGGTGGCTCTGGATCAGGAGTTCCTCAATCGCGTGTTCACGCGCGTCGATCAGTCGATCGCCATGGGGGCGTTGTTCACCGCTTATCACCTGAAGGTCAAAGCGATTGCTTCGTTGACTGAATCTGGGTCCACGGCGTTGTGGATGTCGCGTTTGAATTGCGGCGTGCCAATCTATGCACTGACCTCGCAGACCGCCACCCGCTATCGTTGTGCGCTGTATCGCGATACCTATCCCCTGATGATGAAACATGTCGCCACTGATCGCGAGGAGTTATTGCGCGAAGCGGAGAACGTATTGGTGGCCAATGGCGTGGTGAAGGATGGCGATTTGATTGTGCTGACTATTGGTGAGCCGATCGGCAAGCCAGGTGGTACAAACACGATGAAAATCGTCAAAATTGGCGAACACCGGGATACCTGATGCCGATTTTGGTTTGCCCCTCTGAACAGGTAAAATCCGCCGCTTGAAAAAACGTCCATTAAAAAAGACCACCAATATTTTCGGAGGAGTACATGAGCGAACTCGCGAAAGTGGCCAAA
>JBJXEY010000187.1:0-11345 GCA_046153355.1 Burkholderiales bacterium
CTGAGGCGTTTCTGACACGTTTGGATCTGGAGCTTGAAAAACTTCGATTCGTCGAACTACTCGGTGCTGATTCGCGCCGCATGACTGAATTATTCCGACCGATCTAATTCGCTACGGATCAATCTTAGCCAACCTATCGCCATGTGCCTCATCCTGTTCGCACTTCGATCCATACCTGGTGTTGGTTTTCAGCTCGCCGCCAACCGCGACGAATTTTTTGCGCGGCCTACCTCGCCCGCGAACTGGTGGACCGATCATCCTTCCATACTGGCCGGTCGCGATCTGCGTGCCGGCGGAACCTGGCTAGGAATATCGCGTAGCGGACGTTTCGCCGCCATCACCAATTTTCGCGACCCGGCTTCGCGTCGCGACGATGCGCCTTCACGTGGCGCCCTGGCCGGCGATTTTCTGCTTGGCGCCGAATCACCAGAACAATATTTACTTCGCATCGCGCCGGAAATTGCGCAATACAATGGTTTCAGCCTGTTGTGTGGCCAGGCGCGCCCAGGCGAGTTCATGGATTTTTGGTTTATATCCAATCGAGGCGTCACGCATGGAAACACTGGCCCGCTATCGGTTGCGCCTGGCGTACATGGCCTCTCGAACCACCTGCTCGATGAGCCCTGGCCCAAGGTAGTCAAAGGCGTAGCTGGCCTCGATGCGCTGCGCGAGCGAGAATTTTCCGGGCAGGATCATTTCGCACTATTGGCCGACGAAACCGAAGCCGCCGAGGACGAATTGCCGCGCACCGGCGTTAGCCCTGAGTGCGAACGCAGATCATCGGCAATTCGTATTCGCGATTCCGTGTACGGCACGCGTTGCTCGACGGTATTACGCATCGCCGCAAACGGCGACGTGTCGTTTCACGAACGCAGCTTCGATGTCAAGGGAGAAATAGCGGGAACGCTCGAGTACCGTTTCAAGATCTCTTGAGGTCAATCGCCATGGCGATGTGGGCGATACCGGCCTCCTCGAACCGGTCACCGAATTCCGCGAACCCCAGTTTCCGATAGAACCCCGCGGCATGGGTCTGTGCGTGCAACACGACACGCGCCATAGCAAGATCGTCAGCACGCCGCAGCAGCGCTCGCGCCAAAGCCCCTCCAACCCCCTTGCCACGCCACGCGGCCATGACGGCCATGCGTCCGAGGTGCCCATTGGGTAACAAACGCGCCGTTCCTATGGGATTGCCCTGCGCGTCCTTCGCCAATACATGGTCGCTCCTCGCATCCCATTCATCCCACTCGAGATCGACCGGCACTTGTTGTTCCACGACAAAAACTGCGTAACGCACCACACGCGCGTCCGCCCTCGCCCGGTTCCAATCGAAAATTTCAATCGTGTAATCGTTTGTCATAAGACCGTCTTCATTGCACTTCTATAATAATCAATCTCGATTGGAAAACGACATGATAAGTTTGTGGAACGATGAAGAAGCAAATAACTGCAAGGATGATCTTGCTCTGCGCGTCTACAGCTCGCGACTATTGGGGCGGAATAAATCATTGGTGTTACATGGAGGAGGCAATACTTCGGTAAAAATCGAGGAAAACAATATTTTCGGCCAGACCGAGACCATTCTTTACGTCAAAGGCAGCGGCTGGGATCTGGAGACCATCGAAGCCGCTGGCTTTTCCCCGGTGCGCCTTGAACATGCGTTGAAGCTTGCCACGCTGCCGGCACTTTCCGACCCCGACATGGTGAACGAACTTTGCACGCACATGTTGCGCGCCAATGCCCAGGCGCCATCCATTGAAACCATACTGCACGCTTGCCTGCCGTATCGCTTCGTCGACCATACCCACGCCGATGCGGTGTTAGCGGTAAGCGATACATCCACCGGAGAGCAACGCATACGCGAGATTTACGGCGATTGCTGTGTGGTGATCCCCTACCTAATGCCGGGATTCGATCTTGCGCGTTATTGCGCGACGGCTTTCGCGCGAGAGAAAACCGCGAACACCATTGGCATGGTGCTGTTGAAGCACGGCATTTTTTCATTTGGCGATACCGCTCACGAATCCTACCAACGAATGATCGAGTTGGTTTCCATGGCCGAGGATTACCTGCAAAAACACGCCGGGGTACCCCAAGAGAAAAGCAGCGAACAATTCCCTGCCAGTCCGCCAACGGCCAACGCCTTAGCGCAAGCGGCTCTGCGCCACTCGTTATCCCAATACGCAGGCGCGCCAATGGTGATGCGCACCCACACCAATACAAATAGCGTTGCATTCGCGAGCCATCCCGACTGCAAAAATTTTTCCCAGCGTGGCCCCATAACCCCGGATCACATGATTCGCACCAAACGAGTCCCGATGTTGGGCACCGATGTGGAGGGCTATGCGAAAGCCTATAGGGAATATTTCGCCCACCACGAGCCCAATGCGCGTGAACGCAAAACCATCCTCGATCAGGCACCGCGAATAATTCTCGACCCGTCCTTTGGCATGGCCACCCTTGGACGAAGCGCGAAGGACGCACAGGTCGTCGCGGAACTCTATGAACATTCGATGCAGGTCATACTTGCCGCGCAGGCGTTAGGCGGTTTTGAACCGCTTGGGCAAGCAGAACTATTCGAGGTCGAATATTGGGATTTGGAACAGGCAAAGCTTAAAAAAGGCGGGAAAGCTCCCGTTTTCGCCGGTGAGGTCGCCTTGGTTACCGGCGCAGCTTCGGGAATCGGCAAAGCAGCGGTTGAGAGCTTACTTGCGCGTGGCGCGGCGGTTGTCGGACTGGATCTCAACGGCTCGGTCAAAAGCATGTACAAGCGCGTTGACTACCTGGGCATCGCCTGCGATCTGACGGACGAGGCGAAATTAAAAGAGACAATCGAGCAAGCCGTATTGCGCTTTGGCGGGCTGGATATGGCGATCCTCAATGCCGGGATTTTCGGCGCCAGTCACAAAATCGAATCGCTTGAAAGCGCCGAGTGGCGCCGCGTCATGGCGGTCAATGTGGATGCCAACCTCACGCTGATGCGCTTGGCTCACCCTTACCTGAAGCTCGCCCCACGCGGTGGTCGGGTGGCGGTGATTGGCTCGAAAAACGTGCCAGCGCCAGGGCCGGGGGCCGCAGCCTATTCGGCGTCGAAGGCCGCGCTCAACCAGTTAGTGAGGGTGGCAGCGCTCGAATGGGGCGCGGAGGGAATCCGCATCAATTCGCTGCACCCCAACGCGGTATTCGACACCGGATTGTGGACCGACGAGGTTCTTGCGGAACGCGCCAAGCACTACGGCATGAGCGTGGCGCAATACAAGTCGCGCAATGTGATGAAAGTCGAAATCACCAGCCGCGACGTGGCGGAACTTGCCGCCGAATTGTGCGGCCCTTTATTCGCCAAAACCACTGCTGCGCAAATACCGGTGGACGGTGGCGACGAACGGGTGATTTGATGAAAAAGCTTTGCTCATGACTGAATTGGCGCAAAGCAAAGTGCAAACCATGCGGTGGCGCGATTATGGGTTGGATCTAATCGATCAACGCATTTTGCCGGGCATTTTTCAAATCGAGCGTTGCGACAATGCCGTGCAAACCGCTGCGGCCATTCGCGACATGGTGGTGCGCGGCGCGCCGGCAATCGGCTGCGCAGCGGCATTCGGCGTCGCAGCGGAAGCCTGGTTGCATCGTTTGGATGAGCGTGCGAATTTCGATAACGCCTTGGCAGCGGGCATGCTTACTCTGGCTGAAAGCCGACCTACCGCAATTAATCTTTTCTGGGCGATTGAGCGCATGCATGCAGTCGCAGCTTCCGCACCCGCACTCTCATCACGCGAGATGGCCGACCGACTCGAGGCCACTGCGTTGGAGATTTACGCAGCCGATATCGCCGCCAATCGCGCCATGGGCGCGGCCGGCGCGGCATTGGTCAAAGACGGTGCGCGCATCATGACGCATTGCAATGCCGGAGCCCTGGCGACCGCCGGACATGGCACGGCGCTGGGTGTTATTCGTTCAGCGCGCGATCAGGGTAAGCAAATCTCGGTGATCGCCAACGAAACCCGCCCATTTCTGCAAGGCGCGCGGCTCACCGCCTGGGAGATGGTTGAGGAAAACATCCCCGTAACGCTGGCTACCGACAACATGGCAGGCCATCTGATGCATCAAGGCCTGGTTGATATGGTGATCGTCGGCGCCGATCGCATCGCCGCCAACGGCGATACCGCCAACAAGATTGGCACCTATTCGGTGGCGATTCTTGCCCGGCATCATGGCATTCCGTTTTACGTGGCAGCGCCCTTATCCAGCTTTGATCTTAGCCTGCCCAATGGCGATGCCATTCCCATTGAAGAGCGCCCTGGTGATGAAGTAACTGGCTACAAGGGTGTGCGCTGGGCGCCGGAAGGTGTGGCGGTGGCCAACCCTGCTTTCGATGTCACGCCAGTCGATCTCATCACCGCCATCATCACCGAAAAAGGTGTACTCGAATCGCCCAACGAGAGCTCGATACGCCTCTTATTTGCTTAGCCAAGTTATCTGTAATTTAGCTACTCGCTCACCCGTCCGCGCAACACCTTGATCTGACCGCGTTTAATCTTACCTTCCAGTCTTCGTTTCTTCGCCGCCTTGCTGGGTTTGGTGGCGCGGCGTGCTTTGGGCACATGCGCCGCACGCGCGAGAAGTTCGTGCAATCTTGTCATCGCCTCGGCGCGATTTTTCTCCAGACTGCGGTGCTGTTGCGCCTTGATCACGACGATGCCATCACCGCTGATGCGTTGATCGCCAAAGCCTAGCAAACGAGCCTTGATCTCGGGCGGCAACGAAGATGCCGCGATATCGAAACGCAGGTGTATCGCGTTGGATACTTTGTTTACGTTCTGTCCGCCGGCACCCTGCGCGCGAATCGGCACGAACTCCACTTCGGACTCAGGAATTGAATTTGTGGCTTGAAGGCTTGTCATGATGTCGCGGTTTTATATTTTTGAAAATTTCCGTTAACACCCTGTCTGGTAGTGCCTAAACCAAGGCCAACAAGCAGCGGCTTAGCGATCCGCAATCAGCACCGGCGTTCCCGCCGACACATGATCGAATAATTCAATGATATCGGCGTTACGCATGCGAATGCAGCCGATCGACCCTGGTTTGCCCATCTCCGCCTTGTCGTGACTGCCGTGAATATAAATGTAGCGTCGCATGGTATCGACATTGCCTAGACGATTGAATCCGGGCTCGCATCCAGAGAGCCATAGAATGCGCGTGAGAATCCAATCCCTGCCGGGAAATTTTTCGAATAACTCGGGCGTCCAGATTTCCCCTGTCGGCCGGCGTCTGGAAAACACCGTGTTCTCCGCCTGCCCCGCGCCGATCTTGGCTCGAATGATGTGTCGCCCACGCGGGGTGCAGAAGCTATCGCGGATTTCGCCTGCGCCATTTTTTGCCGTCGAAACCCAATAGCGCTTCACCAACGTACCGTTGTCATCCCGCAAATCGAGGCTTTGTTGGTTAAGGGAAATTTCGATCCTTGCCATTGGTTAACCTCTGCCGGCGCGGCGCCGCACGGCGAAAAACTCGCTCAAATAACGACCGCATTGCTCAGCCAGCACGCCACCACTTACTGTCGCATGGTGGTTCAATTTTTCATTGGCAAACGCATCGATGATGCTGCCGCAGGCGCCACTTTTAGGGTCGGCGGCACCAAACACCAATCGGCGAATACGTGCGTGCATGATGGCGCCGCTGCACATGAGGCATGGCTCCAGGGTCACGTATAGATCGCAATCAGGAAGACGGTAATTGTCAACGCGCGCTGCGGCATCGCGCAAGGCGCGGATTTCCGCATGCGCGCTGGGGTCATGCAAGCCAATCGGTGCATTCCAACCGCGACCGATAATCTCCCCGTTTTGCACCACCACCGCCCCCACCGGGACTTCTCCTTGCTTGGCAGCGTGCGCGGCCAAAACCAACGCCTCACGCATAAAACCTTCGTCCTCGGTCCACGTATCGCCGGAAAGCATGTTTGTTTGCAACGTTTCAGTCATGAAGTGGCCATCGTCTTGAACGATACGGCCGGACGGCTGGCAAGCCACACCCCTGCCAAGACCATGGCGGCGCCAAACAGATGAAACCCCTGTAGCGACTCATCAACGAACAACCATCCGTAAAGTGCGGCGTAAAAAGGCGAAACATACACCGCCAGGCCGGCATAGGAGACACTCGTCATGCGTTGCAATGCGGCGTAGGCCACATAAGACCCATAAGACGCCACCAGCACAAGAAAAGCCAGCATTGCCACGCTCTCCTTCGTCCACGGCAGGCCGCCTGTGGAATAGGACTCAAACGTTGCGAATGGCGCGATAACGATCGCGCCGGCCAGACAGAGCGCTGGCAGCCGCACCGAGAACTTTAGTTCCGTCGGCATGTGTCGCAAAAGATAGGAATAAGCCGCCCAACCCACGGCGCCCGAGAGCGCCCAAAGATCCCCAGCAACGAACTGCAAGCGCGCAAGTTGCGCCACGTCGCCGCGCGCCGCGATCGACATCACACCAAGCAAACACAGGGCGATGCCGGCGGACTGAACGAGACTGATACCGCCCTTCCGCGTTGCCCATTCCATCAGCACCATCATCACCGGCGAGGAAGCGTAAATCAACGCGATGTTCACCGTGGTCGTACTGATGCCTGCCTCGTAGGCCGACACCCCGCAAAGCGACATGCCAATAGCCCCAAGCAGCAAGAGCCTTCGCCACTCGCGGCGGATGATCGGCAAACTCTCGACAATTTGCGGAATCACCAGAGCACCGGCGAACAGAGCGGTCAGTAGCCAACGCCAGAACGTCAAGCTAATAGGTGGCAACCAGTCCGCCACCAGGCGCGAGATCAGCATATTGAGCGGAAACAATGCGGGGCTGACCACCAGCACCATCCACAGGGCCAACGCATTTGGTTTTGCCATTCGAGATTTCCGCTTAGCTCTAGTGTCGCTTAGCTCTAGCCTTACTTGAGCCAATCGCATGTTAGCATCGGCTGAGTTTCATTCTTACACTCCACCATGGCAACAGGACATTTAGCCCCCGCCCGTGCCAATTGGTTGGCGCTATCTCGCGAAGAGGCTATCGACCCCGATTTACCGATTTGCGATGCCCACCATCATCTTTGGGATCATGGGCCGGGCGACATTTATCTCGCGGGTGAACTCTTGGCCGATGCGGGCTCGGGACACCATATCGTCTCGACTGCATATGTCGATTGTTTTTCCAAGTACCGCGCGAGCGGCCCGGATGAATTGAAACCGGTGGGCGAAACCGAGTGGGTAGATGCGTTAACCGCGGAAAGTGCCAGCACATCGACGCGTATCGCCGCTGGCATTGTCGGCAATGCCAATCTGATGCTGGGTACTCGTGCTGGGGAAGTGTTGGACGCGCACATGGCCGCGAGCACACGTTTTCGCGGTGTTCGCCATTGGCTCAATTGGGATGCCAATACCGATGCCATGGGCCTGCGCTCCGATGCGCCACCTCGCCTAGCCTATGAAATCAAGTTTCGCGAAGGCATAAAGGAACTGGCCAAACGCAATCTGAGTTTCGATGCCTGGATGTATTTTCCGCAATTGCCCGATCTGGTTGATCTCGCTTGTGCGATTCCCGAAGTAACCATTGTTCTCAATCATGTGGGCGGATTGCTAGGACTGGGTCCTTACTCCAAGCGCGACGAGGCATTTGCGCTGTGGCACCGGAACATGACCGAATTGGCCCGCTGCCCCAATGTTTGTGTGAAGTTAGGCGGCATGGGTGTGCCGCGTTGCGGATTTGCCTGGCACCAGCGTGACAAACCGCCCTCCTCGGAGGACTTGGCCAGCGCATTTTCCCCGTATTGCTTGGCGGCAATCGAACTGTTTGGCGCCGAGCGTTGTATGTTCGAGAGCAATTTTCCGCCCGATAAAGCCGCCTACACCTACACCGCGATCTGGAACGCGTTCAAACGCATCGCGCGATGTTGCAGCACTGCAGAGCGCGCCGACCTGTTTCACGATACGGCACAGCGCGTTTATCGTTTGTCTCAGGACGAATAATTTAGGCCCCGGACTGCCGCAGCGTCACTGCGATACAGGTTCCCGGCGTTTCGTCCGCCTCGACTCGCGCCTCGCCCCCATGGAGCCTGGCGATACGCCTCACAAGGGATAGGCCCAGCCCGGTGCCGACGTAGCCAGCGGTGGAATTCGCCAGTTTCGCGCCAGCAACCCGATAAAACGGTTCGAATATCCTCTCGTGCTCCCCAGTTGGCACCCCTTTTCCAGAATCGCGCACTCGCAGCGTCACGCCTCCTTCGCCTTCGCGAGTAACAGTTGCCAACACGGGTGGCGCACCGTGACGATGCGCATTCTCGAAAAGATTTCGCACCATACGGCGCAGCAGGCGCGCGTCGCCCGTTACCGTCAGACTATCGCCCTCCGCCTCGACGCCGTCCCACCGGGCCGCTTCCTCGGCCACCAAAGCAAGCATATCTACCCTCTCCCGACCAAGAGGTTCCGGCGCAGCATCCAATCGGCTGGCGAGCAGTATTTCATCGATGAGGCTGTCGATCTCGGCGATATCACGTTCCAACTCCGCGCGCCGCTTGGCATGCGTCGCAACATGCCTATCGGTTTGACTATCTTTGCCCGCGTCATCGCCAGCTTTGCCAAGCATCTCGATACCCATGCGAATACGGGTCAGCGGCGTGCGCAGTTCATGCGAGGTATTGGCCAGCAGCATGCGATGCGATGCAACCAGGTCTTCGATTCGCGCGGCGGCTCGGTTAAAACTGCCCGCCAGGGAAGCGACTTCATCTCGCCCCTCCACCGCGACTCGCGCCGACAATTCGCCCGCACCGAGGGCCTCCACGCTGCGTTGCAGACGCTCAAGGCGTCGCGTCAAACGCCGTACCAGCGGCCATGCTGCCAAAGCGACCACCAGCGCACCGGCGAGCAAAAACAACAGCCAGGCAAAACCCGGAGGATGCCGCTGCCTTGGCATACGCGCGACCAGCCAGCGATCATCGGCCAAGCGCAGACTAAGGTTGCCGCGCCACCAACCTCGGCGCGTGCCATCCGGGGGCAAGAGCGAACTGTTGGTTGATGCTATCGGCTGAAGATTCGAATCAAACAGCGCCAATTCAATTTTTAGATCGCCAGCCAATTTGGCGAGCCCCGCCTGCTGCACCCCCTGAGCGGCATCGCGCGGCGGCAGGGCTGCGGCCATCACTACGCTTGCCATCTCCAAGGCGTGGCTTGCCGGCGCGGAATCCATGGCAAGACGGAAAATCCCCCCCCCCGCCGCCGCCAGCAGAATCAATGCAAGCGCCACCGTCGCATAAATCTGCACGTACAGACGACGCGTCCCCCATGGCAACAAAGTAAAATTCTTTAACATTTAATTTCTGAACTCAATATAGACAACATATTTAAAGCATTTTTAATTATATTTACAGAATAACTCGACTACGGCTTCGAATTCTTACGCAATCCACGCCAACTGCAAGCAGTAGCAACGCGCGTCCCCCTCGCGCTAGTCCTGCGCACGGGCAAACAGATACCCCGCTCCGCGAAGGGTAAGTATTCTCCGGGGATTCTTTGGGTCGTCCTCAATGGCTTGGCGGATTCGCGAGATATGCACATCGATCGATCTATCGAATGCTTCGATGGACTCGCCCCTCGCCTGATCCATCAATGCTTCTCGCGACAACACACGCCCGGCATTTTTCGCCAAGGCAAGGAGCAAAACAAATTGATAACCGGTAAGCGGTCTCAATTCGTCATCGACACGGACCTCGCGCGAGGCCTGATCGATCTCCAACCGGCCAAAGCGCAACGTGTCACTTTGCGCGAGGGCACTTCCACCGTGACCACGCCTGAGGATAGCGCGTAGTCGCGCCAGCAACTCTCGCGGCTCGAACGGCTTGGGCAGGTAATCGTCGGCGCCCAGTTCCAAGCCAACAATGCGGTCCGTCGCATCGCCACGCGCAGTTAACATCAGGATTGGAACGCTGGCCAAAGCGCTGCCCGAAGCACGTTGCCGCCGGCATACTTCTAGTCCATCGACATCGGGCAGAGTCAGATCCAGCACCACCGCATCGAAATGTTCCGCGCTCAACTTTTTCAAACCGGTCGCGCCATCGCTCGCAATGTCCGCTTTAAAGCCCGCACCGCCAAGGTATTCGGCCACCATGGCGGCAAGACGGGCATCGTCCTCGATGATAAGAATGCGCGGGTTCACTGGGCTAGTTTATCCGCCTGCGCGAGGCCGGTTATCCCCGCCGCCAAAACGGGCGATGTTCGGCGCGTTGTTTCATGTGCTCGGCGAGCTTTTGGCGTTGCGCGGGGGTGAGGACTTCGGCGGCGTCTGCCAAGGCTAGCGTCACGCGCTTGCTGACAGTATCGGCGAGGGTCATCTGCTCGGCGCGCAGCGCCTCCATCGCGGCGCGATCCACGCTTTGCCCACCAGCCAGCGCAATTGCCTGAGTGTGCGCTGCTTGCAATTTATCGCGAAGTGGCAAGAGATCCTTTGCCGCTCCCTTGGCGATCGCCGCGAGCTTGTCGCGCTGCGCCGCGCTGGCGTCAACCTCGACGGCGAAGTGCTTGATCATGCGATCAACCTGGCTATCTACCTTGGCCGGATCGATCGGTCCGCCCATGGCCATGTGAGCGCCCATGCCGCCGCCAAATGGCCCATGCGCATGTGATTTGCCGATAAATCCACCGATGGCGCCTGCGGTCAGGGCAATGACCAATACAAATAATGCTCCGCCACGACGGCCGCGGCGGCCGCAACCGCGGCGATTTTCGCCCGAGGGCTGCGTTGAAGGTGAAGGCTGTTCGTTCGAGTTAATACTGGTGTTCATTTCTGGCTCCTAGGTTGATCGGGGCGATGTTGCCCGCGAATGCAATATAGAGGCCAGGTGTTTCGCCAATGTCTGGCTTAGGTAAAGTTTTGTAAAGCTACTTGGCCGGGGGCAGATCACCTTTCAAGTACTCGCGCGGCGCGGGCCCCGAGCCTTCCACGCGCGGACCATGGGCGATAAACTTATTCTCGCCACGCTTATCCACCGACTCGACTTGCAGGATATGCGCCTGCTCGTCGCCAATGGTCTCGAACCAGTAAGGCACATTGCGCGGGATGAAGATGCCTTCCATGGGGTTCAACTCGGCGCTCACAGTGTCCTGATCCGGCCCGTAAAAACGCACCCTGCCGCGCAATACGAACCAAAATCCGTCCATACCCGTGTGCGAATGCAATTGCAATTCGCCACCCTGATTGAGAATTTGCATATTGCCGACCATGATGTCGGTTTTCACCAGAGGTACCACCGAACGCATACGCGTCGGATTGGGAACGTCGACTAAGCTAAATACCCTTGCCTTGGTGCCCGGAGAT
>JBJXEY010000113.1:0-6093 GCA_046153355.1 Burkholderiales bacterium
TTCTCCGGAAAAGTTCAAGATTAGTTGGTTTAATGGTACACGCAACGCTGCCAAAACGACCAATTCCATTACGAAATTGGTATTGAGCTTTTCAACCGGCGAAGTGGTTTTGGGCGGCAACGAAGCGCCATTCGACCTGATGTTGGTTGCCTATTTCAAACACCTGGACGATTTGCCCAAATTGCTGTCCACGGAATTGGCGCAAGTGCTGCAACCCGGCGGTGATTTAGTCGATGCGTCGCTTCAACCCATCCAAATTATTGCCGATGAAACCTTGATGGCCGAGCGCGAGGGTGTAGAAGGCCAATTGCGAACCGACGGGCAGTTGAAAGTGGTGCGCACCGTATTCAAGCGTCACGATATAAATAACGCGCAGTTCAAGGATTATTGGCTGCAAAACCACTCGCGCCTCAAAGGCAATGCCATTGGTTCGCCGGGAGTGAAACGCATCGTGGCGACTTTTGCCATTCCTCAAGGCGAGCCCCCCCGCGATCGATGGCATGGTGGAAATTTATTTCGAGAATATCGACTATCTGCGCAAGATGTTTGCGGGGGCGGTGCCGGGTGTGATGCGAAAAGATGAGGAAAACTTCGTGCAAATGGACGCGCCGGCGCTGCGGGTGGTGACCGAAGAGTTTGTGGTGCTGGGCTAGCGCGAACCATGTCAAATAAAAAAGTTGCAGTGGTGACGGGAGGCAATCGCGGTATCGGCCTGGAGATTTGCCGTGGCCTGGTTAATGCCGGCGTGCACGTGGTGCTTTGCAGTCGTGACCTCGCGGCCGGTGAAATAGCCGCGGCAGAACTGCGGCGCGACGGCGGACTGATCGATGCGCATGCGCTCGATGTCAATGTCGATGCCTCGGCGCAAACATTGGCGTCATTGATCGGCGAGCGCTTTGGCTACTTGGACATTCTGGTGAATAACGCCGGAATCCTGATAGACAATATTCCTCGTGCCCTCGATCTGGAAGCCGATGCGCTAATGCGGCTCATGGATACCAATGTGGCGGGGCCGCTGCGTGTGACCCGGGCTCTGGCGCCGTTGCTGCGTAAAAGCAAAGCCGGTCGCATTGTCAATATGTCGAGCGCGTTGGGGCAATTGAGTTACAAGGGAAGTGATCGCCCAGGATATCGATTGTCGAAACTCGCGTTGAATGGCCTCACCAGAATGCTCGCCGAGGAATTTGCCGCTGATGGCATCAAGGTCAATGCCGCGACGCCGGGCTGGGTGCGTACCCGCATGGGCGGTGATGCCGCACCGCTAAGTCCAGCTGATGGCGCGGATACGCCACTGTGGCTGGCCCTATTGCCCGATGATGGGCCGAGCGGCGGGTTGTTCAACTCGCGAAAACTTTTGCCGTGGTGATGAAGGGATGGCCAGCATGCGAATTTTGAATCTACGATTACCAAAACTCAATGCGCGACTCGTTACCCAAAGCCTATTAGGGTGTGCTTTCCTTTGTACCTCGATCGGTAGCTTCGCGCAGAACTGGCCTGCCAAATCGGTTCGCCTCATCACTACGGCTAGCCCCGGTCAGTCGATCGATATCATGCTTCGATTAATCGGCGACAGACTCACCAAAACCCTGGGTCAGTCGTTCGTCATTCAAAACATGCCTGGCGGCGCGGGCACTATCGCCGCGCAAACCGCCGCGCGCTCAGCGCCTGATGGCTATACGTTTTATCTCGGTGGTCTGGGATTCATCGCGACCGACCGCTACACCATGAAGTCTCTGCCCTACGATCCGGATAAAGATTTCGTGCTGGTGGCCAAGCTCTACGATACCGGCGCTTTCTCCATCGCGGTGAACCCTGCGGTTCCGGTAAGAACGATTGCCGAGCTGATCGCCCATGCGCGGGCCAATCCGGGCAAGTTGAGCTATGGCTCCGAAACCGTTGGCGCTCCCGCGATCGCCGGCCAATGGTTTATGAAAGTCGCCAACATAGAGATGGTCGCGGTGCCCTACAAGGTGGGCACGCAATTGATACAAGATGCCATTGGCGGTCAGACGCAAGCGGCCGTGACATCCATCCCATTAATGGAGACCGCGCATCGTTCGGGAAAGCTTCGAATTATTGGCGTGACCACGCCACGCCGGCTGGAGTCCTTGCCCGACATTCCCGCCGTTGGCGAGACCCTGCCGGGTTTTCGTGTCGGAGGATTGGGAATTCTCGCGGCTCCCGCCGGTACACCCGTGGAGGCCATGCAAAGAACCAACCGAGAAATCGATAGCCTGATGAAGGATAAGGAATATCGGGAACGCCTTGTGGGTTTTGGATTTTCCGTGAGCGATGCCGGCACACCGCAATCCATCGCCGATTTCGTGCGCGCCGAACGCGAGAACTGGGGGCAGATCATGAAGGGGCTGAATATTCAGCCGCAATAGGTTGTCGTGAGTACCATTCAATCTTTCAATCGATAGCGTCGCTCAGGAGGGGTGCCCGCCTCGAAATGAGTCCGTACTAAAACAGGTACGGTCACCCTGTCGCAGACTTTTTGAATGCGATAAACCTCGATGGGCGGTTTCCATTCCAGCTTCAATTCGCAGCTGACTTCTACGCAGGAAATCGATTTCATCCAGCTGCATACCTTGAGTTCGTCACCACTTGTGGTTGTCAATTCGGTCAAGTAGGGTGCATTCGCGTAGAACGGTCGATTGGCGCCAGTTTCCGACTTCACATCCTGCAGGACGGTATAAAAAGTGCCTTTCAATTCTAGAAACCCGAGCACCTTCTCCATGAATACTGAAAGCTCTTCTGTGTAAGACAAGCCACCCAGCAAGTCGGTGATGACAGAAAATCGTCCCAACTCCTGCAAGGAAAAGTCCCGCACGCGCTTATCGAAAAAATACTTTAATTGACCACCCGCGAGGCGTGCGGCTGTTTGATGCCATTGAGGGGTTCTGCGATCTTCTATGGACAATGCAACGGCTTGTGCCTTTTCTGCACGGCGCTTCCGGCCTTCCAGGCGAGTGAGGTCGTATTCCGGGGCGTAATAATCCAGGATTGCCTGGGCCTTGCCGGCGCCTATATCCAGCCAACGATCTTTGGGAGCAAGATTGGCCAATGCGCGATCAAAGTCGGAAGGCAGGGTCTGCGTGTAGTCAATTAGCGATCGGTCGATGACATAGCCAGAAGGTACCTGCCCTTCCTTGCTCCGATAAATGTTTTCTTGCTTTATCAATTCTTCCTTGAAATTGGTGCGGTCAGATTCTGCGGAATGTGCTGCCCCGAGCCACGGTGCCAGCCAAAAAAGCATGGCAAAAAACGCCAATAAGGTTTTATTCATTCCGGCCTCCTTTTTGAGTTCATTTCTTTTTCGCGTCAACAAACCTGCCATTATTCAAACCTATACCAAATCCTGACCAAGCATTGTCAAATCGGCCGGTAGAGGAAAGACTGAGCGCCGCCGCGGTTATTGCGCTGACAAAAGTTACCTGCAAATCGCTGGTCGCCGGCGCGAACCGGGAAGGAAACTGGGCATCTTCATGGGCGGCGTCTTTAATCGACACTTCTGCAAAATCGCTCGCGATAAATCGATAAAAAAAATCGCGATCACGTGCCGAAAAGACCCGCTCGTCGGCCCCAAGCAGCAGGACGGGTTTATTTATTTTGCTCAAATAGACGGGCATGTCCCTGCCTATCGCCGCGGGATCAAGCAAGATGCCGCCGATTGCGGGCGCACCTTCGGCCAAGGCGACAGCCACCGAGGATCCTCCAAACGAGTGCCCGACCAGAATGATTTTTCTCAAGTCAACGCGGCCATCGATGATTTCTGGCCAGCGTGAAATGAAATTCACAAGCTTCACCAAGGTCCTGCCATTCCCAACCCACGCCGGACCGCTATTGGGCAACTGGAGGGTCAGGCAATGCATTCCCCATGATGCCAAATGTATCGCTTGATAGGTGTGGTCTTCCTTCGAATTGCCGTATCCATGCAGGAGAATAACCAGCGGCGCGCGATCGGCATGGGAAGCTAGAAATAAATCCGCATTAATGCTTTCGGTAGTCGATAGCCGAATCTCATAGTCTGCAAGCTCGCTCACCGCGTAGGGCCCACGCATTCTAAATTGGGCAAGATCGGCTTTTTGACTGAGCAAATGCTCCTGCAGATGACTCAAGGTTTCGGGTTCGATGTTGGACACGCCGGTGTCCGGTAACCTGGCGCAGCCGCCGGCGAGCGCCAGCCAGACGGCCATAAATACGGGCACTCTATGCACGGTTGCTCCCAACATTTACCTAGAAAAAAAAGCCACTGCGTTGAGTGGCTTCTTTTTCCGACCAACATCTTTTGCAAATGCCTTGGTGGAGCCGGGGGGAATTGAACCCCCGTCCGCAAGCCCTACACAGCCAGTACTACATACTTAGCCAAATTATTTGATTTAGCCGCTTGCACGCCAACCGGCAGGCTTACAAACAGCGATCCGCTGAATTTTCGAATTTCCCCTCGCAGCACGAGAAAACCTTATCCCATGAAAATGACTCTGCTGTTAGCTTGCGCCAACCCGGCCCATGAGCAGACCGGTGCAGAGTCCAGCCGGTTTTAGGCGGCTAGAGCAAAACGCTCGTCGTTTGCGTTTATAGTTTTCCAGTTGGATTTACGAGGTGGCTGGGCCTCGGTATGCACTGTGCTGCTTCGCAACCCACGTCGAAACCAAGTCGGCCCCGGAATTTCGCGTACTTTTGTAACAACTTCCATTCAACTAGCGAAACGATTATCCCATAGACAGTGACTCAGCCCAGAAAGTTCAATATTTCCAGGGGCGAGGAAATCAATGCGTCAGCACCCCAGTTTTCGGGTTTTTCGCCATCACCCAGGTAGCCATAGGTCGCAGCCAGAACCGGCATGCCGGCAGCACGCGCGGCTTGGATGTCGCGCAGGTCGTCACCGACGTATAGACAGTTTGCCGGTGCGACGCCAATTTCGCGCGCGGCGTGCAGCAGCGAATCTGGCGCTGGTTTCAAGCGCGAGGTGGTGTCCCCGCTAACCACACAAGCTGAGCGTTTTTCGTAGCCAAGCGCTTTGACAAGGGGGACGGTGAAGCGGGCCGCTTTATTGGTCACGATGCCCCACGTCATTGGATATGACTCAATTTTCTCCACTAGCGATTCCATGCCGGGGAACAGGCGGGTGTCGACGCAAACGCCTTGCTCGTAAATTTCGAGGTAACGCACCTGCAATGCTGCGTAATCGGGGTGATCGGGGCCGATGCCAAAGCCCACTTGAATCATGCCTCGGGCGCCGCTCGAAGTCAGTTTTCGGGATACCGCCAGGGCGACGCTCGGGCGGCCCGCTTCGGCGAGCAGGCGATTTAGCGCCGCGCCCAGATCGGGTGCGGTGTCGGCGAACGTGCCGTCAAGATCGAACAATACGGCTTGTATCAACATGGTGATGGTAATTTGAGTGGCAATAGTGGCAACTGCGGGTTATGTGGGATGGCTAGTTCGAAGCGGGTTTTCGAGTTTTCATCAGGTAATTGACACTGGTGTCCTGCCCAAGTGAATACACCTTGGTCAACGGGTTGTAGCTCATGCCAATGATTTCTTCGACATCGAGCCCGGCGCTGCGGCAAAACGCGGCCAGTTCCGAAGGTTTTATGAATTTTGCATAATCGTGCGTGCCCTTGGGCAATAGGTTCAATACGTATTCCGCGCCCACCACGGCGAAAAGATAGGCTTTCGGATTGCGATTGATGGTGGAGAAAAACACATATCCGCCTGGGGCGCATAAAGCTGCGCAGGCCGATACCGTGCTTTGCGGATCGGGAACATGCTCGAGCAACTCCATGCAGGTCACGATATCGAAGGCTTTCGGTTCATGGAGGGCCAGATCCTCTGCGGCGATTTTTTCGTAATTGACCGCGACGCGCGATTCGAGTTGATGCAATTGCGCAACCTTTAGGGCTTTGTCAGAGAGGTCGATGCCCTTGACCAACGCCCCTTTTCTTGCCAAGGCCTCGGTGAGAATGCCGCCACCGCATCCCACGTCCAATATTCGTCTACCACTAATACCAGCGCTCCTGTCGATCCATTCCAGACGCAATGGATTGATCTGGTGCAAGGGAGCAAATTCCCCGGATGGATCCCACCAGC
>JBJXEY010000117.1:0-7584 GCA_046153355.1 Burkholderiales bacterium
GCCGCACTGCTGTGGCTGGCCGGGATTGCGCTCTACCACACGCTCGCCAACTGGGCGCCCCAGTGGGGCTCAGCCCTGCCAACCCTGGCGTTGACGTTTATTCTGGCTTGGTTGACCCGCCCCGCAAAACCCGGAGTCTTTTCATGTCTCGCTCCGACACCCGCCCCCTCAGCGCCCTCACCATCGCCGGTTCCGACTCCGGCGGCGGCGCCGGCATCCAGGCCGATCTGAAAACCTTTGCCGCGCACGGCGTGCACGGCCTGACGGCGATTGCCGCGCTGACCGCACAGCACACGCGTGGGGTGACGGCAGCGCATGTAGCGCCGGTGGTCTTCCTGCGCGCGCAGATCGACGCCTGCTTCGACGATTTCCGTATCGGTGCGGTCAAGCTCGGCATGCTTGCCAACGCCGAAGTGATCACCGCAGTTGCCGATGCGCTGGAGCACCACAAGCCGTCCTATATCGTGCTCGACCCGGTTATGGTCGCGACCAGCGGCGCGCGGCTGCTGGAAGCCGATGCACTCGACGCGTTGCGCACGCGGCTGCTCCCAATGGCGACGATCCTCACGCCGAACATTCCCGAAGCTGAGTTGTTGCTCGGCCATTCCATAGATGACGATGAGGCGGCGGACGCCGCCTTGGTCGAACTACTGACGCTAGGTGCGCGTGCGATGTTGCTGAAGGGGGGCCACTTGCAGGGCCCAGCACCGATGGTCGATCGCTACTCCGCCGGCCAGGCACGGGCCGAATTCGCCCACGACCGTCTCGACGTCGAAGGCCATGGCGCCGGCTGCACCCTCGCCTCGGCGATCGCGGCCAACCTGTGCCAGGGCATGCCGTTGCGCGCCGCCTGCGAGGCCGCGTCCGATTACGTGCATGGCGCGTTGCGGCACGCTACTCGTCCGGGCCGAAGTCAGGTAGCGGTGCTAGATCACTTCTGGCGGTTACGAGGGCCGCTTGTTAAATAGCATCCACACCAATCACCCCCGCAGTGAGACCAGCCCCTACCTGCTACAGCATGTGCACAACCCGGTCGACTGGTATCTCTTGAGTTACAGCACGACATCACCCACGCCATCGCGCTTGAGCCGCTTGTTGGCGATCGCGGGGCACCACGACTCGGCAAATGCCGAAGAATGCGAACCCAAGTCAACGACCGGCACAGCAAGAGGGTGAAGAAGAGATGTTCAGTCGCACAGGCAGGAATCGATGAATCCGATCTACCCAGCGAGCGTGGGCCAAGCCTGGAAAGCGCCTCCCCTACTCCCACTCAATCGTCGCCGGTGGCTTACTCGAAATGTCGTAGGCAACGCGATTGATGCCGCGCACTTCATTAATGATTCGGTTGGCGACCCGCCCAAGCAAGGCATGCGGCAACTCAGCCCATTGCGCTGTCATGAAATCGCTGGTTTGCACCGCGCGCAGCGCTACGACGTACTCGTAGGTGCGACCGTCGCCCATGACACCCACGGATTTGACCGGAAGAAACACGGCGAAGGCCTGCGAAGTGGCGTCATACCAATTGGCAGCACCTTCTCCGGCTTGCGATGCTGCCACGGGGGTGTTGCGCAGCTCTTCAATGAAAATAGCGTCCGCGCGCCGCAGCAGATCCGCGAACTCGCGGTTGACCGCGCCCAGAATGCGCACTCCCAGGCCAGGGCCGGGAAACGGATGGCGAAATACCATTTCACGCGGTAGGCCGAGTGCGAGGCCCAAATCGCGCACTTCGTCCTTGAACAGTTCGCGCAAAGGCTCAAGCAGTTTGAGATGCAGCGTCTCGGGAAGCCCACCGACATTATGGTGCGATTTGATGGTGGCGGCCTTGCCGGATTTTGCGCTAGCTGATTCGATCACGTCAGGATAAATCGTCCCTTGAGCAAGCCACTTGGCGCGCGGTAACTTTGCGGCTTCCGCCTGAAACACTTCGACGAACTCCGCACCGATGATTTTTCGCTTTTTCTCCGGATCGGCAACCCCTGCGAGTTTGCCCATGAAGGCCTCGCTGGCATCAACGTGTATCACCTTGACGCCCATGTGCCGCGCAAAGGTCTCCATCACCTGCTCGGCTTCGTTCAGCCTCAACAGTCCGTGGTCGACAAATACGCAGGTGAGTTGTGCGCCGATTGCTTTGTGTATCAAGGCGGCGGCCACCGAGGAATCAACGCCGCCTGACAGCCCAAGAATAACTTCCTCCGCACCCACCATCGCGCGAATCTTCGCCACCGCCTCGCTCACATAATCGGGCATGTTCCAATCGCCGGCACAGCCGCAGATGTCGCGCACGAACCGCTGCAGGATGGCCTTGCCCTGCGGCGTATGCGTGACCTCAGGGTGGAATTGAACCGCGTAAAAGTGCCGTGATTCGTCCGCCATGGCGGCCACTGGGCAGTTGTCGCTGGAGGCCATCACCTTGAAACCAGGCGGAAGGTCGATCACCTTGTCGCCGTGGCTCATCCACACCTTGAGCATGCCAAAGCCTTCGGCAGTGCCGTAGTCCTGGATGTCTTTCAGTAGAGCGGTATGGCCACGCGCTCTAACTTCCGCGTAGCCAAACTCGCGTACGGTGCCCGGCTCGACTTTGCCACCCAGCTGGTGCGCCATGGTTTGCATGCCGTAGCAGATCCCCAGAACCGGAACACCGGCCTGGAACACCGCATTGGGCGCCTTGGCGGCGCCTTCGTCATACGCCGAGAGATGGCTGCCTGAAAGGATGATGCCGCTCGCACCGAAGTCGCGAACGAATTGATCGCCAATATCCCAAGGATGAATCTCGCAATAGACCCGTGCATCGCGCACGCGGCGTGCAATCAGTTGGGTAACCTGCGATCCAAAATCAAGGATTAGAATCTTGCTGTGATTGGCTACAGGTCTTGTTTCTCGACTTAAATTGCTCGTATTTTCCACGCTATTCCACCCGGTAATTGGGTGCTTCCTTAGTGATCTGCACGTCGTGGACGTGAGATTCTCGCATGCCCGCAGAAGTAATTTCGACAAACCGCGGCTGGGTACGCATCGCCTCGATGGAATCACAGCCGCAATAACCCATGCTGGCGCGTAAGCCCCCGGTCAATTGATAAATAATGGAAAGCACCGAGCCCTTATACGGCACGCGCCCTTCGATTCCTTCGGGCACCAGTTTCTCGATATTGTTTTCCGCGTCCTGAAAATAGCGGTCCGCCGCGCCCTGCTGCATCGCGCTCAAGGACCCCATGCCACGATACGATTTGTAAGAACGGCCCTGGTAGAGGATGGTTTCGCCAGGGGCTTCTTCCGTGCCGGCGAACAAACTCCCCAGCATCACCGTATGTGCGCCCGAGGCAATGGCCTTGGCGATATCGCCTGAATAACGAATACCACCGTCAGCGATCATCGGCACCTTTAATGCCGCCAGCGCTTCAACTACATCTTGAATGGCGGTGATCTGCGGTATGCCCACGCCGGCGACGATACGCGTAGTGCAAATCGACCCGGGGCCAATACCGACCTTTACCGCGTCGGCACCATGATCGACGAGCGCCCTCGCGCCGTCGGCAGTGGCAATGTTTCCCCCTACCACTTCTATCTTAGGGAAGGTACGCTTGACCCATCGCACACGATCTAACACACCCTGAGCGTGGCCATGGGCAGTATCGACAATAATCGCGTCCACGCCGGCCTCAACCAGGCCAGCGGCTCGCTCTTCGGTGCCCTCACCCACGCCAATCGCCGCCGCGACGCGCAGTTTGCCCAACTCATCCTTGCAGGCATTAGGGTGTTCAGTGGATTTGAGAATGTCGGTGACGGTAATCAAACCTCTGAGTTCAAAATCATCGGTCACCACCAACACCCGCTCCAGGCGGTGTTTGTGCAGCAACGCCTTGGCGTCTTCGGGACTGGCCGATTCGCTGACGAAAACCAAACGGTCGCGGGGTGTCATGATGGCGCTGACCGGTAAACTCAAATTGGTCTCGAAGCGGTAGTCCCGATTGGTGACCACGCCCACCACGCGACCTTTGTCCACAACCGGAAAACCAGACACCTTGTGCGCGCGGGTCAGCTCCAGCAACTGCCCGACGGTGATATCGGGTCGCACGGTCATTGGATCGCGCAACACGCCTGATTCGTAGCGCTTGACCTTGAAGACTTCGGCTGCTTGCTGCTTGGGCGATAGGTTCTTGTGAATGACGCCAATGCCACCTTCCTCTGCAAGCGCAATGGCAAGGCGTGCTTCGGTGACCGTATCCATGGCGGCTGACACCAAGGGCACGTTAAGGCTTATGTTGCGGGTAAATTGAGTCTTGAGACTGACTTCGCGGGGAAGTACGCTGGAGTGCGCCGGTACCAACAGGACGTCGTCAAACGTCAATGCCTTTCTGATTTCTCGCATGGCCGCTTCGCAAAAAGCGAATTATACGATGGCATGCCAGAGCTATAATTCCCATGCTTTGGCTCTAGAGGACCATAAAATGAAAACCGTAATCCTTTTTATTAGCTTATTCGCGTTGACTGGGTTTGCCCAGGCACAAATAAATAAATGTGTAGATAGTTCGGGAAAAACCGTCTATTCACAAGGCCCTTGCCCCAAAGGCACCAAGTCCTCGAGCGTGGCAAGCGCCCCCGCGGTGAGTGCGCCGGCGGCTAAAGCCGGCGATGCGACAAAATCTACTGGCCCCAAAACGACCGCGGAACTGGACCAGGAATTTCGCAAGCGTCAGCAGGAGCAGTCCGACGCACGCAAAAAAGACGAAGACCGTCTCGCGCAAGCCAAAGCCGAGCAGGAAAACTGCAGCATGGCGCGGCGAGCCCTGGCAGGTTACGAACAAGGTGGCCGCCAATCAAGCATCAACGACAAGGGCGAGCGGGTTTTTCTGGAGGATGCGCAAATAGAAGCGGAAAAACAACGGGCTCGCCAGTCCGTTTCGCAATTCTGTAAGTAGTCGGTTTCAGGCGAACCAAACTCGACCCAAGTTAACCATTCGGCGTAGCCTTTCCTGGTTTAGTTCGTTTTGCGTGTTCGGCGCGCCTGCGGCGGGACTCTTTCGGGTCTACCGTCAAGGGGCGATAAATTTCGACGCGATCACCGTCCTCAAGTACCGCATCTAGAGCCGATCTTCGGCCAAACACGCCTACTTTGTATCGTTCCAAATCGATTTCGGGGCATTGATCGGGTATTCCGCTGGCGGTAATTGCCTCGGCCAAGGTGGCGGGCAACGCCAATTCCACGCTCCGCAGTAAGTATCGATCCGGTAGGGCAAACACCACCTGCACCTTGATTTTCATGTTCCCCTACCTTGCAATTCATTTGCACGACGCACAAAAGCGTCGACAAAGGTATTGGCGATGTGTTCGAACACGGGGCCAATCAATCGATCCAGCAAGCCGTTGGCAAATTGGTACTCCATATTGAGACTGACTTTCGAGGCATCTGGGGATAAGACTTCGAATCGCCAGGTGCCGCGCAGATGGCGGAATGGCCCGCTTAGCAATTCCATGTCTATTTGGTGGTCTGGCTGATTGGTATTGCGCGTGGAGAACTGTTGCCGTATGCCTCGGTAGGCGATGTGCAGGGTTGCATCGGTATGGGTGGTCGCGCGCACATCAATTTTGGCCGATGGGCACCAAGGAAGGAAGCGTGGATACGATTCGATGTCGGCGACAAGTTCATAGAGCACTTTGGCCGGAAAATCAACCAACGCGGAGCGTTTCACACAGACCATATTGTTACAATCCGAAGAGATTTCAAGCGGTGAGCTACCGTGTGGCCAAATTTGCCGCTGCAAAATTCATAGCCGAAGTTTCTTTATTCGCGATTTCACCTGGAATTCCGTGAGCATTATCGAAAATCGCAAGGCGTTTCACGATTATTTCGTTGAAGAACGCTTCGAAGCAGGATTGGTTCTGGCCGGATGGGAGGTCAAAGCCATTCGCGCCGGACGCGCTCAACTGAAAGAATCCTATGTGATCGTGCGCGACGGCGAAATATTCCTCATCGGCGCGCATATTTCCCCCTTGGTTTCGGCCTCGACGCATGTCCTGCCCGACCCGGTGCGCACCAGGAAGCTTCTGCTTCATGGCGAAGAAATCGAAAAATTGACCAGCAAGGTCGAGCGCGCGGGATATGCATTGATTCCCATCAATTTGCATTATGTAAAAGGGCGCATCAAGTTGGAGATTGGCTTGGCTAAGGGCAAAAAACAACACGACAAGCGCGATGCAGAGAAAGAACGCGACTGGAAACGCGAACAGCAGCGCCTGCTACGCACGCGAAATCGTTGACGTCGCGCTAAGCTGGGAGTGGGCGGCCTCACGCTCATTGGCAATTCTCGCCAGGTAAAGCCAAGTATCGACAACGGTGTCGGGGTTCAGCGAGAGGCTATCGATACCCTGCTCCACCAGCCACTCGGCGAACGCCGGATTGTCGGATGGGCCCTGCCCGCAGATGCCCACATACTTGCCAGCTTTGCGACAAGCTTGGATGGCCATACTCAAATTGGCTCGGACCGCTGGATCCATTTCATCGAACGAACCCGCAACCAGCGCGGAGTCGCGGTCCACACCCAGGGTCAATTGAGTGAGGTCGTTTGACCCTATGGAGAAGCCATCGAAAAATTCGAGGAATTGCTCCGCAAGCAAAGCGTTGCTGGGAATCTCGCACATCATGATAAGGCGTAGCCCAGCGCCAGTTTCGCCCTGCGCACGCATGCCGCGCTGCAAGCCATTCTCACCCAACAAATCGACCACCTTGGAGGCTTCGCTCAAGGTTCTGACAAATGGCACCATAATCTCGACGTTGGACAAACCCATCGCCTCGCGCACCTTTTTTAGCGCCAAACACTCCAACTCGAAACACTGACGAAACGCTGGCGCGATGTAGCGCGACGCCCCTCTAAATCCCAACATTGGATTTTCTTCGTCGGGTTCGTAAAGCTGACCGCCGATTAGCTTTCTATATTCATTGGATTTGAAGTCCGATAAGCGAACAATGACGGGCTTGGGCCAGAACGCCGCGGCAATGGTGGCGACGCCTTCGGCAAGTTTGTCGATAAAAAACTGACGTGGATTATCGTACCCCGCCGCCGCCCGTTCGACCTCCAGTTTGACGTCAAGAGGCAGGCTCGGATAATCGAGAATCGCCTTGGGATGCACAGCGATCATGTTATTGATGACGAACTCGATTCGCGCCAAACCGACCCCGGCATTGGGCAGCGATTGGAATTCAAATGCCATCTGCGGATTGCCGATATTCATGGCGATTTTGACCGGACATTTGGGCATCTCGCCGTAGCTGCGCTCGCTCACCTCGACTTTCAATATGCCGCGATACACGTGACCGGTATCGCCTTCAGCGCAAGAAACGGTAACTGACTCGCCGTCTTTGAGTAACGAGGTGGCGTTGCCACAACCCACCACAGCCGGAATGCCCAACTCGCGGGCGATGATGGCGGCATGGCATGTCCTACCGCCACGGTTGGTGATGATTGCCGCGGCGCGCTTCATCACCGGCTCCCAGTTGGGGTCGGTCATGTCGGTGACCAGCACATCTCCGGGCTGCACCGTGTCCATCTCGCTGATGTGGTGGACGATGCGCACCGGGCCGGTGCCAAT
>JBJXEY010000131.1:0-11200 GCA_046153355.1 Burkholderiales bacterium
ATCGCGATCCATGATGGCACCCTGCGATTCAGTGATGAAAAGATCGTGACTGGGAAAATTGCGGCCCATGCCCACGTAGCTGCGTTTCATTTCCTCGCGATTTTGCAGGTAACGGTTCTCAGGCCTACGCTTTGGCAATCCCTTTTCATCCACTTCGCCGCGATAGCGCTCGGCCATCACCGCCTTGGGCAGCGCGGCCTTGCTATGGAACGTGAACTCCATACGATAGTGACTCACATCATCGATGGGCACATGAAAAAACATCGACGCGCCGCCGGTACCAAAGGGCGTCTCGGCGCCGCCGATGGCGCAGCCATTGGGCAAAATGAAGTTGGTGACGCGCAACAAAGTCTTGCCACCACCGGGAATGTTGCGCTCGGTGAGTAACCGCAATCCCCAGCGCACATCGCGCACCGATAATCGCGGCGCGGTATCGACGCCGAAAATATCCTGGGTGATACCGGTGCGCAACGCGTCGCGACGCGCCTCATCCTCGGTTTGAAACGAGTGTAGATACGAGGTGTGAATCGGATCGATATTGCCTTCGTTGGCTTGCAGGTAATTGCAATTGGAATACCAGCGATAGGTGAAACGGAATTCTTCGGGCGCATTGATCGCGGGCCACGCGGGAAACAAAGGCGCTTCGCCGGGGCCCATATAAGCCCAGATTGCCCCGCCTCTCTCTAGGCACGGATAGGCAAGCTGCTTGACGCGATCACGATGCGCACCGCCGTTGGCCTCGCCTGGTTGTTGCAAGCAATGCCCATCTACGTCGAACAACCAGCCGTGGTAGACGCAACGCAAACCGCCATCTTCCACCCGCCCGTAGCTCAAATCGGCCTGCCGATGCGCGCAGTGAAGACCAAGCAATCCAACGCGGCCATCGCCACCGCGAAACAACACCAGATCCTCACCTAGAATTCGCAACGGATAAGGCGCGCCGCCTTCGGCCACATCGCTGCATAAGGCAACCGGTTGCCAGTAGCGCCTGAGCAACTCCCCGCCTGGCGTGCCAGGACCAGTGCGTACCGGAAGATCAGCGTGCCGCGAAGCTTTGCTGGTTTTCTTAGCCATGTTTTATTCCTCTGGCGTAAAGCCCGACGCTTTCACCACCTCGCCCCATTTTCTGTACTCCGCGCGGATATAGCCCTCGAACTCCTGCGGCGTGCTGCCGCGCGGCTCGTAGTAGCTCATCTTTTCGATTGCGGCGCGAAGCTCGGGGTCTTGCAGCGCTACGATGATGGCGCGGCTCGCGGCATCAACCACTGCGGCGGGCGTATTGCGCCGCACGTAAACGCCGAAACGTTCTTTACCAGTGACGCCGCGATAGCCCTGCTCTTCAAAAGTGGGCACGTCGGGGAGAAACTGCGAACGCTGCGTGCCCGAGGTCGCGATCACGCGAAGTTTTCCACTTGCGTGATGCACGGCGATATCCCCGATCGGCCCAATGATGGAAGGCACCTCGCCGCTCAAACCCGCCTGCACCGTGGGCGCCGCGCCCTTGTAGGGGATGTGTGTGAGCTTTACGCCCGCGGCCTGCTCCAGCATCGCACCCAGAAAATGAAACGAAGTTCCCAGTCCCAAGGAACCGTAAATCGCGAACTTAGGATTGGATTTCGCCAGCGCCACGAATTCTGGCAAAGTCTTCGCCGGCGTATTCGCCGCCACGGCCATGCAGAATTCGAAACTCGCCACCACCGACACCGGCAGCAAATCGGTGAGCGGATCGTAGGGAATCTTGCGGTACACATGCGGATACAAGCCGCTGATTGAATGCGGCGCGAGAAACAGCGTACTGCCATCCGCCTCGGCCGAAAGTAGCGCCTGCACAATTACCGCCTGTAAAGCGCCGGGCCGATTCTCCACCACCACGCTGGGCGCATAGGCGCCGCGTAGGCGCTGCGCCAGTTGCCGGCCCATGAGATCCGCCGTGCCGCCTGGTGGGAAACCGACCAGGATACGCGCGGGTTTGTTGAGCGTTTGCGCTCGGGCCATAGGCGCAATAGCGCCTCCCAGTACCACCGCCGATGACAGTAGAAAGCCGCGCCGATCAATCATTCGCGTTCCTTGATTTGAAGAGTATTTGAATTGGGCGATCAATCAAAAATTACCACACATTGACCTTGCCATGAGACACGTTAGATACTCGATGCGTGACGGTAATTTTTTGGTGTGATATTTGAAAAAGCGGAGGCAGGATCGTGACTCGATTATCTTTTTCTTTCGTTTTGGCCAGCTTGTTGGGCGTTTTGATGGCGAACGGAACTCCCGCCTTAGCCCAATCGCCAGAACAATGGCCTGTGAAACCGGTGCGCATCGTGCACGGCTTCGCCAGCGGCGGTCCGGTGGATGCTATGGCACGTTTGATGGCTATCCGCATCACCGATCGTTTCGGACAACAGGCGATCGTCGAGGGCAAGCCCGGCGCGGGCGGCACGCTCGGCGCTGCGTTCGTGGCGAAAAGCGATCCCGATGGCTATACCTTGTTCCTCATGGCCTCCGGGCATGCGGCTTCGCCTGGTTTCTATCCGTCGCTAAGCTACGACCCGGTGAACGATTTCTCCATGGCCGCGATGATTGCGCGCACGCCCTTCGTGATTCTTGCCGGCCCCGCCGCCACGATGAATTCCGTTCAGGAATTAATGGCGGCAGCCAAAGCATCGCCCGGCAAAATCAACTACGGTTCAGGCGGCGTGGGTACCGGTATGCACCTGGTCGCCGAGTTGATGCAGGTGCGCGGTGGTATTTCTTTTACTCACATCCCCTACAAAGGCGGCAATTTGCCGCCGCTGGCATTGATGTCGGGCGAAGTGCCGATTATTTTCAGCTCCATGGCGGGTGGCGCTACCGGATTAATCGCCAGCGGCAAGGCACGCGCGCTGGCGGTGACCTCCAAGGATCGTCTTGCCGCCTTGCCGAATGTCCCCACGTTGGCGGAGACGCTTTTTCTGGACTTCGATGTGTCGGCCTGGTACGCGGTTGCGGCACCCAGAAATCTGCCGCCGGTGATTCTGGGTAGGTTGAATGAGATGGTGCGCGAATCGCTCAAACGGCCCGATACCTTGAAAGTGTTGGCTTCGCAGGCCGCCGACCCGTGGCCGCTCACGCCACGCGAAACGCAGGATTTCCTCGCGCTGGATGTGGCGCGCTGGACCAAGCTGATTCGCGAGCAGAAAATCTCCGCGCCGAACTGAATCAAATACCACTGCTCATTGAATTTCCCGCGCTTACAAACGCGCCCAATCGATCGGCTGGCGGATATCCAGGAGCGGCAAGTTCTCGCTTACCACCTCCGGATATTTCTGCGCGGCACCGGTATTAAATAGCACGATGCGACTCGCCGGATCGATCTCACCGCGCGCAAGCAACATCTTTAGCACACCCAGGCATACCGCCGACTCGGGGCACAGCGACACGCCTTCCAATGAAGCCGCCAACTGCATGCCCTCGGCAATGCAGGATTCGGGCGCCGCATGCGCACTGCCGCCGCTTGCACGCACTGCATCTAGGATCATGAAATCCCCCACCGCCGCGGGCACGCGAATGCCGCTGGCCATGGTGGTGGCATTCTCGAAGAGCGTTGCAAAGCGCTCGCCGGCGGCGAAGGCGCGCGCAATCGGCGCACAACCATCACTCTGGCAGGAAATCATGCGCGGCTTCTTGTTCGACTTAAGCCAACCCAACGCTTCGAGTTCAGCGAACGCCTTCCACATGCCGATCAAGCCGGTTCCGCCACCGGTCGGATACAGAATTACATCAGGCAGCGTCCAATCCATTTGCTCGGCCAGCTCCAGCCCCATGGTTTTCTTGCCTTCGATGCGATAGGGCTCTTTCAAGGTAGACAGATCGAACCAGCCCATGCGCTCGGCCGGCTTACCCTCACCCACGATGCGACCACAATCGTTAATGAGCCCATTCACCAGGTAGGTCTTCGCGCCCGCCAGATAACATTCTTTTTTGTTGATCGCTGGCGTGTCTTCGGGCATGAACACATAGGCTTCGATGCCGGCGCGCGCGGCATAAGCGGCCATCGCGCCACCAGCATTGCCTGCGGTAGGCACGGCCAACTTTTTCACGCCCAATTCCTTGGCTCTCGATACCGCCAGCGCCATGCCGCGCGCCTTGAAGCTACCCGTGGGCAGACGGCCTTCGTCCTTGATCACGAGATTCTTCACGCCCATGGCCGCCGCCAGTCGTGGCGCGGGCAACAGCGGCGTCATGGTCTCGCCAAGCGAAACAACATTGGCCTCATCCTCGACGGGCAACAGCTCGCGATAACGCCACAGGTCATTGGGGCGAGTGGCGAGCATGTCGCGCTTGAGGTGCCGTCCCACCGCGTCAAGGTCGTACTTGACCCACAAAGGCCGCTGGCAGGTGGTACACATATTCTGCAGCACGCGATGATCGTAATGCGTCGCGCACAGGGCGCATTCGAGATGGGTAACGAAACTCTTCATGCCTCGGACTCCTACAAAAAATGCCTTGGTCGCGCATGTTACGCGGCAAGCCGCCTTTTCATTGACGGCCAATACGGTGAAGGTTAGTGTACGCGGGACTCAAATAATGGAGAGCAGCATGCGACTCAAAGGTAAAACAGCTTTGATCACCGGCGCGGGCCAGGGACTGGGCCTGGCATTCGCGCGACGCTTGGCCGAGGATGGCGCGGATGTCATCCTCGTCGATATCGCCAATGCCGCGAACGCCGCCGCGCAATTGCAGAAAACTGGCGCGCGTGCCCTGGGCATCGCCGCCGATGTATCCAACGAAAACGACGTGGCACGGGTGTTCACAGAAGGTCTGGCATTCACCGGACGCATCGACATCCTGGTGAACAACGCGGCCATATTCGAGATGAAGCCGGTGGCCTTCGAGAACATTGGCGTCGATGCGTGGACGCGCACCATGAACGTGAACCTACTGGGCACGTATCTATTTTGCCGCGCCGCCGTCGCGCCGATGCGAAAGCAAGGCAGCGGGCGCATCATCAATCTTGCCTCGGGCACCGCGTTGAAAGGCGTGCCCGGCAACCTGCACTATGTGGCCAGCAAGGCGGCGATCATCGGCCTAACGAGAGCGCTGGCGCGCGAACTGGGCAAAGACAACATCACCGTCAATGCCATCGCGCCCGGACTGACGATCTCCGATGGCGTGGTGCAGCGCGGCGGCGGCGATGAGGAACGGCTTGCCTCGCAACGCCGCACACGGGCGCTGCAACGCGACGAAAAGCCCGAAGATCTGGTGGGCGCCGTCAGCTTTCTAGCAAGCGACGACGCGGCCTTTAGTACCGGGCAAACCCTTGCGGTGGATGGCGGTTCGGCAATGCTTTGACCGCGGTTTGCGGTAATCTCGCGCCGATGCGCTTCATCGAGGCGCTCGCAACGAGGAGAGTAGCGGTGGCAAGAACCCTGATCAAGAACGCGTGGATCGTTTCGATGGACCCATCCATCGGCGATATTGAAGGTGGAGATCTGTTGATCGAAGGCGAGCGCATCGCCGAAATCGGAAAAAATATTCAGGCGAGCGCCGATAGCGTCATCGATGGCCGCGATCGCCTGATCTTCCCCGGCATGGTGAATGCGCATATCCACACCTGGGAGTATCAGCTTCGCGGCATCGGTGCGGATTGGGTGAGCAAGCGCGACTACCACGGCAACATGCACGGCAATCTTGCCACGCGCTATACGGCGCGCGATGTATACCTGGGTAACGCCTTGGGCGCGCTCAATCAACTGCGCAACGGCACCACCACCATTCTCGATTGGTGCCATATCGTGCGCGACGCAGAGATGGCCGATGCCGCCATTGATGGACTGGAGGAATCGGGCATACGCGCGGTGTTCGCGCACGGCACCGTCAAACCGCCGCATCGCGACGGAGAAATTCCATTTCAAAAAATACCCTTTCCGCGCGAGCTGATTCATCGCCTACGCACCGGGCGCCTCGCCTCCGATGAGCGCTTAGTCACCTTGGCGATGGCCATTCTCGGGCCCGACTGGGGCGAATACGACGTGGCGGTGCACGACATACGCCTCGCGCGCGAGTATGGCCTGATCAACTCGGCGCACACCTACGGTCGCCCTGGCCAGCGCGTGGTCGAGGACGGCATGCCGCGACTTGCCAAGGCGGGCCTGCTCGGGCCCGACCACAATATCGCGCACGGCAACTGCTTCTCTGAGGAGGAGTTGAAGATTGTGCTGGATGCCGGTTGCAGCATATCGGCCAGTTGCTTCACCGAAGCGCTTAACTACGAACAACCGGCGATGCTTGGCCGCCTGGTTAAATTCGGCGGCACACCATCGCTTGGGACCGATTGTGATCCTTATTTCAACAGCTCCATGCTGTGGGTGACGCGCCATGCCTTGATGGAACAGCGCGCCATGGACAACCGCAGCCTGCGCGAAGTCAAGCAATGGCCCTCCTCGACACAACACTCGACGCACACCCGCGATGCCTTGTACTGGGCGACCATGGGTGGCGCCAAGGCTCTGCGTCTGGATAGCAAAATCGGCTCGTTGACGCCTGGCAAACAGGCGGATTTTGCGATGCTGAATTTAACCGGTATGAATATATTTCCGGCATTACCCAACGGCGATCCGGCACATGTGATCGTGATGTACGCCGAGAGCGCCGATGTGGAGGACGTGATGGTCGCGGGGCGCTGGGCGAAGCGCGCGGGCAAGCTGACCTACGGTGAGGATAAATTGAAACAACTCACAGCGGAGGTGTTCAACTCTCGCATGCGCATCATGGAAGAAGGCGCGTTCCACTACCAGCAGGCGCCCAAGGGGCCTATGCCGGAGCGATTTGTTTTTTAGCGTCGGGAGTTAGTCCGATGTCGTTCCGATGGCATTGATGGTTGTCAATCAATCTGGCTTCATCCCGGTAGCCTTGACGATCTTCACATACCGCTCGAAATCGCGGCGCAGCCTCGCCGCCATTTCTTCGGGCGTACCCCCACCGATGTCCAAACCCTGCTGCTTGAATTTCTCGCGTACCTCGGGTCGCTGCAATGCGCGATTGAACTCAGAATTAAGTCTGTTGATGATCGGCCTTGGGGTTGCCGCCGGCGCCACAATGCCAAACCAGCTCACCAGTTCGACACCGGGCACGCCCGCTTCAGCGAAAGTGGGAATGTCTGGTTGAAACGAGGAACGCCGCGCGCCCACGTTGGCGAGCATTTTGAATTTACCTGTCGCCACGTGCGGCGCGATCGCCGGAAACCCTGTAATCGTCATATTGACCCGCCCGCCAAGAAAGTCAGTGACGCCTTGCGCCATCGCCTTGTAGGGCACATGCAGGATATCCAATCCCGCTTCGATCTTCAAAGACTCCATCGCAAAATGATGCAGGGCGCCATTGCCGGGGGTGAAATAAACCAGTTTGCCCGGCCGCGCTTTGACGAATTGCACAAACTCTTTCAGGCTTCCCACCGGAACCGATTCACTGTGCACGGTCAGGTAAAACGGCAAATCGGTCAAGTGTCCCACCGCTTCGAAATCCTGAAATAAATTGTAGCTGCGAGGTAGATCCAAGGCCTCGCCGATGACGTGAGCATTGCCCGAGAGCAGCACGGTGTGGCCATCGGGCGGCGCGCGTTTCACGTAGGCAGCACCGATGGTGAAATTGCCACCGGGGCGATTGTCGACAATGATGCTGCCCAAGGCATCACGCGCACCATCGGCCAGAACACGGCCAATCAGATCGTAGGCGGCCCCTGGCGCGGAAGGGATCACCAATTGCAGCGGTTTGGTGGGAAAGCTTTGCGCAAACAACGAATGCCATGGAGCCAACACCATGGCAAAAATACAATTTCTAAAGAATTTTTCTACCAAGGTCAATGTCATCGCCAATCAATGTGGTAATACTATTCAATATTGGTATTTAATCAATCCGCCACCGATTACCGGCCGGCGGATGAAATATCTTACATCCGATACACTGCCAGTGTGACGAAATCGCCGGACAACTTCGGGCCGCGGCACAGAGGTACTAAAGCGCCGCTACGAGGCAACACGCCAAGAACATAGTATCGACATGAAAACCCGACATCGCGTTATCTTGATCGCCGCGCTCTTTGGTGCGCTGCTCGGTGGCTTTGTCGCCTATGACCTGTGGCGCGACTATGAGTCGACGGTGGCAATCGAGAGCGCCAAAACCAGCAATCTGGCGCGATTGCTCGAAGAACACGCCCTGCAAAGTCTGGGCAATATCGAAACCTCGCTCAATCGGACGGTGGAAGAGATCAAGCTCGCCGGTTTCCCCACCAAGGCGAATGCCGCGTTGTTGCGCGAACGCCTGCGCGCGCATCTCCCCCCAGGCGATTTTGTTCGCTCCTTGGTTCTCTTGGATGCCAAAGGAAAAATCGTTGCCTCCACCCTGGAGGAGGATTCGCCGGGGCTTGATCGCTCCGCGCAATCCATATTTACGCTTCACCGCGATGCATCGGTAGCGGGGATGGCCTTGGGCCCCGCAGCGAAGGTAAGCGTATCAGGGGAATGGCGGTTTCCCGTATCACTGCGCATAGCCTCGGCGAACGGGGGCTTCGCTGGGGTGCTGGTGGCGCTGGTTGATCCGGGACACTTTGCCAGTCTCTACAGCACTTTAGATATCGGCAAAAACGGCTTTGTTACGCTATTTTTGCGCGACGGTTGGATCTTGGCGCGGTCACCGTTCGACGCAAAAATTGTCGCACGCAATTGGTCCGATGCGCCCATGTTTCGCCAGCACTTGCCGGCGGCCACCGAGGGCACCGTACGACAAGTGGTCGCGGCTACCAAGGTTCAAAGTCTCTACAGCTACCGCGCGCTCAGGCAATTTCCCGTGGTGGTATCGGTAGGGGTGTCTTTGTCGGAGAGTCTCGCCAACTGGCATCAGCGCGCCTGGCGCGATGGTTTGATTCTGTTTCTCATGCTGCTCGGCCTGGGTTGGGCGATTGCCAATTTGCTGCGACAACAGGCCCGCGAAGAGAGCAGCGCTGCTGCCTTGCGCGAAAGCGAAAGGCATTTATCCACCCTAATGCAAAACCTGCCCGGATACGTCTACCGCGTGGCAATTGGCAACGACAATCGCGGATACGACGATCGGCTGGAATTCATTAGCGATGGTGTCGCCCCTATCACTGGTCTTTCTCCCGAAGAATGCCTGGTTGATAGGTCGCTCACGCATGGCGCGCGGGTGCATCCCGACGATACCTTAAGTCTGAGGCAGGCGGTCGATGCCGCGCTCGCCGCGGATCGTTCCTACGAATGCGAGTACCGCATCGTCGCCCAATCCGGCGAAGTGAAATGGGTGTGGGAACGCGGCCGTGGCATCAAGGACCCATCGGGCAAACTAACGCGTATTGAAGGTTTTGTCACGGAAACTACCGCGCGTCACAAAGCCGAATTGGAACGCGAGCAAATCGAGATCCGGCTGCGTCAAACGCAAAAGTTGGAGGCCATCGGCACCTTGGCCGGTGGCGTCGCGCACGATTTCAATAATGTGCTGGCCGCGATTCTGAGTAACGCGGAACTGGCGTTAGCCGGTTTGACTCCCGCTCAGCCAGAGCGCGCCTATCTCGCTGAAATCGTCGGCGCCAGCCAACGCGCCAAGCTTTTAGTCCAACAGATCCTCACCTTTAGCCGCAAACATCCCATCGAGCGGCGCACCATCGCGCTGGCCGAAGAAATTGAAAAATTGCAACTGCTGCTGCGCGCGGCGCTGCCGGCGGGTGTGGAAATGATCGTCGATGCGGGGAACCGCGAAGTTTTGGTGTTCGCGGATCAAACGCAATTACACCAGGTGATCGTTAATCTGTGCACCAATGCGTGGCAAGCCCTGGACGAGAGCGCCGATGCTCGCCAAGGGCGCATTGAAATTCGCTGTGACGAACTGACGGTGGACGAGGCGTTCACGCGATTGCACCCCGACATGCGCCCAGGACGACATGCGCGCATCGCGGTAATCGACAATGGCAAGGGAATGGACGCGACGACCGAGGAGCGCATGTTCGAGCCCTTCTTCACCACCAAGGAGGTGGGCGTAGGCACCGGCATTGGATTGTCGGTGGTTCATGGAATTGTGAGCGCGCACGGTGGTGCGATCCGCGTGAAAAGTAAACTGGGTGAAGGCACCCGCGTGGAGGTAACGCTACCCTGTGCCGAACACCCCCAACACCCCGAATCCCCGCCGGCGTTATCGCCAACGCCTCGAGGCAAAGGGCAAACAATCCTCTGTCTGGACGACTCCGAGGTACTGGTGCATAGCAATACCGCCTTGTTAAAGTCCATGGGCTATCGTGTGCAAGGTTTTACCCGGCCCGCCGAGGCGCTCGCCAGTTTTCACGCACAGCCTGCAATGTACGATTTGGTGCTTACTGATCTCAACATGCCGGGAACTTCGGGGATAAATATCGCCGAAGAAGTCGCCCGAATCCGTCCCGATCTGCCAGTGGTGCTTGTATCGGGTTTTGTTGACGAGCGACTGCGGCACAAAGCCGCAAGTGCCGGTGTGCGGCGGATTCTCGATAAACCTTTCAGCGCGGATGAACTGGGGGCGGCGCTACACGATACGCTGGGCGATTCCGACCAGGCCGAGCCCAAACTTAGTCGATCACAATGAAGGAGGATTCGCATGACTCTGGGACTCAAACCCATTCGCCGCGTGGTCACCGGCAATGACGCGCAAGGTCGCTCGCGAGTGTTATGGGATAGCGCGGCGCCCAATGCCAATCCACAACAAGGCAAACCTTCGGGCATGACCGATATCTGGGTATATAAAAGCGCTCCCGTTGATTTGTCAGTGGAGCGAGACGATGGCGGCCGGCCCTATCATTTCGAGCCGCCAGCTGCGGGTGGGCATTTGCGCGTTGTGCAATCCGCGCGCAAACCGTCTGATTACATCGCGGCCAACGATAAAAGCGCCGTGGCGCGTCACGCGCCCAAACAAAACGAACCGGGCGGCGCCTGGTACCAGGGCGGGCAGAACTATTTTTGCTCGCCTTATCACAAGTCGGAAACCGTCGATTACGGCATCGTATTGGAGGGCGAGCGCATTCTGCAATTGGGTGATCGCGAACTAACCATGAAACCTGGCGACGTGGTGGTGCAGCTTGGCAATTGGCATGGCTGGAGTAACGCCACCGGCGCGAGCCTGATGGCGTTTGTGATGATGGGAGGAAGTTTCGATGCGTGAAAAAACACCGCCTGTACGACGCATCGTC
>JBJXEY010000148.1:0-9564 GCA_046153355.1 Burkholderiales bacterium
CGATCTTCATGTCGCCAATGTTGAAGTGGGGGCTTATCGTTTTCGTCACCGCCATCGTCATTCTTATATGGGATGTGCGTATAGCCAGTAAGAAAAAAGAAGGTATTACTAAAGGCGACAAACAACGCTTTTGGGGAATATTCTGGTTCGGCGTGTTCGGCGGAGCGGGTGTTGCGTTCATGATCTGGTTTGCGCAAGACCTGTAGGACACGCCCGAATTCGCGCGAGGTCGCATAAAACCTCTCCATGAAATTCGGCGTACTCGACCAATCCCCCATCGTCTCCGGCCATACGCCGGCGGAAGCGATCCACGAAACCATCGCCCTGGCACGCCTGGCTGATCGCCTGGGCTTTCATCGCTATTGGCTAGCCGAGCATCATGCGTTGGGGGCGCTCGCCGACCCATGCCCGGAAGTGTTGCTCGCACGCATCGGCGCCGAGACCAAAAGGATACGCGTGGGCACCGGCGGCGTACTGTTGCCGCATTACAGCTCGCTCAAAGTCGCGGAAACTTTCCGCATGTTGGAGGCGCTGCATCCCGGGCGAATCGATCTGGGCATCGGCCGCGCGCCCGGCGGCGACATGCGCACCGCGCGCTCCTTGCGCGAGGATGGTTTTGCCGACGCGGCACAGTTCCCCGTGCAGATACGCGATCTCATCGGTTTCCTGGAGGGATCGCTGCCCGCGGACCACCCCTACGCCAAAGTGCGCGTTCAACCAACGGGAAAATCCGTGCCGCCGATCTGGCTGTTGGGATCATCGGATTATTCCGGCGCACTTGCAGCGCATATCGGTGCGCGCTTTGCCTTCGCACATTTCATCAATCCGCAAGGCGGTGACGCGGTGATGCATGCCTACAAGAAAGACTTTCAGCCTTCAACACGCCTGCCTCGACCCGAAGGCCTGGCATGCGTATCGGTGATCTGCGCCGATTCTAACGAAGAAGCTGATCGCCTCGCCATTAGCATGGACCTACGCCGCATTTTCATGGCCACCGGCGTCGAGGCGCCCATCCCCACCGTCGAGGAAGCGCGCGCCTACCCCTGGACCGATCACGAGCGCGCCTACGCGGCGCAACAACGACCGCGTCTTATTCATGGCGATCCAGAGACGGTGCGCGATGGCCTGTTGCGCCTGGCGGCGCGCTATGACGTGGACGAATTGATGCTGCTCACCATCACCGGGGACTACCCTAGCCGACGAAGATCCTACGAGTTGATCGCAGAAGCCTTTGATCTGGGCTCGACCGAGCGAAGCAACGCCTCCCCTGCTAATGTGGCCGCCTGATCCACCGCGCCATCGCATCAACCTCCCTAGCAAAAAGGAACAATCATGACCCACACCATTGGCCTCGTTACCCCCCAATCCACCGACCGCGTGCCCGCCGAAGGCGCGCAAATGTACCCTGAGGTCAATTTCATTCCCAAGGGCGTGGGTGTACGCGCACTGACGCCCGAGGGCTACGACAGCGCCTGGGAAGGCATCCTACCCGCAGCCGAACAACTGGCCGCGCGCGAAGGCGTCGAAGCGGTGATGGTGGCCGGCACCTCGCTCACTTTCTATCGCGGCGCGGAAGAACACGCGCGCCTGCTGGAGAAATTAAAAGCGATCACAGGAAAACCCGTCGGCACCATGAGCAGTGCCGTGGTCGAAGGCTTGCAAGCGGTCGGCGCCAAACGCATCGCCGTGTGCACCGCCTATGGCGACGAAGTTAACCTGCGGCTTAAAAATTTCTTAACCGACTCAGGGTTCGAGGTGCTGAAACTAGAGGGCTTTGGCATCACTGAATTCGGCAAACCGGGTACCAAGACCGAGCAAGACATCATCGACCTCGCTGCCCGCGTTCACGCCGCTGCGCCCGAAGCCGAAGGTATGTTGATCTCATGCGGTGGCCTGCGCACCCTGGGTGTAGCCAAACCCATCGAAGATCGCGAAGGACTTCCCGTCGTCGCCAGTACCCCCGCGTGTTTCTGGTCGGCGATGCGACTGGTGGGCGAGAGCGGGCGTTATCCAGGGCATGGAAGGCTGCTGGAACAAGCGACCCACTAGGGTCGCAACTGGCTGGAAAGCCGCGCCAATGCTAGGTCTACGCCAATTCGCTTCGGAGAACTCAGCCTCGCCCACCCTCGATTGAGTGTCCTTCTGCGCGCCAGTGCAACATGCCACCTGCGAGATTTGCTACATCCGTGAACCCTGCTTTTTGCAAAATCACCAGTGCTTGGGCGGAGCGAGCGCCGGAGCGGCACACAGTTACCACCGGACGTTCTTTTGAAATTTCGCCGCTGCGCGCGGCGAGTTTTCCGAGAGGTATCAGCTTCGCCCCCGGAATACGACCGATCGGCCCGTTGAATTCGCTGCTCTCGCGCACGTCAATGATTTGCACGGTGGGCGCAACGTCTTCCAAGGACTGGGGCTGAATCTCCCAAATACCGCCAAAGGTGTAGTTCAGATTCGCCCAAGATGGTTCGCCTGCTTCGGCCTGCAACATCTCGGGCCGCCCGCATTTGAGATTGGCGGGCACCGCGACATCGATTTGCTTGGGATGCGCCAGGCCCAGGTTATTCATGTAACCGGAAAAATCCTGCTCGCCAATATCGCCACCCAGGCGCGGATTGAAGCGCCGCTCTTCTTCGACGCTGGTAACGGTCAAGCCGCGGTAATCGTGCGCAGGATACAAAAGACAGGTCGAAGGAAGAGTAAAAATCTGTGTGCGTACCGAGGCGTACATGGATGCCGGGCTGCCTTGCTGAAAATCGGTGCGACCGCTACCGCGAATCAACAGACAATCGCCGGTGAAGGCGATGCTTTGATCGTCAAGTACGTAGGTCAGACAACCATTGGTATGGCCTGGCGTGGCGCGCACTTCCAAATAACGTTTGCCAAACGCGACCTTATCTCCGTGGTTGAGATGTTCGTCGGCCCCTTGCGCACCGCTTACCGCGGCAAGACCGATTCGACTGCCAAAACGGGTTTTAAATAACCATGCGCCCGTCACATGATCGGCGTGCACATGGGTTTCCAGCGTCTGTATCAATCGTAGTCCTAATTCAATGGTCAACGCGGCATCGCGCCGCACTTGCTCGAAAACCGGATCGATCAGCAGCGCCTCGCGGCTCGCCGAATCGCCCAGCAAATAGGTGTAGGTCGAGGATTGCGGGTCGAACAATTGCCGAAAGATAAGCATCACTTCTCCTCATCAAAGCGTGTCGAGTTTCTTAAGCATGGCTCGCGCAGACAATCCACGAACGCGCAACGCGACTCAGAAGCGCGAAAAATCTGCCTTGCGCTTCTCGAAAAACGCGGCGAAGGCTTCCTTGGCTTCCTCCGATTGCAGGCATTTTGCAAATACGCGGGCTTCGGCACGCATGGCGGCATCGATACGTTCGAATTCGGGTTGCTTCAACAGGCGCTTGGTCTCGCGCAGCGCCGAGGGCGGCTTGGCGGCGAGTTTTCGCGCGGTATTCATAGCAGTGTCGAACAATTGCTCAGGCTCGACAATGGCATTGACGATGCCGGCCGCCAACGCTTGCTCAGCGCTAAATGGCTCACCCAGCATCAACAATTCCGCCGCGCGCCGCTCACCGGCAATACGCGGCAGCAGGTAACTCGAAGCCGCCTCGGGAACCACCGCCAGATTGACGAAGGGCATGGCGAAATGTGTTGTTGGCGAGGCATAAACAAAATCGCAATGCAGCAGCATGGTGGTGCCTATGCCCACGGCCACGCCTTCGACCGCGGCCACCAACGGTTTGGGGAAATGGGCGATCTCGCGCAGAAAGCGCATCGCCGGTGTGTCATTTGCATCGGGGCGCGACGCGGCGAAGTCTGCCAAATCGTTGCCGGCGGTGAACGACCCTCCTTCGCCACGCAGTACCACCACGCGCACCGCGTCATCCGCCGCCGCGCGGTTGAGCGATTCGGCAAGCGCTTCGTACATCGCTGCGGTCAGGGCATTTTTCTTTTCCGGTCGATTGAGGGTAAAAATCGCAATGGCGCCGTCGCGTGGGGTTTGAATGAGATCGGACACGATCAACTCGCGAAAAATGGGGAATTGTCATTCTAGCGCCGGCGCGCGGCGCCACCAATTTATGGGATCATCGTTTGGTTCAAGCCGCAGCGAAACCCTCGCTGCGGCGCCATCCCTCCCGAACCACCCGCATACCCACGGAGTAAAAAAGCATGTCCAGCGCCGACTATTCCCTTCATGGCGAGATTGCCGTCATCAGCCTTGCCAATCCGCCGATGAATACCATGGCGCATCCGATGCGTATCGCGATGCACGATTTGCTGAAAAAGGCGCAGACCAACCCCGAGGTCAAAGCAATCGTGCTCACTGGCAGCGGACGCGCTTTTTGCGCCGGCGCGGAGATCAAGGAGTTCAACACCCCGGCCGCCAATGAATTCCCCAATTCGCGCGATCTGGTGGCGGCATTGGAGAGTTGCACGAAACCGGTGGTGGCCGCCATTCACGGCGCCGCGATGGGCGGCGGGTTCGAATTGGCACTGGCTTGCCATTACCGCGTCGCGTTGCCTGGCGCGCAATTGGCTCTGCCCGAGGTAAAGCTTGGTCTGATGCCCGGTGCTGGCGGCACGCAGCGGCTGCCGCGCGCGCTGGGCGTGGAACGTGCGATGGACATGATCCTCAACGGCAAGACCGTGAGTTCGGAATCGATGGCCGGTACATTGTTGATCGATAAAATCATTCAAGGCGACTTGGTGGAAGGCGCGGTCGCCTTCGCGCGTGCCTTGCCCAAAGACAATTCGGCCTTGCGCAAACTTCGCGACATCAAACCCTCGATTGAGAATGCGCAAGGCTACTTCGCCGAACAACGTCAGAAGGCGACGAAATCCTGGCGCGGTTTTCCGGCGCCGGCAAAATGCATCGATGCCATCGAAGCCTCGCTCTCCATGCCGATGGAAGAAGGTATGCGTTATGAACGCAGCTTGTTCGATGCGCTAATCGAAGGCAGCGAATCCAAGGCGCTGCGCCACGCGTTTTTCGGCGAACGCGCGGTGGCGAAAATTCCCGGCATCAACGATGAGGCCGGCACGCGCGAGGTCAAAAGCGTCGCGATTCTGGGCGCGGGGACCATGGGCGGCGGCATCGCCATGGCCTTCGCCGACGCGGGCATTCCGGTGCAAATCCTCGACGCCAAGGCAGAGTTTCTCGAGCGCGGCTTGAACGCCATCAAAAGCAACTATGCCGGCGCGGTATCGCGCGGACGCTTGAAGCAAGACGACATGGATGCGCGGGTCGCTCGTATCCGCGGAACCCTGGTCATGGAGGAAATTCGCGACGCCGACCTGGTGATTGAAGCGGTGTTTGAAGATATGGCGGTGAAGCGCGATGTGTTCACCCGACTGGACGCGACCATGAAGCCAGGGGCCTTGCTCGCTTCCAATACCTCCAGCCTTGACCTCGATGACATCGCTGCGGTCACGCAACGCCCGCAGGATGTGGTGGGCGCGCATTTTTTCAGCCCCGCCAATGTGATGCGCTTGCTGGAGGTGATTCGCGGCGCGAAAACCTCGCCCGATACGCTTGCCTCGACCATGAAACTAGCGAAGAAACTTAAAAAAGTCGCGGTGATCTCCGGTGTATGCGACGGCTTTATCGGCAATCGCATGATGGATTTTTATCTGCGTCAAGCCGAGTACCTACTCGATGAAGGCGCCACCCCCGCGCAGGTGGACAAAGCACTCACCGATTGGGGCATGGCCATGGGGCCTTTCGCCATGTGCGACATGTCGGGCAACGACATCATTTATCACATCCGCACCCGGCGCCGCGCGGCCATGCCGCAACTGCCCTATTCGCGCATCGGTGATCGCCTGTTCGAATTGAAACGCTTCGGGCAGAAAACTGGATCAGGATTTTACCGATATGAAAAAGGCAGCCGCGCGCCCTTGCCCGATGACGAAACCACGAAATTGATCGACGCATGCCGCGCTAGCAACAACATAAAACCGCGTGAAATCAGTGCTAACGAAATTGTCGAGCGTTGTATCTATGCGTTAGTCAATGAAGGCGCGCGCATTCTCGAAGAAGGCATCGCCGCGCGCGCCGTGGATATCGACATGGTGTACCTCACGGGCTATGGCTTCCCCACCTATCGCGGCGGGCCAATGTTTTATGCCGATACCGTTGGCCTTGCGCAAGTGGCGCAAGCAATACAGCAGTTTGCCAAGGGTTATCGTGGCGATTCGTGGAGTATCGCGCCGTTGCTCGCGCGCCTCGCGGCAGAAAGCAAGACGTTCAACTGATTCACATCGTCTACCTACTCGACATAGCAAGGAAATTACCATGACTGAAAACGCCGAACTCAAGCGCTGGAACACGCGGTTTTCAATCGACAGCTATTTGTTCGGCAAAGCACCCAATGCGTTTCTCGCCGCGCAAAAAGGCCGCTTGAAGGCCGGTGGCAAGGCGCTGTCGATTGCCGACGGTGAAGGCCGCAACGGCGTGTGGCTGGCTGAACAGGGCCTTCAGGTAACGGCGTTCGATTTTTCTCCGGTGGGCGCGCAAAAGGCCCGCAAACTCGCCACCGAGCGCGGTGTGGCGGAAAAATACCAAACGCAAGTCGCTGAGTTATCCGCTTGGGATTGGGACGCGACGCAATTTGACATCATCGCCGCCATTTTCATCCAGTTCGCCACGCCGCCCGAACGTGCCCATATGTTCGCCGGCATTTGCCGCGCGCTGAAACCGGGAGGTGTATTGCTATTGCAAGGCTACCGGCCGGAGCAAATCGCTTACGCCACCGGCGGCCCGCGTGTGCCGGAGCAGATGTACACCGCGTCGTTACTCAAGGATGCTTTCGCCGCCCTGGAAATTCTCGAACTTCGCGAGCACGACAGCGAAGTGGACGAAGGCGAAGGTCACGGCGGCATGTCGGCTTTGCTTGACCTGATGGCACGACGACCCGCCTAACTCCACCGCTTAGGCCGTAACGTTGATTAACCTGCAGTCGCTTTTTTGCAGTTGGCGTAGCTCACTGTGGTGCCTTCGGTCAGGAAGGCCTCGTCGCCCTTGATATTGAGCGTGCTGCGCCCATTGCTGTAGCGCCCGGCGACAGCGCCGGGCACTGGGTCAAGGCGAAATTCACGATCCGGAAACTTGACCCAGGCGGCGTACGTGGCCGGATCGATGCGCGCTTGAAAAGTTTTATTGCCTTCGCATAGGTACTCAACCGTGCCCGCGGCAATACGCGGTACCTCCCTGCCTTCGCCACGCCACCACTCGCCTACCCTATCCACGGTGCCACAAGCGGCGAGCATCGCAACTATCGCGCAAATAATTACATGGTCGAATCTGCTTGCAAACATTTCACCTGGCCTTCTCATCAATAGTATTGATGATACCCATGGTTCAGCAATCCGGCTCACCCAAAGGCGCCTTGGGATGCGAAACGAAAGCAAAACGGTCTGCCACCGAGCCACTTTCGACCTGTCGCAAACGTACGGACGCGCCGAAAAATCGCACGGATTGGAAATTCGCGGACGAAGCCGGATCCAGAAGCACCTCTTCCCAAGCAATATCTGGATTTTCATTTGCCAACCGTTCCATGAACGCAGGCAAATCGCGATCATTAAGCACGCCCACGCCACGCTGCGAATCGATCAGCACGCCACCCAGGTCGTCCAGCAACAATGAATAAATTGACGTAACCGCGCAATCGTCCTGCGCGACCAAGGAAGCAATATCGTCGGCGAAGCGAAACACCCATGGGGTGTAATCCAGCGTAACAAAAACCCGTTGCGCGCCATTTTGAAAATACCAACGGCCGCTTTCGTCGGCAGCGTAATTTCGCCCAATAAATTCGCTCAGCGCGCGATTGCCAATGGTCTCGAACGTTCCATTTTTCGCTTTAACCAGCCAGTTTCCACGCCGATCAAGGCGCAACCAACCAAACACATTGGGCACGTTCGGCCATTTCTGCATCGCGCGCGCGACAATCTGGTCCAATCGCATCTCCGGCATAGACAAAACAACGCTGCATTATGCATCCCACCGGTCGGAAAATTCATCGAGGTCATCCTCGTCGACGTCCGTTTCCACTCGATATTTGTCCGCACTGCGCCGCTTTTTTTCAACCACCTCGGGTTCGAATGTGAGCCCCTGCGCCTCCAATCCGAGTAGATCAAGATCGGCTCCCTTGTCGATAGCCGCGTCATAGCGCGCCAGATCCGCGTTCACTTTTTTCCCGCGATATTGGTCCAGGGGATGGCACTCGCGGCGCGGCAGATCAAGCAATTCGACTTTTCGCAATACCTTGCGAATTTCGGCGGGGTCGAGAATAAGCGCGTAACGAGCAGGCAGCGAGTGGGTGGCTTTCATGTTTATTCTCCTATCTCGTGATTGAGTTTCGATGCGGCAAAGCATACGGTGGCACCCAGGCAAATGAAATGTGGTCCGCACCACCACGGGCCATAGGAAAAAATCGTATTAAGTTCGCGCTATCGACAAAAACAAGAAACTAAGGTTGAAAACATCCTCGATTCTTCGCTTTGATTTTCCTGCCATCGGTCGCGGTACTTGGGTGAAAACGTATCCCGAAAGAAGTACACGTCGCGGCGACTCACGTCGGCACCAAGGTGGGCGATCTCGCCCTTCGCAGTCACGATTACGTGGTGATCGCGGTGCGCGATGGCGAACGGTGGCAATTCAATCCGGACGCTCAATTCGTGCTGCGCGACGGCAACACCTTGGTGGTGGTTGCCACGCCCGAGGGACGTCAGTCTTTAACCCAATTGCTGAGTTGAAGAAAACCCACGACGCCAACAGTACTGAGGTGGTTTTAGTGCAAATTTACAACAATATTAATAGTAAACATGAGATTCACACCCTAACTAATTGACGTTATTGATTTAACTTATTAGGATTTACCTCATTCCCCAGCCGGGAGAAGTGAGGCATGCGAATTTTCACCCACTCTTTCAATAACTTAATCTCAAACCTTAGGGCGCACCGCATAGTCGTTTTGGGTTTGGCTATGAGCATTTTATTGACCGCCCCGCTTGCCCAGGCGCAAGCCTCCGCGGCCAGACTGGACCTCCCCCAGGCCGAGCGCCTGTTGCGCGAAGGCAAAGCCGAAGAGGCCTATCTGCTTCTCTTGCCGCACGAATTCGCCGAAGCGGGACGGGAAGAATATGACTATCTCCTGGGCGTCGCGGCGCTGGAATCAGGCAAGGCCGACCTTGCTACGTTGATTTTCGAGCGCGTCCTAGCGGTCAACCCCGATCACGCTGCGGCGCGCTTGGACATGGGGCGCGCCTATTTTGCACTAGGCGACATGGACCGTGCGCGCACCGAATTCGAATCGGCGCGCCGTTTCGGGCCACCCCCAGCGGCGCAAACCACCATCGATCAGTACATGGCGGCGATCGAAAAGCGCGCCAGCGGCCAAGCGTTTCGCATCAGCGGCTATGCCGACGCAACGCTGGGGCACGATTCCAACGTCAATAGCTCGACCGCGCAAAGTTCTATCTTCATTCCCTTGTTTGGCGCCAACCTCAGCTTGGCCTCCACCAGCGTGAAAAGCCGCGACCTATTTATGTCGGCGG
>JBJXEY010000159.1:0-8475 GCA_046153355.1 Burkholderiales bacterium
GCAAACATCTGGCCGTTGCGTGCAAGTTCCGTTTCGATATCGGTAAGCAACGTCCCGCAGCGTGCCGTCACCACCAACTCCGTGGGCTCATAGGCAATGATGCCCGCGTGAGCACGCGTATCGAGCACATCACCCAACAAGGGGCCGCCGTAAAAATTCTTGCTGCCGCCGCCGCGAATTTGAATTGCGCCATCGGCTGCGGCGCTGGCGCGAATTTGCTCGGCAAACCGCTCGATCCAGGCCATGGTTAAAAACGCGGCAGTTCCGGGTGCGGCAAAACCCCGCCGCTCACGCGCATGCCGCCGAATTCCGCGCATCTATGCAATGATGGAATATTTTTCTCAGGATTTAATAGGCTGGTTGGATCGAATGCCTTTTTAATTTCTCGAAATATATCCAGTTCCGCGGGTTGAAACTGCACGCACATTTGATTGATTTTCTCGATGCCCACGCCATGTTCACCAGTGATGGTGCCCCCCAGCGCGACGCATTTGAGCAGCACTTCGCTGGCAAAGGCTTCGGTGCGCGCGAGTTCATCCGCGTTATTCGCGTCGAACAAAATCAACGGATGCAGATTGCCATCCCCGGCGTGAAACACATTGGGGCAGCGCAGCCGGTATTTTTTCTCCATCGCGACAATGAACAACAAAATTTCACCAAGTTTCTTGCGCGGGATGGTGCCATCCATGCAGTAATAATCGGGCGAGATGCGCCCCACCGCCGGAAACGCCGCCTTGCGACCCGACCAGAAACGCAGGCGCTCAGCCTCGTCGCGCGATATCAGTATCGAGGTGGCGCCCGCTTCGCGCAGCACCGCCTCCAGGCGACGCAGATCGGCATTGACCTCATCGATGTTGCCATCGCATTCGGCGAGCAATATCGCCGCCGCATCCAGGTCATACCCCGCGTGCACAAACTCCTCCACTGCGCGCGTGGCGGGTTTGTCCATCATCTCCAAACCGGCTGGAATAATGCCGGCGCCAATCACTGCCGCCACCGCGTTGCCCGCCTTCTCCACATCGTCAAACGAGGCCATCACACAGCGCGCGAGATCCGGCTTGGGTAGTAGCTTCACAGTAATTTCGGTGGTAACGGCGAGCATGCCCTCCGAACCGTGCACCAGTGCGAGCAAATCGAACCCTGGTGAATCCAGCGCGGCAGAACCGAACTCGACTAACTCGCCATCGATGGTGAATCCGCGCACGCGCAACACGTTGTGCACCGTAAGGCCGTATTTCAAACAATGCACACCGCCGGAGTTCTCCGCCACGTTGCCACCGATGGTGCAGGCAATCTGCGAAGAAGGATCGGGGGCGTAGTACAAGCCAAACGGCGCGGCCGCCTCCGAGATGGCAAGGTTGCGTACACCGGGCTGCACTCGGGCGGTGCGCGCAAGCGGGTCGATGGACAAAATTTTCATCATTTTCGCCAGCGACAGCAGTACGCCATCGCCCATCGGCAACGCGCCACCGGATAGTCCGGTTCCCGCACCACGCGCCACCACCGGCACGCGTAATTCGTGGCAGATGCGCAGCACCGCCGCGACTTCATCTTCATTCGCGGGCAACGCCACCACCATTGGCAACTGGCGGTAGGCCGACAGCCCGTCGCATTCATAGGGGCGCGTGTCTTCGCTCGAATACAGAACCGCTTCTTTGGGTAAAACTCTGGAGAGTCTCGCCGCGACTTCGGCTTGGCGTAAGAAATTAATCGAGGTCGTGCGTTGGTTCATGGTTCACGCGGCAACCGGCGGATTCATGTCGCGATATTTCTCGAACCAGTCAAGACTCGCCACAGTGCCTGCGCTGGGCACATATTCGGCGCCGATCCAACCGTGATAGCCGACGCGGTCTATCTGGTCGAAGAGATAGGCAAAATTAAGCTCGCCGCTGCCGGGTTCGTGACGCTCGGGTACATCAGCGAACTGTATATGACCGATACGCGGCAATATCGTCTCGATGGTCTTGGCCAAATCGCCCTCCATGATCTGCATGTGAAACAAATCGTATTGAAGCTTGAGATTGGCCACATTGGCTTCATCCATGATGGCGATGGCCTGGCCGGAGTTGCGCAAATAAGATCCGGGGAAGGTGCGCGAATTTACCGGCTCGATCAACAGATCCATCCCGGCTCGGGCCAACTCCCCGGCGGCGAAGCGAAGATTGGAAATAAAAGTTTCCCGCAGCTTGGCCGGATCGAAGCGACCAGCCGGACAACCGGCCAGGCAATTCATCTGCCGAACCCCCAGGGCGCGTGCATAGTCGATGGAGGCGCCGATGGAATCGCGAAACTCCGCCACGCGGCCTGGCAAACATCCAATACCGCGATCCCCTTTGGAAAAATCGCCTGCGGTGAGATTAATCAGCACCACCTCGACGCCGGCACGACGCGTCCGCTCGGCCAACATTTCCTTATCGAAGGCATAAGGAAACTGAATTTCCACGGCGCGAAAACCGGCACGCGCCGCCGCGTCGAAGCGTTCGGGCAGTTCGACCTCCTGGAACAACATGCTGATATTGGCGCTGAAACGTGGCATGGGCTATAAATGCAATGGTGGTTTGTGGAAAATGAACTTTGCGATATGTTAGGCGCAAGTTCGCAGGCCATCAACCAGCATCCGCATTAAACATCCGATTTGATTGATAAACGAGGAGTTCAATCAAAACATGACTAGCGTCGCCGAAATCGAAACCTTTATCACCATGCTGCGCACAGCCTGCGCCGATGCAAAAATCCATTCGCAATTGGAACGCATCTTGTCGATGCCTGATGACAAGCGCCAGACTTTCATCCATAACTGGGTGTCGGACATGCTGGTGGCCAAGGCGCCCAAGGACTTTATTCGCGCTATCGCGTGCCTTGCCGATGATCAGGTGGCGGAAAAAGCTTACGAGGCGATTTACCAATGTAAGCGCGGGTTTTGAGGCGATTGAACGAGCCTCTTCCCATCGCACATTTCACGGCAGCGTATTTGTTACCGCAACACATCGAACAGATTGTTGAAGTCGTCAGTCCACATTTTCAGGCCGGGTAATTTGTCAATCTCGGCCGGGTTGGCGAAGCGCGTATTGGCAAGCAACTTCTCGTTCGCGGTGACGATCACGTAGTCGGTGTAGTTGTAATCATCCGAATCCGGGTTGTGTGAAATCAGGATTGCTTTCATCCCCTCTGCCTCTGCGAGCAGCTTCACCATCGGCGCCAAGTTGATGAATCGATTGGTGACGTTGTAGACAATCGCGCCATCGGGTTTGATTTGCTTTTTATATAAACGCAATGCTTCACGGGTCATCAAATGCATGGGGATGGCATCGGAGGAGAAGGCATCGATCGATAACATGTCGAAATTCTGCGGCGGGTCGCGCTCCAGGCTCAGCCGGCCATCGCCCAACACGGTTTCGATTTTCGCCTTGGAACCGGTGAGATACCAGAAGTGACTCTTGGCAAGATCCAGCACTACCGGCACCAGTTCATAAATGCGGTAGGTATCCCCGCTTCGCCCCCAACCCGCGATGGCGCCAACACCCAGCCCCACCACGCCCACGCGTATCGAGGCGTTTTCCTCGCCGTAGAACTGCACCACGCGGCCGATGCCCGAATCGGGACCGAAGTAGCTGATGGGCTTGCCACGCAATGCTTCCTGCGTAGATTGGTAACCATGGTTGATCACGCCATGCACCAAGCTGCGTTTGGTATCCGGATGGTTGATATCGCCATCCTGCTTGACGCGCAGCGTGCCGTAGAAATCGCGATGTATCACCAGTGCGTCGCGATACTGGTAGCTCACATAACTCCATAGGTACCAGCCCGCGACCACGGTCACGATCAACGACACCACGGGCGTGCCGAATTTAAATAGTGGCTTAATCGCCGAGCCGGGCGCGATCCAGCTCACCCAGGCGGCAAGTAATCCGCACGCAATCAATGCAAGCGGCAGTTCAAGAAAGGTCCTAAACGCCAGCGGCGCGACCACACCCACCATCAAGCCGCCCGCCGCGCCACCAATGGAGAGCATCAAATAAAAACGTGTGAGGTACTTGGGCGCCGGTCGCAACGCGGCCAATTCGCCATGGCAGAACATGCAGCCGACGAACAAGGCCGCGCAGAACATCGGAATCGCCACGTGCACGTTGAGGTAGGCGTAGCTATCGTCTAGCCCCCACGCCAAACCAATGATCAGCGCAAACATCAAGGGTAGAAATACCGGCCGGTAGTACCAACCACTCTTGCCACGCGAGCTGCCCACATCAAACACCAGGATGAAGGTCACCAGGTAGAGCACCAAGGGCACGATCCACAGGAACGGCACCGAGGCCACGTTCTGCGTGATGTGATTGGTAAACGACAGCAACAACAACGACCCCAACCCCGCCAGCAGGAACCATAGAATGTAATCGCGCGCGGTGGGCGCCAAGGCCTGTTCATCCGCGCCGCCGCCGTTTGCGTTGCTATCATTTGCCGCAACTCGCGATGCCGGTTGCGCGCTGGCTGCATGCCAGGCCGAGGCGATCACCAGTACCGCGAACAGCGCATACACCACGCTCCACACCCAGGATTGCACGCGCAAGGTCACCATCGGTTCGATGAACGGCGGGTAGGCAAGCAACGAGAGCAGAGATGCAAAGTTTGACAAGGCGAACAGGCGATACACCTTGGCCTCGGGATAGCGGCGCGCAAACCAGGCTTGCACCAAGGGGCCGGTGGTGGAGAGCAGAAAGTAGGGCAATCCAACCGTCGCGAGCAGCAACAACAGAATGCGCGTGGAGGGATCCGCGCCCGGCTCCGGCTTCCACGAGTCGCCCGCGATAATCGGCAGCCACGCCAGCGACACGACTATCAATACGGTATGCAGAATGGCCTGCGTGCGCGGGCCGAGTTTTCGCACGATGCCATCGGAGTAGGTGTAGCCCGCCAGCAGCACCAATTGAAAAAACACCATGCAAGTGGTCCACACCGCGGCGGAACCGCCAAACCAGGGCAGGATCTGTTTGGCGATGATGGGTTGCACCAGGAACAATAAAAAGGCACTGGTGAAAATGGTGGCGGCGAATAAGATCATTTGAAGGTTCCCTGGCGAGCGGTTCGCGGCGCTTGGCGCAAAAGGGCGGGATTATCCATCATGGTGGAGGGCATGGCAAACTCTCCAAGCAGTCTGGAAATTTGATAATTTTTATCAAAATAAACAACCGGGATTCTCGGAAATGCCCTTGCTACCTAGCTTCAGCCATATTGATGTTGTACTTTTATGGGAAATGATGCGGTCTTTGCGAGGCGATTCACCAGCGTAGTCGCGCCAAATCTTCGGGGCGATCCAGGTCCCACAGTGTCGCTAACTCCTCCGCGCGCCAATCGAGCGAACGCAATCGCTGGCGGGTTTGCGACATCACACGCGGCCCGCCCCATGTTATGTCGCGAAATAGCTCTTGCGCGGGCGTGTTCAATCCCACCAGTACATAACCTCCGTCTTCGGCAGGTCCGAACACGGCGGGTGATCGAGCAAGCGCCACGGCGGCCGCGCGCAGATAGGCCGCATCGATGCCAGGAATGTCCGAGCCAATCAGCAACGCTCGCTGGTAATGTTGCAATGCGTGAACCAAGGCGTTGTGCATACGCTCGCCCAGATCCTTGCCCGACTGGGCAAACAAACGGATGGGGAAGTCGCGCGCGCATGCGGAGAAAAACGCGTGCGTGGTATCGGGTTCGCACCACAACTCCACTGACGCGGGGTTTGCTTCGCAGGCCGAAGCCAAAGCGCGGCGCACCAGCTTTTGGTGCAGTAGGGCGGCACCGTTCGCGCCCAGCGCGGGAATCAAGCGTGTTTTGCATTGCCCCGGCACCGGCGCTCTGGCGAAAAGCATCACGCAGGTGTTTGCCATTTCCGGGGCGCCAGTATCGGAGTTGGGGAGATCGCTCATTTAGCGTTCCCCGCGTAGTAGCGACGCGCCAAAACTTCCGGGGATGCGCCGCAAAAATAGCGCCAGCGCAACGCCCACATGAGGAAAATAGTTCTCCACACGCCGTGTTTTTCCCAGCGGCGTCCGGAGGTAGTGACTTTGGCGCGTAGGCATAAGGGTTTGGCAATGCGCTTCAAACGCGAGCAAAGCTCGATGTCTTCCATCAAGGGGATTGGTGCGAAGCCTCGGTTCTGGAGAAAAAGATCGCACGCGACGAAAATCGCCTGGTCACCGGTGGCAATACCCGTGAGGCGCGAGCGCCAGTTGATCAACGCCGCAATGATGGGAAACCAAACACTCGATCCGGCGATGGCAACATCGAACCTGCCCCATAACCTGCCGCTGGAGGCCAGGCCCTGTGTGATTAGCGTGGCCGCGCCGTCCGGCAATAGCGTATCGGCGTGCAAAAAAAGCAGCCAATCCCCGCGCGCGATGGCGGCGCCGGCATTCATTTGCAGCGCGCGTCCGCGTGGCGCATCGATCCAGGCATCGGCCAGATCGCGACCTTGCGCCAAGGTGGCATCGCTAGAACCGCCATCGGCGACAATGACTTCGTGCCCCTCTGCCCGCAGCGGCTGCAACGCCAAAAGCGCCGCGCGGATGCCGGCCGCTTCGTTTAAAACCGGAACAATCACCGAGAGCAAACCTGCCTACCGCGGGCGATCATTGAGGGCCCAGTCGTAGTCGAGAAACTCGAGCGCGGCCTTACCCTGGAAAATTATGTTTCGATCCGCCGGCGCATCGGCGAGCAGTGCGGCATAACGCGCGAAATACTGCTCGCGCGAAACGATTGGCGCCACATCAACGCTAATGCCGCGATAGCCGCTAGTCCAATCCTCCTTGTACCAATCGAAAATGCGCGACACCTCAAGCCTGCTGGTCTTGGGGTTAAAGCGATTACGTGATCGATCCGATAAAAAGCGGCGCGTCTGCTCTTCCAGTTGCGCCTCCAACCGTTCGCCCACATAAGCCTCCTCGCGCAGCATCGGGCAACCCAGTGAGGCGCAATTGGCAGCGAAATGAATGCGCGGTTCGTCGTAGACACCCTTGGCGCGAAGCAGGTCGTGTTCAAGGTGATCAAGCCACGCATCGCGCCCAAAGAGACGAAAGAACTTGTCCTTCCACGGATTGCCAAATACCGTGCCGAAATCGCGAATCGATTTCAAGTTGGGATAACGCGTGAGAATTTTCTCCACGGTATAGGCGTTGTAGGCATTGAGCAAAAACGCCATCTGGCGCGGTTTCGTCCAGGCTTTGAACTCGCCCTCGCTCACTGCTGACAAGGCATCCAGATACGCTTTAAGCGCGGCACGATCGGCGGCCATGCCGGCATAACTTAAGCGCGACGCCTTATCGCCATCGACAAGCTGCACATGCTTTTTCAATAAAGCGGTCCAGGCGGCATGCGAGTGATCGAACTGCGCGGTGGCGGCCAAAGGCAAAAACAGGGCGGCGAGCAATAACCAGCGTGCCGCGGCGATCCATCGCCATTCAATCCAAAATCGACCGAACATACCCGGACTCACCCGCGCCGCCACGCGTGAAAACGCGCCGCCCAAGCCAACACCCGCGCCGGCGCATGTGCGCGCTTCCAGTTGCCGGCAACATACTTATTGGCTTCCACCAGAGTCGGATAGATGTGGATCGTAGCCAGTATTTTGTTTAATCCAATGCCGTATCGCATCGCGGTGATGAATTCGATGATCAGATCTCCCGCGTGTTCACCCACCAATGTGGCTCCAAGGATGCGGTCCTTGCCTGGAACCGTCAACACTTTCACCAGACCATGTGCCTCGCCATCGGCGATGGCACGATCCAGGTCGTCGATTCCATAGGTGGTGACTTCATAGGCAATGCCTTTCTCCTTGGCTTCGGTTTCATTCAAACCGACGCGCGCCACCTCCGGATCGGTAAACGTGGCCCAGGGAATCACCGAATAATCCACCGCGAATCGTCTAAACCCGCCAAACAAGGCATTCACCGCGGCATACCAGGCGCTATGCGCGGCGGTGTGAGTGAATTGATACGGCCCGGCAACATCACCGCACGCATAGATATTCGGATACAAAGTCTGCAGGTATTCATTGGTCTCGATGGTGCGCGCAGGCGACACGGGAATGCCCAGTTCCTCCAAGCCATACCCGGCGGTGTTGGCGATACGACCCACCGCGCACAGAATCTTGTCGAAGGCTATAGACACCTCGATACCGCGATGCTCGCAAATCAAATACTTTTCGCCGCCGCGGTTCTCGACGCGCAGCGCCTTGTGTTCCAGGCGCACATCGACACCCTCCTCGACAAAACGCTCACGCACCATCGCGGAGACCTCTGGGTCTTCGCGCATCAAAAGACGCGGCGACATTTCAACCTGCGTGACCTGAGATCCGAGCCGCGCGAAACACTGCGCCAGCTCCGATCCGATCGGCCCGCCGCCCAGGACCAAGAGGCGCCGCGGCAGCTCACGCAACCCACAAAGCTAATCCGACGTCAAGCATCCTGACTCCACAAGCACCGGGATTGGAGG
>JBJXEY010000181.1:0-3532 GCA_046153355.1 Burkholderiales bacterium
GACGATCAAGGATATCGAAGCGCTTGAGCAGATCCCGCTCGAGGAACGCATTGCCTCCTGGAATGTGAATGAGCTAATTCGCTCGGGGTGCGAGCGCGACCCCGACAAGATCGCGATCCATTATGTCGAGGATGGCGATCCCGCCAGTGCCTGCGTGAATGTGAGTTATCGGGATTTGCTGCGCCAAGCGCGTCAGGCATCGAACCTGTTTTATTCCCTGGGCGTGCGCGATCAGGATTGCGTGTTCTATTTATTGCCCACCATGCCGCAATTGTTCGTGGTCACCATGGCGGGCATGGAAGTGGGCATCACGCATGGCGCCAACTGGATGCTCAAAGCCGATCATTGGGTGGAATTGATCAAGGCGTCGAACGCCAAGGTAGTGGTGGCACTGGGGCCAACACCGGGTTATGAGATATGGGAAAACCTGCAATCGGTGCGCGATGAATTAAAAGGCGTGGCGATTTTTTCCGTTAAAGGCCCTGGTGGCAAGGTACTTGCCGATTCCGATCTGGATCTGGCAAGGGCTAAATTTTCAGCGGACGCACTCTCGTTCAAACGTGACGTCAAACCGGATGACGTCGGCGCCTATGTGCATAGTGGTGGCACTACCGGCGCACCCAAACTGGTGCGCATTCTGCATCGCGGCATGGCGTACAAATGCTGGGCCAATGCGGTGATCATGGCGCACGGTCCCGATGATGTGATTTTGGCGGATTACCCGATGTTTCACGTCGCTGGATTTTTCGGTCGCGGTATTCTTGCCTTGGCGCAGGGCATGACTATTCTTATTCCACACCCTATGGGTGCGCGCGATAAAAAATTCATCGCCAACTACTGGAAGTTTGTCGAAAAGTTCCGCGTTTCCTTGATGTCTGGCGTACCCACCACACTTTCGGTCCTGGCGAAGAATCCACCGACAACCGAGGACATCAGCTCGATGCGCAAATACATGTGCACCGGCTCCACCGCGATGCCCGCCGAAGTAGCCAGGGAAATCGAGGAGGCCACCGGCGTGCGGGTGCTTGCCACCTATGGCGCGACGGAATTCACGCAAAATGTCAGTCAAGCCCCCAAGGACGGCGACCCTAAATTTGGCTCCGGTGGATTGCGCATTCCCTACACGCAGATACGTAGCGTCATCCTGGATGCGGAAGGCGCCAAGATCCTTCGCGATTGCAACACCGACGAAATTGGCGCGGTGATCATCAAAGGCCCGAGCATCACACCTGGCTATGTGGACGAATCGTTCAACAAGGGCATGTTTGTCGAAGGTTGGATCAACAATGGCGATCTGGGGCGCATCGATGCCGACGGATACCTCTGGCTCACCGGCCGCGCCAAGGATTTGATCATTCGCGGTGGACATAACATCGACCCCACCATGATCGAGGAGACACTGCGGCGCCACAAATCGGTGCTGCTGGTCGCCGCAGTCAGCAAGCCCGATGCATACGCGGGCGAACTACCGGTGGCTTATGTGCAACTGGTGAAAGGTTCCAACACCACGGGGGAGGAAATCGCCGCTTTCGTGCGCGAACATATTACCGAGCGCGCTGCAGCGCCGAAGGAGGTTTTTGTAATCGATGAAATGCCTTTGACCGATGTGGGCAAACCCTCCAAGGTGTTGTTGCGCTACGACGCTGCTCGACGCGCATTTACCGCGGCCCTGTCGGATCTCGCCGGGCCTGCCTGCCAAATCGACGTGTCGGTTGGCGCGGATGCAACCCATGGCACAAGCGCGAGCGTACGTGTCAAAGCGCCGACTGAGCAACGTGCCGCATTAGAGGCCAAGATTCACGACATCATGAAGGCCTACACCATGCACCATGCGGTGAAATGGGTTTGATGCGTCATGATGTTGATTAGGGGCGCGCCATGAGCAATAAGCCTGATTACATCGTCGAGGTTGACAACCTGCATTTTGGCTATCCGGGGCGCCCCATTCTCCGGGGCCTTTCCCTTTCGATTCCGCGCGGCAAACTAGTGGCGATCCTGGGTGCCAGCGGTTGCGGAAAATCGACGTTGCTGCGTCTGATCGGTGGTCAACTTCAGCCCGCGCAGGGTCAGGTTTCTGTCATGGGGAAGGTGGTGCACACTCTGGGAAACGAAGACCTCTACCAGTTGCGGAAAAAAATGGGCCTGATGTTCCAGGCGGGCGGGTTATTTAGCGACATGTCGGTGTTCGAAAACATCGCATTTCCGTTGCGCGAACACACTCGATTGCCGGAGAACATCATTCGCCAAATGGTGTTGATGAAACTCAATGCGGTGGGCTTGCGCGGCGCATGGAATCTGGCCACCAATGAATTGTCCGGCGGCATGTCACGACGTGTCGCCCTGGCGCGCGCTATAGCCATCGATCCGGCCCTGGCCATGTATGACGAACCCTTTGCCGGCCTTGATCCGATATCGATTAACGTCATCGCCACATTAATTCGCGTGTTAAACGACGAATTGGGCACCACCTCGGTGATCGTGAGCTACGATGTTAGTGAGTCCCTTAAAGTTGCGGACTATGTGTACGTGATTGGTGACGGCGTGTTAGCGGGCGAGGGCACGCCGCAACAAATGATGGCTTCGCGTGACCCGTTTCTTCGTCAATTTTTCGATGCGCTGCCCGATGGCCCGATTCAATTTCATTATCCAAGCCGAGCCTATAGCGCTGATCTCGGCTTGTAGTAAAGCGATTTTAGTGAGGCGATTTTAGTGAGGCGATTTGAGACTGATTCTCATTGCCTCCTGCATGTTGCTGTGGTGCATTGACATCCATCGTCCTCCGCGTAGTATGTTTCCAGGCGTTGTGTCGTCGTTTGATTTTCCCAAGGAGCTAGCCATGCAAGTTCGCGAAGTTCTCAGAGTCAAGGGTGGCAGTATTTTTTCGGTTACGCCGGAGTCGAGGCTCTCCGAATGCGTGATCACCATGTCGGAGCGCGACATCGGCTCGGTGGTGGTGATGGAAGGCGATAAGATTGCTGGGATGCTGACTTTTCGCGAGGTGATTAATGTGCTTGCCAAGCGGCAGAAAGAACAACGCGTTGGTCCGACACCACCAATTGCCGACATCACGGTAAGCGAAGCCATGGACCGCAAACCCTTTACCTCGACACCAACCATGGAGTTGGATGACCTTCGCAGCAAGATGCTGGAGCACCATGCGCGTTACGTGCCGATCCTCGAAGGCGAAAAAGTGGTGGGCGTGATTTCATTTCACGATGTCGCCAAGGCGGTGTTGGAAGAGCGAAGCTTCGAGAACCGAATGCTCAAGGGCTATATCAAGGATTGGCCGGCGGAAGAAAGGGCGTAAGCGCGCGGTTTTTAAAGCAATTAGTTTTTACCCAAAATCCCGCATTGCAACATCGAAATGCAGGCGCAAAAAAAGGGGCCATCGGCCCCTTTTTTAGTCAAGCAAAAGGGGCCGATGGCCCCTTTTTTCCTCAAGCTTTACTTCCCTTAACACGACTGTTCGAGTTCCGGTGAGGTTTCGTCATCGCCCAATTTGCGGACTAGAAGAGCTTTGCCGGCGGGCAGT
>JBJXEY010000197.1:0-13249 GCA_046153355.1 Burkholderiales bacterium
ACTGGTACTGGCCGACGAACCCACCGGCAATCTCGATACCCAATCGTCGGACGCGGTATTCGCCTTGATGCGCGATGTCGGGCGCTCGGGCGACACCGCGTTCCTGATTGTCACGCACGATCCACGCCTCGCGCGCCGCTGCGACCGCATCATCGAGATGGTGGACGGGCGGATTGTTTCGGACCAACCCAACCTCGTTATGAAGCCGGGTGACTGAAGTTCCGCCCGTATTTCACGCCTACTCAATCAATGGCTGTGGCCCTGTCTATGGCCCGGTTCATGCGCGTGACCGCCCGCATGAGGAGCTTGGCTGCCGCGCGGTGCTTGCGTAGCCGCTCCCGGTGCACCGTGCCGTTCATTCATGCGCGCGTGTTTTTCGGCCATACGTGATGCCATCTCCGGCGAGTGGCCATGCGCGCGAGGCGCCTGCGGGGTGTCCCCCTGTGGCGTGGTTGTGCCTTGTCCCTGCCGCCCGTGATGCCGGTGATCTGTGTCAGCTAAAGCCACTTGCGCCGTGCCGAATATTGCGAACGCAGCCATCGCGCCCAAGGTCTTCGTCTTCATTGTGTTTCTCCTGGTTGAATTTGAGGTCTTGCACTGGTTTGAGCGCAGGGCATCAAATTAGTTGCACCAGGAGCACACGTAGTGGTGTAACAGATTGTTGCGAATGTAAGCGGCGGGCCTGCGAACTGACGTTCTGATCTGCATCAATCCGCGCCGGCCCCAGCGGGGCGCTTTTGCTCGATATACTCACAACAGCGACGGGGTGGCCTGCAAGGCCTCGAGCGATATCACTCCAAGGCCCGATCCAGCGCTTCTATCTGGTCGAGCACCGCGGAAAACTTTCCGCCAAAGGCGGTAAGAGAATATTCCACGCGCGGCGGGATTTCCGGATAACCGCGTTTCTCCAAAATTCCATAACGCGTCAGCTTGCGCAGGCGCTCGTTCAACACCTTGGCCGATAGTCCCGGCACCGCGTGCTCCATCGCACCGGGCCGCTTCACCCCCTTGCGCACCAAACTCAGCACGGTCATCGACCACTTGCAGCCAACGACATCCTCGACCATTCGCGCGGCGCTTTTTGGTTTGGTTAGCATTTTCTTTCTAATATTTGGCATCAATATTTTTAGTCTTTGAGATCAACAATTAGCACCATATTGTCGGGGGTACACCGTTTAGTGCCCGCTATTTTTCCGCCAACGCGCCCGGCACAATCATGGCGCATTTCATCGCAGCATAACCCTGGAGACAACGATGCCACACATGACGCGTTCCCTATTCGCAACCATCGCCACTGCCTGCGTTCTCGCCGTTTCATCCGCGAGCGCCGCCGAGCCGCAAGTTTCTTATCCAAACGGCTATCGCGACTGGCATCATGTCAAATCCATGACCATCAATGCTGGTCATCCGCTGTTTGATGCCTTTGGCGGCATTCATCACATCTACGCCAATAAAGCCGCGGTCACCGGTTACCAGAAAGGCCGCTTTCCCGATGGCGCGGTAATCGTTTTCGATCTGCTTGAAGCAAAGGCCGCGGACAACACCGTTCAGGAAGGCGCGAGAAAGGTCGTGGGCGTGATGCACAAGGATTCAAAGAAGTATGCCGCCACCGGCGGTTGGGGATTCGAGGGCTTCAAAGGAGACAGCAAGACCGAGCGCGCGGTTGGCTCGGCCGCGGATAAAGCCTGTTTCCAGTGCCACATGCCGCAAAAGGCAAGCGACTTCGTATTTTCCAAAATGCGTCCTTGAATCGGTGTGTTGAATTACTGAGGCTGCCCTTGCCCGTGTTTGTATCGCCCTTGCATGGGGCTTGATACAGTTTCGCGATCAATCGGGCTCGGCAATATCTTGGGGGCGATCAAGATCCCCAGGAGATTCGAAATCAACCGTGCTGTACACGGGCGCGAATCCTCCCCCTGGGGTTCGAAAATTGGTGGTCTGTCCCTGATATAACCGCGCGGCAGCCCATTGAACGGCGCCATCGTAGGTATAGGCGCGCAAATCGAATTTCATCGCTTTTGCCGGTTCGTGGTCCTCGACCAGCCGCTCACCCGGTGCGACGATGTCCTGGGCGACGTAGTCACCCGCCAATATTTCTTGCCACACCCGCTTGGTCAGTTTGTCGCCGCGATAAGCGGCGCGGCTGCCAAAGCCTGCCACCGGCTTGAAGAACAATCCGCGGCGCTCAGCCCAAAGACGCGCTGCATCGTCCGCAGTCACCACCACGGTACGCGGCACATGGTCTAGCAGGAACTTTTGCGTCGCCTCGTGCACGCCAAGCGCCTGCAAACGACTGGCATCGCTAAACAGCGCGAATTGGCGCTTATCGGCATAAAGCGCGTGCGCTCGCGGATGCGGCGTCAGAACCACGCCTTGGCGCAGGTAGGCTTCGCGCAGCGTCGCGCAATTACTTTTTTCGAGGTAGAAATCGGTAAGGCGGTTGTAGACGAGGTCAATGGCAAGGTCTTGGTGCCATAGCGAACCACCGCGCCATTCGAGCGCCGCGGGATCGGCGATAACGGCACGTATTCCGTGTCGCTCGAACAATTGCTGGAACAGCAGAAATTCCGGATAGAGATATTGCTCTTTGGGCGCATCGTCAACGATGGCGATGGTTTTCAATGGTTGATCGCGACCGGCAAGACGCCACTCATCGCGAAACATCTCGACGATTTTCTGCTCAAAGGTCGCGACGCCCGCCAGCGTCGGCGCCATCGATTCCATCCCCGCGCAACAAACACGTTGAGCCCGCGCCAACACCACGTTGAGCATTGCCCCGCCGGCGTTGGTATTGATCTCAATCAGCCCCAAGCGGCCCCGATTAAGATGGAAGTCATAGCCAAAGAACACGCCCCGCGGTCCGCCGGCGCCTGGCTTAGCGATGGCGGGTGCGGCATCCAGCACCTGCTCCAGGTAGGCAGGTAATGCCACCACCGATTCGATGGCCCGCACCACGCTTGCCATGCGCTGCAACTGCTGCGCGGCGACGAAAACCGGCTGCGAGGCGAACATAAACGGGCAACGTTGCAGCACCAGTTCGGAGAGCCCCGAATCGCCCAGTTCTAATTCAAGCGCTCGCGCCAGTGCGTTAGGATCGAGGCTGATGCAAAAGCACTCGTGATTGAGGGTATCCATCGCGCCAGGGTGGCACCCGGCATTCGCAGGCGCCGCTTGCGGCGCCGAATTTCGATCATGGGGAAGTTCGAGCATTACAGGGCCCGGATCGCCACATTTGCCGAATAGGGTAACCACGGACTGGCAGCCGGCGCGATAGGACTTAGGCCGTTTTTCTCGCGAAAAAAACTCACCGAACATCTCCAGAAGCATTGCGAGTCACTGAAGGATAGACAAGCGCGGCGCGCAGACCATTGACCTACATCAATGCGCAACGAATCACGTTAGTCACACTGTTTGCTCTGCGGACACCGAAGCTGCCGTTGGCACACTTAAACATCGCCATCGCACCTAATTTAAATGATTCCACTATTCTCATCGACAGATATCGCCGCGCTCGGGTTATTCGCGATTTGTTGGTGGGGCTTTCCCTGGTACGCCGCGTCGCACGCGCGCTCGCGCCCCAGCCTCGGGCCATTGATAAATAATTACCGGCGCGAATGGATGGTCGAGGTCTTGAGCCGCGATATGCGCATGGTGGACACCTCCATTCTCGCCAGTTTGGGCAATAGCGCAACTTTCTTTTCATCAACCACGATTCTAATATTGGGCGGCTTGCTGGCGATGCTGTCCACATCCGAGGAAATTCTGGCGGCCATTGGCAAATTGCCATTGGCGGTACGCACCACCGCGCAAATTTGGGAAATGAAGGTGATGCTGATGTTGGCGATCTTCACCTACGCCTTCTTCAAATTCACCTGGTCGTTACGCCAATTCAACTTTGTATCGATGCTGGTTGGCGCCGCCCCGGCAAAAGACGGCGACCTCAATACGCAGCAGACTTTCGCCAAACGCGCGGGTAGCGTTCTCGAACACGCCGGAGAGGCCTTCAGCGAAGGTCTGCGTGCCTACTATTTTTCGCTCGCCGCATTGACCTGGTTCGTTCATCCGCTGCTATTCATGCTTGCCACGGCATGGGTCGTCGGCATTCTTTACTACCTTGAATTCAAATCGGATGCGGTCGAGACACTTCGCCGATGAAGCATTCAAAGAAACAACTCGAATTCCACGCTACTCACGTTGGTGGTGACTTCGGGTGCGGTGTTGATTGCAATAACGTCGCCGTGGCCGTGGCTGTGGTTGACACAGCGCGTGGCGCGCGCCGCGAGTGCTATTGGGGGCCACGGGAGTGGTATGCGCCAAAAGCAGTCGAAATCAAATGCTCAGCCGAGTCGCGCTGGCGTTCAGTTCGAGGGTGGAAGTACCAAGGCGTTTTTCGCGAAACGCCTGCCAAACATACCGGCGCCGACCATATTCCACACCAGCACCGCCGGATTTGAAAGCCGGCAAACACTGGCCGCAAAGCAGCGGATAGCCAGGACCAACATTCGCCGGTCCGTGCGATCATGACAATAATTTTCTAGCGGTAACCAATACATGAACAACCTGGCCAGCGACGTTCGCCTCAACCTCGGTCTGCTCGTCGCCTGCCAGGCGATGCTATTTACCGTTAATTCAACGCTGATCGCGATCAACGGTCTCTCGGGACTCGCACTCGCGCCGATTCCCGCGCTCGCCACTCTGCCGGTCACCTGCTGGATCATCGGCGCGGCGCTCACCACCATGCGCGCCTCGCTGCATATGAAACAGGTGGGACGCCGCCTCGGATTTATCCACGGATCGAGTATCGGCATATTCGGCGCGCTGCTCTGCGCCACCGCGTTGTGGTTACAGAGCTTTTGGCTTTTGTGCGCGGGGATGCTGGTCTACGGCGTTAGCAACGCCTTCGGTCAATACTACCGATTCGCAGCGGCCGATGTTTCTCCCCAGGACTATCGCGCCACAGCGGTGTCGCTGGTGCTGGCAGGCGGCTTGATCGGCGGTGTGCTCGGACCAACCATCAGCCGCTTCACGGTGGATATCTTCGAAACGCGGTTTGTCGGCGCCTACCTCGCGCTGGTCGCCGTCGCCATGATCAGCATCGCGCTGCAAAGCCGCATGCGCATACCCAACCCGACCGCCGCCGAGCAGGCGGCCAGCGGACGGCCGCTACGGGAGATCGCACGCCAGCCAAAATTCATTGTCGCGGTTACCTGCGGAGCCATCGGCTATGGCGTGATGAACTTTGTCATGGTTTCGTCTCCGATCGCCATGGAAATCTGCGGACATTCCTATGGCAATGCCGCGTTCGTCATTTCCTCGCACGTGGTGGCGATGTTCGCGCCTTCGTTCTTCACCGGCGCGCTGATCAAGCGGCTAGGCGTGATCACGGTGCTGTTCGCGGGCGCATTGCTCAACATCGGCGCGATCTGGATCGCGCTCTCGGGCATCTCGGTGGCCAATTTCTGGTGGGCGCTGGTGATGCTCGGTGTGGGCTGGAATTTCCTCTACATTGGCGGCACCACGCTGCTGCTCGACACCTACCGGCCCGAGGAGCGCGCGCGGGCGCAAGGCGCCAACGAATTCGTGGTGTTCTGCATGATGGCGCTGTCCTCCTTCACCTCCGGGCTGATCGTCACCCACGGTGGCTGGGAAAAAGTCAACTTGGCGGCGCTGCCCTTGATTGGCGTGGTGCTGGTTGCCATTGCGTGGCTGTGGCTGACGCAACGCGCTGCGCGCCCGTTGGAAGCCTGAAACATTGCTTGGGCTATTGCCTGAAGATCAAGGTCTGGTGAGGCACGACGAAGCCGTGCGCGCCGAGATCGTCAAACTGCTCACTATGTCGTGTCTCGTAAATATCGGAAAACCCCACTTGGCGAAACAGCAGCCAAGCCCCTCCTCAGCCGGCAAGACCGGGAAACAGACTGCGCATTCCCTCGGCCATGGTCTGCACCGCCATCGCCGCAAGCAACAAACCCAGAATGCGCGTGCCAACGTTGAGCGCGGTCAGGCTGAGACGGTCGCTGATGGCATGTGCACGCGCCAGCACCAGCCAAGTCGCGGCCGAAACCAGCACAATGCACGCGGAAATCAGCAACAGGTGAACGATGCCGCCGCGCTCGGCGGCAATGATGGAGGTGCTGATTGCGCCCGGCCCGGCCAGCAAGGGAACCGCCAGCGGAACCACGCCATGCACCTCGCCCGCCCGCAGTTCGTTAGCCTCGGCTGGACTCTGACGCACCGGCCCGGCTTCGGCGTTGAGCATCGCCAGCGCCATCAACAACAGCACCAAGCCGCCGCCCACGCGGAACGCTGGCAGGCTCGCGCCGATTAGCAGCAACAAAGCCTCGCCAAACAGCGCCGATCCCACCAATACCGCGAGCACCGTCAAAGCAATGGCACGCGCCAAATGTTGGCGGGATTGCACGCTGTAGTCTCGCGTGAAAGCGAGAAAAAACGGAACGGCGAGAAACGGATCGACCACCGCGGTTAGCGTCGCCAGAAACCTCAGATATTCCGCTGCATTAACCATGCCCTAGTATCGTCGATTGGTGGCTTGCCGCGAACCAAGTTGTCCAAAACCCCGATTTTTTATCGCGCCCGAACGGATCGCCAGTGTCGCTCTATCTGATCCAAATCAATGTGGTGAACTGAATATTCTTTTGAATCCGCTTATCCAAACAGGTAGTCATCACATGGCCGAGACCGATCAATCAGCGCCGGAACACTGGTCAAGCCGCACCGGCTTCATTCTCGCCACCGTTGGCTCGGCGGTGGGCATTGGCAGTATCTGGAAGTTTCCCTACGAAGTCGGGGCCAATGGCGGCAGCGCCTTCGTGCTGCTCTATGTTCTGGGCCTGGTGTTCATTGTGATTCCGCTGATGCTGGCCGAATTCGCTATTGGACGGCGCGGCGGCGGCGACACCGTCACCAGCATCGCCAATGTGGCGGCACACCACGGCGCGATGCGTCATTGGGCATGGGCAGGTTGGGTCGGCGTGATCACTGGATTTCTAATCCTCAGTTTTTATTCGGTGATCGGCGGCTGGACCATTGCCTACGCTACCGACACCTTGCTACATGGGCTGCAAGGCGGCGATGTGTTGGCGAGTCAAGCGCGTTACGAGAATTTTCTCGCCTCACCCTGGCGTCTCGCCATGTTCCACGCGGCATTCATGGCCGCCGCGGCGCTCATCGTCGCGCGTGGTATTGCCCGCGGAATCGAAAAAGCCGTCACCGTGATGATGCCTCTGCTCGGCGTTTTAATGGTCGCGCTCGCCGCGTATTCGGTGGTCGAAGGCAATCTGGCGGCGACCATCGAATTTTTGTTTAAGCTCGATACGCAAAAACTAAATTTCCATACGGCGCTCGAAGCCCTGGGCCTTGGCTTTTTCTCCATTGGCGTGGGCATGGGGCTAATGATCGTCTACGCCGCATACAGCCGCAGGGAAATAAGCCTCACCAGCGTCGCCTTGATATCAGTGAGCGCCGATACCGCCATTTCGCTTCTCGCCGGGTTCATCGTTTTTCCCATCGTGTTCGCCAATGGACTGGACCCCGCCAGCGGCCCGGGACTGGTATTCGTCACCTTGCCCATTGCCTTCGCCAAGATGCCATTTGGCGCTGTAGCGGCGGCAGCGTTTTTTACTCTGCTATTCGTCGCCGCGCTCGCCTCGGCAATCTCCATGCTGGAGGTGGTGGTGGCGATGTTGTCGCAACGATTGGGATGGTCGCGCCCAAAAACAACGGGCGTGGCGGCGGCGGTTTGCTTTCTTGCCGGCATCGCAACGGTGTTGTCCTTCAACGTGCTGGCGCACTGGCACCCACTCGCAGGCTTAGCCACCTTCGCCAATGCCACGCTATTTGATCTGATCGATCACGCCACCTCGAACCTGTTGCTTCCTCTGGGAGGCCTGGCGATCTCGATGTTCGCAGGTTGGGCAATACCCGAGGAGGTCCTACGCGACGAATTGAAGCTCTCCAGGCGCTTGTTGCCACTGTTGCGATGGGCGCTGCGTTTTGTCGTACCGGCCGCGATCTTGGTGGCGACTCTATCGCCATGGATCGCCTCGCTTTGACGGCGATCAAGCCTAATGCAGCGATAGTCGAAGAAACTCTCGCCGATCACCGCCGTTTTCCGGCGTGAACAGGAGCCCCCAATGCGTATCTTTGTTGCCTCGATGGTACTTGTGTTCGCCGGCATCTTGACCGGTTGCGGCGAAGTTCCCACCAAGACAGCGGCCGCGAAACCGGAGCCACAGGGCTTGAAGTTTGCCTATCCCACGGCGCAGCGAATCCCAATTGCGCTGACCCCGCAGGAGCGCGATTTCATGCTCAATGAAATGCGTTACTACCTCGATATGCTCTGGGTCGCGAGCGATGCCCTAAGCCGAGACGACTTTGGCACCGTCGCAAAGGTGGCGCGCAGTCGCGTACCGGCAATGTCCGCGACCACACTGCCGCCAACCCTCGAATCCAAGCTTCCAAGGGAATTTCTAACCTATTGGCGCGCAACGCATGACCAGGTGGATGAACTCGCGCTGGTCGCGGAAAAGTCGCGCTCAAACCACGACACCCTGCGCCAGATGGCGGTCGTGTTGCAACGCTGCAACGAATGCCACGCCCTATTTCAGTTTCAAGCAAGGTAAAAAGCCGTCTGCATGGCACGCAGCGTCTACCTGGCTTCGGCCCAATAGGCATCGATGTCGGATTGAACGCGCGCGATTTCCGCGTCGTGGCGCTCGGGCGCCAACCAATGTGCGAATCGCCCCTGGCGCCGCAGGTACTGCTCCACCGGCAATCGAGGCTTGGGAATTCTCGTATGCACGATTTTTCCATCTTGGTATTCCTTTAGCGGCCACACGCCGGTACTAACCGCGAGGCGCCCGATATCCACCATCTCCTGGGCCTCGAAATCCCAGCCTGGCGGGCAAGGCGCCAACGCGTGGATCAGACGCGAACCTTTCAATTTCGCGGCTTTTTCGATTTTCTTGGCCAGATCCAAGGGCTCGGCGCCCACTACCGTCGCGCAATAGGCGGGCCGATGCGCCGCCCAAATAGCGAATAAATCTTTCTTCGCGCCAGACCAGCCGCGCGCGCTGTCAGCAGTACGCGCGCCGTGCGGCGTAGCACCCGACGACTGCTGCCCGGTGTTGCCATAACCTTCGTTGTCATAGCAAAGGTAAATGAAATCGAGCCCTCGCTCGATGGCCGTGGAGGTGGCCGAGAGCCCCATGCCATAGGAAGATCCATCGCCCGCGAGCACCACCACGGTCATGTCTTCCTCGGCGGCCATTCTTCCGGTCGACACCAATATGTCAAGCGCGTCGCGCACGCCCTGCGCGCCCGCCGGCGCGCTCGCCATGGCGGTGAACAACCACCCACCGCGAAACGGCGTGAAGGGATAACTCGCGAGCATGGTCATACAACCTGCGGCGTTGACAAAAACTGTCTTGGGGCCCAACAGATCGTAAATCTGATGCAGCACCGCCATGCCGCCGCAACCGGCGCACAAGCCTGTCCCGCTGCCCAGAAGGTGCGCCGAAGGCAGATCCTTCATGCCGCGAATCGCGCCGCCGGTCATGATTTTTCCCGCAACTCGCCGCGCTCGGCCATGGCGATGACCTGAAGCTTGCGTACTTCGCGCAGCTCACCTGCGGTGAAAAGCAATCGCGGCGCGGGCGCCTCGCCGCGCAGGGCGGCATCATTCGCCACCGCCGCCATCTCATAGAACTCTTCGGCCGAAATATCGCGACCACCCAGCCCACCGATGAATTCGACAATCACCGGCGCGTCGCGCAGGCCATAGAGTGCCGAGGCCAATTCGGTGGCAAGCACCCCGCCCTTGCCCAGGGAAATATTTTGATCCACCACGGCAACGGCGCGCCTGCCTTGCAACAGCGTTCGCAATCGTTCGCGCGGGAACGGGCGATATAGCCGCGGCCTCACCAGGCCCACCTTCTTGCCCGCGTCGCGCAAACAGTCCACCGCCGCGCGCGCCTTGGTCGAGAACGCACCGGTCATGAAAAAAACAACGTCCGCATCCTCACTGCGATAGGCGTCGACTAACGGATAGTCGCGACCGAACTGCCGCTTGAATTGCTCGGCGATCTCGTCATAGACCGCCAGCGCCGCTTGCGCCGCCAGATGCATTTCATAACGAAAGTACGAGTAGGAGGAACCGCCCAGCACCGCCACCGCCTGCGACGCCGGGCGGCTGGCGCGAAATTCGATGCCCATGGCATCGAACGCAGGCAAGAAGTGATTCACCTCGCCCGCCTCCGGTATCGATACCGGTTCACGCGTGAAGGAAAGATAAAACCCATCCTGATTGACCAGCACCGGTAAACGCACGCGGCTATCCTCGCCAAGTCGATAAGCGATCAAGACCGAATCGAGCACCTCCTGGCAAGTGGCACAGTGGATTTGCAGGAATCCGCTGTCGCGCGCGGCGAGCACGTCGTTGTGATCGGATTCCAGCGTCACTGGGCTCGCCACCCCGCGCGAAACATTGACCATCACAAACGGCGCGCGCCAGCCGGCCGTGGCGTAGATCATTTCCATGGCGTAGAGCAGGCCCTGGCTGGAGGTGGCGGTAAACACGCGCACCCCGGTGGCCGCTGCGGCGCCCGCCGCCGTCAACATCGAATGTTCGGATTCCAGCATCACCACCCGGGTTCGAGATTCGCCGGTACCGCTCCAAGCAGCAAGCGTTTCGATAATTTCCGTCTGTGGCGTGATGGGAAACGCCGGCATGTAGTCCGCATTGGCGAGCCGCGCGCCCCAGGCCGCGGCGCGATTGCCCGTCAAAAGAACCCGATTCATCGTGCCTCCAGCGCTGGCGCTTGAGATATTGCACCATTCTCAGGAACCACCGTGATCGCATGCGGCGGGCACACCGTCACGCAAACCAGACACCCCTTGCAGTGATCGTAGTCGATCGCCGGCGCGCGATCCGTGCCAACAACGATGGCGCTGTCGGGACACAAAGTCGAGCAAATCCAGGAACAGCGATTGCATCTTGCGTAATCGATCACCGGACGTTGCGTGCGCCACAAACCGGTTTTTGTCAGAACGCTATTGGCCACCGCGCGCACATCGGGCGACGAAACCCGTGCCGATTCCAACGGCAGGTCAATCCAATCCGGCCGCGCCGCAGCGTTTGCATCAAGCATGGTTGCTTCATGCACCACACCTTGGTGCTGGGCGAACGCATCGAATGCGCGCCTCGCACGCGCAATTTCAACATCCAGCGAGCGCTCATCCATGGAAGGCAGCTCGGCGCGTATCGCCTCGGCGAGATTCGCCGGGACGATCACGCCAATCATTCTCGCCGCAGCGCCCACCAAGGCAATCGCGGCGAACGCCGCGTCCGGCGCGGGATCGTAGGTAAATACGCGTCCGGCAAAGGCCAGTCGTTCGCGCCATAACGTTGACGATTCCGCGCAAGCAATGAGCAACACGGTGTCGGCCCGGGCTCCCTGCAACACACCGGCAGTAGGCACCTGGAATAAGCTCGCATCGGCGACCACGATCAGGTCGGGGTGCGCGATGGCGCCACGCTCGTTGATCGGTTCATGCGCGGCTCGAACCGTGGCGAGCACCGGTGCACCGCGCCGCTCGGCGCCATAACGCGGCGCGTCTTGCGTCTGATAGCCGGATATGAAAAATGCGCTGCCCAGAATCTGCCCGGCAGTCTTGATGCCTTGGCCGCCTCGACCGTGCAGCCGGATGCGAAACACTCGAATTTCCTACATGGTCGAAAAACGTCGCAGCGCCATGGCCGCGCGCACGCGCTTGCCGGCCATTTCGACGGCGGCTTCGCGCGGCGGCACATTTGTATCGCGCGCTAAAGCCAGCACTTCAGCGGTGTTGGCGCGAATTTTCTCGGAGATCGCGGCGAACACCGCGGCGCGCGTCGAGCCGTGGTATTCCATGGCGGCGCAAATCACGCCGCCGGCATTGGCGATGAAATCGGGCACCACCAGCACACCATGCTCGTGCAGCAATTGCTCCGCGGAATCGGTGCAGGGAATATTCGCGCCTTGCAACATCAGGCGCGCGCGTATCGACGTGGCATTGTCCTTGCGCACCACGTCGGGCCGCGCCGCTGGAATCAGAATGTCGCATTCGGCCGATAAAACCGCGTCGCGGCCAAGTTTGCGACCGCGCACAAAATCGGCAAGCGGCGCGCCAGCCTCCTTGTGGCGCACCAGGGCGTCGACATCCAGGCCATCCGGATCAAGTAAGGACCCGTTGCTGTCGGAGGCCGCCACCAGTATTGCTCCCTTTTGCGCGAGAAATCGCGCGGCGTGTTTGCCCACCGCGCCAAATCCCTGCACCGCGAAGCGCGCGCCTTTGAGAGCGAAACCCGCCAAGGGCGCCGCCACCTCCGCGCATTCGGCCACGCCCCAGCCGGTCGCGCCAATTTCATCCAGCGGTATACCGCCCACCGCCTCGGGTAGCCCCGCCGCGCGGCCGATCTCATCCTTGATCCAGGCCATGCAGGATTCGTCGGTGCCCATGTCGGGACCAAATATGTAGTCGGTTTCGTTGCGTAGCGCGTGGGCAAACGCGCGAATCAGTTTTTCCTTGTCCGCGCGAGGCATGCGCGGATCGCCCCACAAAACCGACTTGCCACCACCGTGCGCGAGGCCCGCGGCGGCATTTTTCAGCGTCATGGCGCGTGCCAAGCGCGCGCACTCTTCAACGCTTACATCGGGCGCCATGCGCATGCCGCCGATCGCCGGGCCGCGCGCTACATTGTCGATCACCAGCGCCGCGCGAAGCCCAATACTCCGCTCTTGAATATGAATGACCTTCGCCGGACCTAGATCGTCGGCAACAACGGCGCTCTCAGGCATGTCGGTATCTCCATTGCTTTGCAATGGCGCCAATGTATCGGCCTTGCGCGCGTTGGCATTGACCTGGATCAACCGCCAAGCCGTGACGCGGCCCACACTGCGCCCAGGGTCGTTTTTCATCGGGGGACATCATGAGCATCGCCAGCGTTTGCAACCGCAATGCAGTCGCCATCCGGCGCTCGGAGAGTGTTACCGAGGCGGCACGTCAAATGCGCAACCACCATGTGGGCAGCTTGGTGATCGTCGAGGACAATGATCTGGGGGAAAAAATTCCGGTGGGCATCATCACCGATCGCGATATCACCGTGAGCGTCACGGCGCTCGCCTTGGACCCTTCGGTGATCACGGTCAACGAAGTGATGGGCGAGTCCGTGGTCTGCGTCAACGAGAAC
>JBJXEY010000198.1:0-33386 GCA_046153355.1 Burkholderiales bacterium
TCTTTGAAACCTTTCAAGGACCCTTGGATTTATTGTTGTATCTGATTCGCAAGGTCAATATCGATATTCTCGATATCCCCATGGCTAAGCTTACCGCTCAGTACATGGTCTATGTGGAGAGCATGCGCGCCAAAAATCTCGAATTGGCTGCGGAATATCTGGTGATGGCCGCGATGCTGATGGAAATAAAATCACGTATGTTGCTGCCAAAACCCAAGGTCATCGACGACGAGGAAGTCGACCCGCGAGCGGAGTTGGTACGCAGACTATTGGAGTACGAACAAATCAAGCAGGCAGCGTTGAAGCTTGATGAGCTCCCGCAGTTGGGTCGCGACTTTCAGGCCATTGAAGTGTATTTGGAGGCGACCTTGGCGGAGCGCCTGCCCGATGTGGATCCGCGCGACCTGGAACGGGCTTGGCGCGGGTTGTTCGCTCGCGCAAGATTGGTGCAACACCATCGCGTTACCCGAGATGAGTTGTCGGTGCGCGAACATATGAGCCTTATATTGCGAAATCTTGCGGGTAAGGCTTTTACTGAATTCGGCGCGCTTTTCGAGGTGGGCGCCGGTGTGGCCGTGCTGATTGTTAATTTTTTGGCGGTCCTGGAGTTGGTCCGCGAGAGTCTTATTGAAGTAACCCAATCCGAACCATTCGCCCCTATTTACGTGAAAATTGCCAATGCTTAGTCCCGAAGAGGTAAAGGTTGTCCTCGAAACCGCGCTGCTATCCAGCGACGAGCCAATAACGGTCGCCAACTTGCGAAAAATGTTCGATGACCAACCGAGCGCTGAAACAATTGGCAATCTTTTGGATGAAATCAGGGAGGGCTGGAAGGGCAAGGGTATTGAACTTGTCAATATCGCCTCGGGTTGGCGCTTTCAAACGCGTCCTGAATATAGAAATTACCTGGATCGAATCGCACCGGAAAAAGCGCCTAAATACTCGCGCGCCGTCATGGAAACCTTGGCGATCATTGCTTATCGTCAACCGGTTACTCGTGGCGACATCGAAAATATTCGCGGGGTAACCGTTTCTGCTGGCATTATTCGGGCGCTGGAGTCGCGCTCCTGGATCGATACCGTAGGTTTCAGGGATGTTCCGGGACGTCCCGCCCTGTATGCCACCACCAAAACGTTCCTTGACGACCTCGGATTGAGGTCGCTGCAGGAGTTGCCACCTCTGGAAGAAATCGCGACCTCACTTGAACTACCCCAAATCACACCGCCGCCCGAGTCCGATTCGCAGGCCGAGTCCGTTACGCAAAGCGATTCGGCCGAAAGCGACCAACCCGCCTCAGAGGCTAACGCCGCTTGATGTAGGCGCGGGCGAGCGCCTGCAAAAAGTGCTGGCGGGTGCAGGACTGGGTTCCAGGCGCCATATGGAACAGCTCATTGCTGCGGGCCGGGTATTAGTTAATGGGCAGGCGGCAACCATTGGACAGCGTGTCCATGCAACGGACGCGCTCCTACTAGATGGCCGTCCCATTGCTATTCAATCGCATGAGCCTGATGCACGGGTGTTGCTGTATCACAAACCCGCCGGTGAAATCGTCTCGCGGGACGACCCGCAGGGCAGACCGAACGTATTCGACAATCTCCCAAAATTGGATACTGGACGATGGATTTCCGTAGGCCGTCTGGATTTCAATACCAGCGGACTATTGCTTTTGACTACCTCGGGAGACCTTGCCAACGCGCTGATGCATCCTTCCAGCAGAATCGAGCGCGAATACGCGGTACGCATACGCGCCTTATTGTCGGAAAACCAGATCGCCTCATTGACTAAAGGAATCGAACTAGAGGACGGTTTGGGAAAAATCGAACGTATCGAAGCCCGTGGTGGTGGCGCCAGCAATCGCTGGTATCACGTGGTGCTATTTGAGGGGCGCAATCGCGAAGTTCGCCGTTTGTTTGACGCGATAGGGCAGCCCGTTGGTCGACTATTGCGCGTTCGGTTCGGTTCACTCGTTCTACCGCCTCGTTTGCGTCCGGGGCATTTCCTAGAGCTGTCCCCAAGTCAAATTCAAAATCTAAAGGGCCTACCTGCCTGAATTATTGATTTAGCAAGGAAATTTTGCTATACTTACAATCCTTCGGAAATACTAAGAAATGGGCTGTTTGGGCCCATTTTTTGTTTGTGTTGGCACTTTTTGTCAGGGTTGAAACGAAAAGGATGGTTTTTTGGAAGAGCTTTTTCGAAAATCCGTGGGTGTTTTGGGTTATGTACTGTCAGATTTGGAAATATCCAATCATGGCAGGCAGTTACGTGTATTTATTGAGAAATCAAGCGATTCAAAAGAGCCTGGGGGCGGAATCACCGTTACGGATTGCGAGGACGTCAGCAGGCACATGCAGCATGTTTTGGAGGTTGAGGGAATCGACTACGAGCGATTGGAAGTTTCCTCACCTGGGCTGGATCGAAAACTCAAAACGAGCGCGGATTTCGCAAGATTTTCGGGGCTGTCGGCGGATGTGAATTTGCGGGTTTTGGTGGAAGGCAGGCGTCACGTAGCCGGAACCATAACCGAAGTTGTCGGAGACAAAGTTACGCTTAATGTGGATGGTGCAATGTTTGCGTTTGACATTGCCAATTTAAAGCGGGCACGCCTGGTGCCGAAGTTGTAGATCGGGAGAAGACGAAAGTGAGCCGCGAATTACTATTGTTGGTGGATGCCCTGGCGCGCGAAAAAAACGTGCATAAGGAAGTTGTATTTGGCGCCCTGGAAATGGCGCTGGCTTCCGCGACGAAAAAAAAATTCAACGAAGAAGTTGAAGTGCGCGTCGCGGTAGACAGGGATACGGGTGAATACGAGTCATTTCGTCGCTGGCAAGTCGTGCCTGACGAATTAGTTGAGTTTCCGCCGCATCAAATCGGCTTGTCCGAGGCACAAAAGCAATATTCCGATATCCGCATCGAGGAATTCATCGAGGAACCTCTGGAGCCGATAGAGTTTGGGCGTATTGGTGCGCAAACCGCTAAACAGGTGATTTTGCAACGGATCCGTGACGCGGAACGCGAGCAGCTATTGCAGGATTTTTTGTCGCGCGAGGAAAAACTGGTTTCCGGCACGATCAAGAGAATGGAGCGTGGCGACGCGATTATCGAAGTAGGCAGGCTCGAGGCGCGCATTCCTCGCGACCAGATAATTTCCAAGGAAAACCTTCGCGTTGGCGATCGCACCCGCGCCTATTTGATGAAGATCGACAGGGCGGTTCGCGGGCCTCAGCTGGTCCTATCCAGAACGGCGCCCGAATTTATCATCGAGCTTTTTAGACTCGAGGTTCCCGAGATTGAGGAAGGCTTACTGGAGATCAAATCTGCGTCGCGCGATCCTGGGGTCCGAGCAAAAATTGCCGTGCATACCAACGACCGGCGCATTGATCCGATTGGCACTTGTGTAGGCATGCGGGGGTCCCGTGTTCAAGCGGTCACCCAGGAACTCGCAGGCGAGCGCGTAGATATTGTTTTATGGTCCGCGGACCCAGCGCAGTTCGTAATCGGTGCGTTGGCACCGGCGGAAGTATCTAGCATTCTGGTGGACGAAGAGCGGCATGCCATGGACGTCGTGGTGGACGAAGAGAATCTCGCCGTAGCGATTGGGCGCAATGGGCAAAACGTCCGGCTGGCATCCGATCTGACCGGTTGGACCATAAACCTGATGACTGAACAGGACGCACACAAGAAGAATGAGGAGGAAAGTGCCTCATTGCGAGCCCTATTCATGGACAAATTGGACGTTGACGAAGAAGTCGCGAACATACTGATCCAGGAAGGATTTGCCACGTTGGAAGAAGTTGCTTACGTGCCGATCCAGGAAATGCTCGAGATCGAAGGGTTCGACGAAGCAACGGTAAACGAGTTGCGCACCCGCGCGCGCGACGCGTTGTTGGTGCAAGCCATCGCTAGCGAGGAACAGGCTGAAAATGCGGCGCCCGATTTGCGGGAGATGGAAGGCATGGATAGCGAATTGGCGGCTAAATTGGCGCAAGCCGGTGTGAAAACTCGCGACGACTTGGGCGACCTTGCGGTGGATGATTTGATCGAAATCAGTGGTATTGAGGTCGAAAGAGCCAAGGTCTTGATTATGAAGGCGCGTGAACACTGGTTCACGCAAGAGTAGGTCGCGAAAGCGCAATAGGAAGTTACATGGCACAAACAAGCGTAGCCCAGTTCGCAGGCGAATTAAAAGTTCCGCCCGCGGTACTGCTCGAGCAATTGAAGGCAGCGGGCGTCAACAAACGCGTCGCTGACGATGTTCTTTCGGAGCAGGACAAGAACATGCTGCTCGATTATTTGCGCAAGGTTCACGGTTCCTCCGAACCCAAGACGAAAATTACCCTGACTCGCAAACAGTCTTCGGAAATCATCAAGAAATCCGATTTGAGTGGGAAGGCTCGGACCATTCAAGTCGAAGTAAAAAAGAAGCGCGTGTTCGTAAAGCGCGAGGCAGGGGAAGCCGCCCCAGTAGCCGCGCCGGAAGTGGCGCCTGCACCTATACAGCCACCGCCACCGCCTGTGCAGCAACCGCAACCGGTTGTCAATGAACAGGAAGCGGCTCTGAGGATTGCCGAGCAACAAAGGCAAGAGGAATTGGCCGCACGTCAGGCGGCCGAAATCGTCGAGAAGCAGGAGCGCGAAAAACGACTGGCGGAGCAGCGCGAAGCCGAATTGCAAAAAGCGCAGAAGGCCGCCGCGACAACGCCTTCTGCCGCGGACACAACTTTGCACAAACCGAAGGTGGCCGATACCACCGACAAGAAAAGCAAGAAAAAAGAAGTTACTGTCTGGAAAGACGAACGCGTCAAACGACGTACCATCAAGACACGGGGCGACGTTCAGGGCGCTTCCGGCTGGCACACACCAAAGGCGTCCTCCCGTAACCGCTCCGACTCCAAAGAGCAAGTGCTGCATCAATTCGAGGCGCCTACCGAACCAATCATACAAGAGGTGCATGTTCCAGAGACCATTACCGTCGCGGATCTGGCGCACAAGATGTCCGTTAAGGCCACCGAGTTAATTAAGATTTTGATGAAGCTTGGCAGCATGGTGACGATCAACCACGTTCTCGATCAGGAGACCGCGATGATCGTGGTCGAAGAGCTGGGACACAAGGCAGTTGCCGCGAAGCTGGACGATCCCGAAGCCTATTTGGATTACAACGCCGAGCCGCATCATTCGGTGGCAATGGCGCGGGCGCCAGTGGTTACTGTAATGGGGCACGTCGATCATGGAAAAACGTCGTTGCTCGATTACATTCGCCGCGCCAAAGTCGCGGCAGGCGAGGCGGGCGGAATTACCCAGCACATTGGCGCCTACCATGTAGAGACCCCGCGCGGAATGATTACCTTTTTGGACACACCCGGTCACGAAGCGTTTACCGCGATGCGTGCCCGCGGCGCGAAGGCTACCGATATCGTCATTCTGGTGGTGGCCGCCGATGATGGAGTAATGCCGCAAACAATCGAGGCAATTCATCACGCCAAAGCGGCTAATGTGCCGTTGGTTGTTGCCATCAATAAGATTGATAAACCTGACGCAAATGCGGACCGCGTCAAGCAAGAATTGGTCGCTCAAAGCGTTGTACCCGAAGAATACGGCGGCGAATCGCCTTTTGTTCCGGTGTCGGCCAAAACCGGTGTTGGAATCGACGAATTGCTCGAACAGGTTTTGCTTCAAGCGGAGGTGCTTGAACTCAAAGCGCCGATCGACGCGCCGGCGAAAGGCTTGGTTATCGAGGCTAGGCTGGACAAAGGCCGTGGTCCCGTTGCCACAGTTTTGGTTCAATCGGGCACCTTGAATCGCGGCGATATCTTGCTTGCGGGAAGCGCTTTTGGCCGCGTTCGAGCCATGAATGACGAAAATGGGTCGCCCATTCAATCAGCTGGGCCATCCATACCGGTGGAAATTCTTGGCCTGACTGAAGTGCCGTTGGCGGGCGAAGAGGCGATGGTCCTTACCGACGAGCGCAAAGCCAGGGAAATCGCCTTGTTCCGACAAGGCAAATTCCGTGATGTCAAACTTGCCAAGAAGCAGGCGGCTAAGTTGGAAGACATGTTCGATCAAATGAAAGACAGCGCGGTCAAAGTTCTCGCGTTGTTAATCAAAGCCGATGTGCAAGGTTCTCAGGAAGCTTTGGTTCACGCTTTGTCCAGACTGTCCACCGAAGAAGTTCGAGTGACGGTAGTGCATACGGCGGTGGGCGGAATTGCCGAGTCGGATGTCAACTTGGCCTTGGCCTCCAAAGCGGTGATCATTGGATTTAACACCCGAGCAGATGGCGCGGCAAGAAAACTGGCCGAATCGGCTGGCGTGGATATTCGCTACTACAACATTATTTACGAAGCTGTCGATGACGTTAAGGCGGCGTTGTCCGGCATGCTTTCGCCAGAGAAAAAAGAAAATATCCTGGGGCTGGTGGAAATCAGGCAGATCTATCGTATTTCCAAAGTGGGCACCGTGGCCGGTTGCATGGTTTTGGAAGGGCTTGTCAGACGCTCGGCGCGAGTACGTCTGCTACGCGACAACGTGGTCTTGTTGGATGGCGAATTGGATTCCTTGAAACGATTCAAGGACGATGTACGCGAAGTGAAATCCGGGTTCGAGTGTGGTCTGTCGCTTAAGAACTTCAACGATTTGAAAGAAGGCGATCAGCTCGAAGCGTACGAAGTGCAGGAAATTGCCCGATCGCTTTAAAGAGGTGGGGCTGATTGCCACTTGTAGGCAGGGGGCTATGGCCAACTGCAGCCTTGGTTTCGCGAAATTTAAGCCGAGCCCAGGCGATAAGAGTCCGCCCCGTCGAACGCAAGAGGCATAGCCATGGCCAACCAACAACGACGCCGGCGAGTCGCCGATCAGATCCAAAAAGAACTCTCTGAGATCATTCGTTTGGAATTAAACGATCCGCGAGTTGGCATGATTACGATCTCGGACGTGGAGATTGCGGCGGACTTCTCCCTGGCAAAAATTTTTTACACGGTTCTGGGCGATATGGACGCCCGCGAACGCGCGCAACAGGGCTTGCGTCGTGCATCGGGTTTTCTGCGCGCGACACTGGGTGGAAGATTGCACATTCATAACTCACCTGAGTTGCGCTTTTTATTCGATGCTTCCATAGAAAATGGCGTGCGCTTGAGTCAATTGATTGATCAAGCGGTCGCTCTGAAGGCGCTCGACGATATCCCGGCACCGGTAAAAAAAGCGAGAAAACGCGTGGTTTCGAAAAAAGTGCCCGCGAAAAAACGCGCCAAACAGATCAAGGCGCCGCCATCCAGTGCCTGATGTCGAGCCCAATTCATTGCATCCGGTTTTGGAACGAAAACCATTCGAGAAATTAAAAATCGATGGTTTCCTTCTCTACGACAAACCAAAAGGCATAGGATCGAATCGCGCCCTTCAAGGCGTGCGACGGCTATTCAAGGCGGAGCGCGCTGGGCACACGGGTACTCTGGATCCATTGGCGTCGGGCCTGTTGATCATCTGTTTCGGCCAGGCTACGCGGTTCGCCGGTGAACTGTTGGGTGAGCAAAAAACCTATTGGGCGGAAGTGCGACTTGGCGAACGCACTAGTACCGCCGATGCGGAAGGCGAAATCGTGGAGTCACGTCCGGTTGATGTCAAAACAAAGGATGTAGAAGCAGTTCTCAAGACATTTTGCGGAGATATTCTGCAAGTGCCTCCCATGCATTCGGCGCTTAAGCGCGATGGAGTTCCCCTATATCGACTGGCTCGAAAAGGACTGGAAGTCGTCCGACAGCCACGGTCCGTAACCATATACTCGATTGAATTGATAGCTTCTGCGTTGCCGCTTATTCAAATTCGGGTTCGTTGCAGCAAAGGGACCTATATACGGGTGTTAGCCGAGGATATCGGGGCTTCGCTGGGCTGTGGCGCCTATTTGGCGAACCTGCGGAGGGTTGAAATCGGGCCATTTAAAATCGAAGAAGCGGTTTCCGATGAGGTATTGGCCTCGCAGGTCGAGCATTCCAAGACTATATTGGTGCGTCCCAGCGATCAGTTAGCCTATGCCTATCCCGAGGTCTGTATTGATGCCCCGAACGCCGAAAGTTTTTGCCATGGCCGTAGTGTCGCGACCACTTTATGCAAAGAAGGTGAATATCGGGTGTATGGTGAAGACCGACATTTTCTGGGCACGGGTCAGGCGAATAGTCTTGGGCTGTTGCAGCCGAAACGGGTCATGGCCCAAGCAGCGAATCTCACTGACGAAATTGCAAGCCCTGCGAAAACAATTAGCTTGTAAAAAGTCGTGATTTCACGCTAAAATGCCGCCCTTTCAAACGTCAGAGAAAAGACCGAAATGCCAGTCACCGTAGAGCAAAAAGCTCACATTATTACGGACAATCAAAGAACAAAGGGCGACACCGGATCGCCGGAAGTTCAGGTCGCGTTGCTTACCGCCCGTATTAACGGGCTCACGGATCATTTCAAGGCCCATGTGAAGGATCATCACTCCCGCAGGGGGCTTCTCAAGATGGTCAGCCAGAGACGCAAGTTGCTGGATTACCTCAAGCGCACCGACGTCGATCAATATCGAAAGTTGATTGGCAAGCTTGAATTGCGCAAATAAATAACCGGACGCCCACTTAGATGGGCGTTTTGGTTTCTTGCGGTTGAAAAATTAGATTACCTGGCCGTTCGGCTCGATTCGCGGCCCTTATGCACTCACTCCAGGAAAAAAAATGTCATTGAAATCGATTAAAAAAACGTTTGCCTACGGTGCCCATCAAGTCACTTTGGAAACTGGCGAAATTGCACGTCAGTCCCATGGCGCGGTGATGGTGAGCATCGACGATACCGTGGTGCTGTGCACCGTGGTGGGCGCGAAAAATGCCAAGGCTGGCCAGGATTTTTTCCCCTTGACAGTCGATTACATTGAAAAAACCTATGCGGCCGGAAAAAGACCGGGTGGCTTCTTCAAAAGGGAAGGGCGTCCGTCCGAGAAAGAAATTTTGACTTCCCGACTCATTGATCGCCCGATACGACCGCTGTTTCCGGACGGCTTTTATAACGAAGTACAAGTAGTCGCGACGGTCATGTCAGTCAACCCCGAAGTTGATCCGGATATCGCGGCGATGCTGGGCGTGTCCGCCGCTTTGACGATATCCGGAATCCCGTTCAACGGCCCAATTGGTGCCGCCCGCGTTGGGTATATCGGTGGTCAATACGTAATGAATCCTACCGCCTCGCAGTTGGCGGACAGTCAATTGAATCTCGTGGTTGCCGGTACTGAACATGCGGTTTTGATGGTGGAGTCGGAAGCCAAGGAACTAACCGAAGAGGTCATGCTTGGTAGCGTGGTGTTTGGGCATCAACAAATGCAAGCCGCAATCCAGGCGATTCACGAATTGGCGGCTGAATCGGCCAAACCAGTTTGGGATTGGAAGCCGGCTGCGAAAGACGAGGCACTCGTTGCACGAATTACACAGGCGGCCGAAGCGCCGCTTCGCGAAGCGTACAAAATTCGTAGCAAGCAGGCGCGCAGCACCAAACTCTCCGAGATAAACAAGCAGGTGATGGGAGAGATTTCGGCGAGCAATCCAGAAATCGATGCCAATCAGGTTGGTGAAATATTGTTTTCCTTGGAATCGAAAATCGTGCGTAACCAGATTCTCGATGGTGAGCCCCGAATTGACGGTCGTGATACGCGTACCGTGCGGCCGATTACGATTCGCGTTGGCGTATTGCCGCGAACCCATGGTTCGGCGCTGTTTACCCGTGGCGAAACCCAGGCGTTGGTCGTTGCCACTTTGGGTACCGGGCGAGACGAGCAGATTATCGATGCGTTGATGGGCGAATATAAAGATCGTTTCATGATGCATTACAACATGCCTCCCTATGCGACCGGAGAAACGGGGCGCGTTGGGACACCAAAGCGACGTGAAATTGGACATGGACGCTTAGCCAAGCGTGCATTGGTCAATGTATTGCCCAGTCCTGCCGAATTCGGCTATTCCATTCGTCTGGTGTCCGAAATCACGGAATCCAATGGCTCCTCATCGATGGCGTCGGTTTGCGGTGGCAGCCTGGCTCTAATGGACGCCGGCGTCCCCAGCAAGGCGCATGTTGCCGGGATAGCAATGGGCCTGATTAAAGAAGGCAATCGGTTCGCTGTATTGACCGATATCCTAGGCGATGAAGATCATCTGGGCGATATGGATTTCAAAGTAGCGGGTACCTCAAAAGGTATTACCGCCCTGCAGATGGATATCAAAATAGAAGGCATTACCAAGGAAATCATGCAAGCGGCGCTGGCGCAAGCACAGGAAGGCCGCATGCACATTCTGGGTTTGATGCAAGATTCCTTGGATGGCTCGCGAGTTGAGATTTCGAATTTTGCGCCCAGGATCTTTAAGATCAAGATTAATCCGGAGAAAATTCGCGATGTGATCGGCAAGGGCGGCGTGGTGATTCGCGGTATACAAGAAGAGACCGGAACGACTATTGAAATCGAAGACGACGGCAATATCTCTATTGCTTGCGTATCGGCGGAGGGCGGCGAGGCCGCTCGAAAACGTATTGAAGACATTACCGCCGATGTAGAAGTTGGCCGCGTCTACCAGGGGACCGTGCTCAAACTCCTCGACTTTGGCGCCATCGTTCAACTGTTGCCGGGTAAAGACGGCCTGCTACATATATCGCAGATCAGCCAACAACGTGTCAACAGTGTCGCCGAGCACCTCAAGGAAGGCCAAGTCGTGAAGGTCAAGGTGCTCGAAGCCGACGAAAAAGGTCGTGTACGCTTATCAATGAAAGCGGTGTTAGAAAACGCAGCGGAAACACCGCAAGCATCGTAATCGCATTGAAGAACCAGGCCCGTGAGCGTACAATGCGCGGCTCACGGGGTGTAGCGTAGCCTGGTAGCGCGCCTGGTTTGGGACCAGGATGTCGGGAGTTCAAATCTCTCCACCCCGACCAGACAAAATAGTAAGACCGCAATTGGCAAGACCGAAAGTTTCGTGAAGCAGGCGAAATTGCTTCGCAGAATGAAATGAAAAGATTGGTGCCCGTAGCTCAACCGGATAGAGCACCAGCCTTCTAAGCTGGGGGTTGTGGGTTCGATTCCCGCCGGGCGCGCCAGGCAAGATTTCGATGGTGGCTGTAGCTCAGTTGGTAGAGTCCCGGATTGTGATTCCGGTTGTCGTGGGTTCGAGTCCCATCAGCCACCCCAAACAAATAGCACTTAGCGTTTTATTGGCTAGGTGCTTTTTTGTTGCTCATATGGATAAGCGTGATTCTCAATCCGCGTGATTCTCAATCCATTGAAAATCCGATGCGGAGATCCCAAAATCCTTTGCCGTGGATATAGAACGGGTCTTGTTTGTAGAGTGGGTCTGAACTTTACTAGATCGCGCTTGGCGAGCGCCTCAGCAATCCCAATTGCGCTTCATTGAGGAAGCACCATTCGCCTTGGCGAAGGTTAAGCGCCTCAAGCTTTAAATTGCCGATCGCAGTTCGAATCAGCGCGTCGCAGTGGTGGCCGGTCGCAGCGATCATCCGCTTCACTTGGTGGTACTTGCCTTGGTCGAGAACAATCTCGAGGCGATGGTAATCCAGTTGGCGACAGTTCAATGCCATAAGTGGTTCAGCTTCATCCACAAGTTTTACGCCCGACAACAGCATTGCGATGAGCGCCGGCGTGACCGGTGCATACGTGGTTGCCTCATAAGTCTTGGTCACATGGTATTTGGGTGAAGCCTGCCGGTGCATGAATGCGCCGTCATCGGATAGCAGCAGCATGCCGGTGGTGTCGTGATCTAGACGTCCTACCGGTTGGGTATTGCGCGTGGAAAATAAGGTTGGGAGCAACGACAGCACGCCAGGGTGGTGGCTGGGTTTACGCGAGCATTCATAGTCGGCTGGTTTATTCAATGCGAGATAAACGTACTCGCGGTAGAGCCAAGGTTGACCGTCGACTTCGAGCACCAACGATTCGGGCTCCATGTCTTCAGCGAAGACGGTAACTACCTTCCCCGACACGCTGACCTGGCCATTGACGATCATTTTCTCGCAGGCCCTGCGTGTGCCGAACCCTTGGGATTGCAGGATTTTATTGAGCTTCATCGTTTTTACGGCGGCATCTGCGGTCAATAAACGATTGGCGATGTCGCGTGCGGGTACGGATGATTAGCTTGCCAACAGTGTGTTGGCGTCGATCCATATTACGGCGTCTTGATGGTCTGTGGAATCAAGCCACATCACATTTAGGCGTGGATAGCGGCGCTCGAAGGCACGACGGTTGCGACCAATTTCGATCACGATACTTCCTTTGCTCGTCAAATAGCTGCGTGATTCCTTGAGGATTCGATCCACAAACTCCAAACCGTCATTACCTCCGTCGAGTGCGATCTGTGGTTCGCGACGATATTCCTCAGGCAGTCGTTTCATCGCGCGTGCATCGACGTAAGGTGGGTTACTAATGATGAGGTCGTACTTTGTGGGGGGCAAGGAGCGGAAAAGGTCGGATGGGATGAGTGTCACTCGTTGCGCCAATCCATAAGCTTGGACATTCTTCTTAGCGACGGCCAGGGAGCGTTTGGAGATGTCCACGGCGTCGACCTGCGCCCTAGGGAACGCAAGGGCCGCGAGGATGGCTAAGCATCCGGAGCCGGTGCAAAGGTCAAGAATACGTTTGATAGTACCTGGACGAGAAATCCAAGGGCTAAAGGCTTCAAGCAATGGTTCGGCGATATAGGAGCGAGGAACGATGACGCGTTGGTCGACCAAAAATTTATACCCGGATAACCAAGCTTCGCCCAGCAGGTAGGCGAGTGGCTTGCGGCTTTTTATGCGTTTATCGATTAGTGAATCGATGCGCGCCGACACGCGAATGCAAACAACCTTATGTAGAGATTCGATGAGTAAGTCTGGGCTGAGTTTTGCCGCATGCGAGACCAGCCATGCAGCCTCGTCCCGGGCATTGAGCGTGCCGTGGCCATAGGAGAGTTTTGCGGCTCGCAGCCGTCGCTCGGTTTGGGTGATTAGTTCACCCAACGTCGAGGACTTAGCAGTCAAAGTCGTGGACTTAGCAGTCACTTGTGCTAACACGGTGTCATACGCGAAGCAGAAGGCGTTCCAGGATATTTTCGTAGACCTGGGTGAGTGGCTCGAAACTGCTTACGTTTATGTATTCGTTGAGCTTATGTATGGAATCGTTGAGCGGTCCAAATTCGATAACTTCGCGCGCGATGGCGACGATAAAACGACCATCGGAGGTACCGCCCGTGGTGGTGGTAGCGGCATCGACCTGGGCAATTTGCTTAATCGCCGCGCAGGCTGCATCCACCAGGGCGCCTTTTTCGGTGAGAAACGGCGACGCGCTCAAGGTCCATTGAATGTCGTATTCGAGACCGTGTCGATCCAATAATTCGTGGACACGTTGTTTTAGACCTTGTTCGGTGCTGGCTGTCGAGAATCGAAAATTAAAAATAACCGAAAACTCGCCGGGGATGACATTGGTCGCACCGGTTCCTCCGTGGGCATTTGAGATCTGCCAGGTGGTGGGCGGAAACGATGCATTGCCTTCGTCCCAGACGGTAGCGGCAAGTTCAGCAAGCGCTGGCAGGGCTTGATGCACGGGATTGCGGGCCAGATGGGGATAGGCAACGTGACCTTGAATGCCCTTGACGCGCAAGCGACCTAAAAGGGAACCGCGTCTCCCAATTTTTATCGTGTCGCCCAAACGGGATTCGCAGGTAGGTTCGCCGACGATGCAATAGTCGATTTTTTCCCCTCGACCAGATAAGGTTTCGACAACTTTTACGGTGCCATCGACCGCGTCGGCTTCTTCGTCGGAGGTCACAAGAAACGCAATCGATCCCAGGTGGTCGGGATGGTTTGCAACAAAGTGTTCGGTCGCGACCACCATGGCCGCAAGCGAAGATTTCATATCTGCGGCACCGCGGCCAAAGAGCTTTCCATCCTGTACAAACGGTTTGAATGGGTCGTGCAGCCATTGGGTGAGCGGTCCAGGCGGCACGACATCGGTGTGGCCTGCAAAACACAGAGTCGGGGCGTGCTTGCCGCGGCGCGCCCAAAAATTGACGACTCGTCCACGTGCCATAGGTTCTACAGTGAAACCAATGCGCTGCAATCGTTGACCGATGATCTCTTGGCATCCGCCGTCTTCAGGGCTTACCGATGGCAGGGAAATTAATTCCTTGGCAAGGGCCAGAGCGGCTAGACCGCGGTCGCTCTGCGTGACGGCGCTACTCAACGACTACCTACTCGAATCACTCAACCTCCGAGGTATTGAGCTTGAAGTCGGAAAATTCCAGTGGTCCAGAGGCGGTGGGAGGCGGGGGAGGAGGCGGCGCATCCGCTTTGGCCGCCTCGGCGTTGGCCGACACTTGATTCTTGAGAGCGCTACCGGCTTCCGTATTGTTGATCAGCCACAATAGATTGGTCGGCGAATCGCAATTGGCAAGCGCTTCTTCCTGAGTAATGATGCCGCGAAGAATCATATTGAAGAAAGTCTGCTCAAAGGTTTGCGAGCCTGGAGAGAGACTTTTTTCCATCGCCTCCTTGATTTCGTTGATTTCGCCTTTGCCGATGAGTTCCGCGATATGGCGCGTCGCCAATAAAATCTCGACAGCGGCAGAGCGGCCGCCTTTGATATTGCGGATCAGACGCTGAGAAATCACGCTTTTTAGCGTCGCCGATAGGTCTTCAAGCAATGCGGGACGATTCTCCAGTGGATAAAAGCTAATGATCCGGTTCATCGCGTGATAGCTATTGTTCGCGTGCAATGTGGCCAAGCATAGGTGGCCGGATTGCGCATACTGGATGGCGGCGGTCATGGTGTCTTTGTCTCGAACCTCGCCGATCAAAATGCAATCCGGTGCTTGGCGTAGGGCGTTTTTGAGTGCAATTCTGAAATCCAAAGTGTCGGCGCCAACCTCGCGCTGGTTGACGATACATTTCTTGTTTTGAAATATAAACTCCACCGGATCTTCAATAGTAAGAATGTGCCCCGGTTTTTGTTCATTGCGAAAATCGAGCATCGCCGCAAGCGTGGTGGATTTTCCGGACCCGGTTGCTCCAACCATCAAGATCAAGCCGCGTTTTTCCATGATCACGTCTTTGAGACTCGCGGGTAGATCAAGAGAATCGAAAGGTGGGATAGTTCCCGGAATATAGCGAACCACCACTGCCGGCCCGCCTTTTTGGCGAAAAGCACTAATACGAAAACTCCCCGTGCCCGGAATGGTGTAGGCGGTGTTGAGTTCTAGAGTTTCTTCGTATTCTTTTTTCTGCTTCTCGTTCAACACCTCGTAGAGCAAGGTAATTATGGTTTCCGATTCCATATTTTTCGGATTAACCGGCACCGCAATGCCGTTGATCTTGATATTTATCGGGGCGCCGACGGAAATGAAAATGTCCGAGGCCTTTTTATCAGCCATCAACTGAAACAGTCTTTTCATCGCCGACATGGAAATATCTCCTGGCTCAATTTATGGATAGCGACCTAGTTAAGATCTGGCGTTCTAGTCGCCTCGCAATAGATCGTTGATACTGGTTTTGGCACGCGTAGAAGCATCGACTTGTTTGACAATCACGGCGCAGTATAGGCTGTACTTGCCATCGGAAGAGGGCAGATTGCCGGGGACCACTACCGATCCAGAAGGTACTCGACCATAGTGGATTTTGCCGCTTGCGCGGTCATATATTTTAGTGCTGGCGCCTATGAAGACCCCCATGGAAATAACCGAGTTTTCCTCGACCACCACGCCCTCGACGATTTCAGAGCGCGCTCCAATAAAGCAGTTATCTTCAATAATCGTGGGATTGGCCTGCAGTGGTTCCAATACACCACCGATGCCAACGCCGCCGGAGAGGTGTACGTTTTTCCCGATTTGCGCACAGGAGCCGACGGTTGCCCATGTATCTACCATGGTGCCTTCGTCGACATAGGCCCCGATATTGACGTAGGAGGGCATCAATATGGCATTTTTGCCGATGTATGAACCTCGACGCGCCACGGCTGGCGGCACCACGCGAAATCCACCGCGAGTGAACTGCTCTTTATCGTAGGAGGCGAATTTGCTTTCTACTTTGTCGAAATAGCGCATTTCGCCACCCTGCATGATCCGGTTGTCTTCCAGGCGAAACGACAACAACACCGCTTTCTTAATCCATTGATGCGTTGTCCACGTCCCATTTAACTTTTCAGCGACGCGGATAGTGCCTTTATCGAGTTGTTCTATGACGTGGGAAACCGCTTCGCCAATTTTTGCCGGAGCAGTACCAGGTTGAAGGTTGGCGCGGTCGTCCCAGGCTTTGTCGATCGTTTGTTGCAGTTGTTCTGTTGTCATTGGAATCTCTTGGAAAATTCATTTAAGCGTCGAGCAGCCTCGACGCACTCTTCGATGGGCGCCACCAGTGCCAAACGAATATGATTTTGGCCTGGGTTGACGCCTTGTGCCTCGCGGGCCAAAAAGCTCCCAGGAAGCACAGTGACATTATATGCATCGAGAAAATCACGAGCGAATTGCGTATCCTCGACTGGCGTTCGAACCCAGAAATAAAAACCGGCTTCGGGTTGAGTGGTGTATAGAGGCGCTTGAATCAATGGCCTCACCGCGTTGAATTTCGCCGCATAAACTTGGCGATTGTCCAGCACGTGGGCCTCGTCGTTCCACGCTGCGATTGAAGCCAATTGAACCGTATTACTCATGGCGCTGCCGTGGTAGGTGAGGTACAAGAGGAAGGCTTTGATGAGCTTGGCGTCGCCCGCGACGAATCCGGATCTCATCCCAGGTACATTGGAGCGTTTAGACAAACTGGAGAAGACCAACAATCGTTTGAAATCGGCTCGACCCAAACGGTTTGCAGCCTCCAACCCACCCAGCGGGGGGCGCTTTTCATCGAAATACAGTTCCGAATAACACTCGTCGGAGGCGATGACAAAACCATGGCGATCGGATAATTCGAATAGTAGTTTCCAATCATCCAGCGACATGACGCGGCCGCTAGGGTTGGCCGGCGAGCAGGTAAATACCAATTGCACTCGCTGCCAAATTTCCTCTGGCACGGCGCCATAGTCCATCGCGAAAGCGTTTTCCGGAAGTGCATTGACAAAATAAGGTTGGGCGCCGGCGAGCAGCGCGGCGCCTTCGTAAATTTGGTACAAGGGATTTGGAGAGATGACCAGCGGCATGGATTGGTTTGAATTGGCTTCTAGCAACAGTTGACCTATGGCAAACAAGGCCTCTCGGGAACCGTTAATGGGAAGCACCTGGGTTGCCGGGTCCAACATTGGAAGCCGGTAACGACGCGCGAGCCACCGCGCAATGGTTTCCCGAAGCAACGGCATGCCTGCGGTAGCGGGATAATGGGCCAAACCAGATAGCGATTCGACTACGGCCTGCTTGATGAATTCGGGCGTCGGATGTTTGGGTTCACCTATGTGCAGTTCGATGCGTCGAAGCGAGGAGTTTTCTCCTGCCCCATCGAATAACACGCGTAGTTTTTCGAAAGGATAGGGTTGCAGCTTTGCTAGATTGGGATTCACCGAATTATTCGCTCCTGCTGCGGCTAGAACTGTTTTCCGGAATGCCCTGTATTCCAGTCCCTTTCCAACCCCGTTTGCGATGCGCGGCTGATATGGTGGTGAAAATTCCGCCGCGCACGTTGAATTGCGCCTTCAAACACGCGAACCTCGGCGATAACGCAGCGACAAGATCGTCGAGAATCTTATTGGTAACGGCTTCATGAAAAGCACCGGTATTTCGATACGACCAAAAATAGTCCTTCAAACTTTTCAGTTCCACGCATTTGCGATCCGCCACATAGTCCAATAGCAAAACAGCGAAATCGGGTTGGCCCGTCATGGGGCACAGGCAGGTGAATTCGGGAATTCTCATGTGAATGACATAGTCCCGTTCCGGATTGGGATTGGCGAAGGTCAGCAGCTTCTTGCTAGGCCTGGAGGGCATTTGCGTGGTGCTTTCGGGTAAGTTGGGGTGAGGAAAGTTGGTATTATATTGCGCTTGGCAAACGAGATTTCCAGAACCATCGCGAGAACTGGCAAAGCTTCGAAATCAACCAAAGTTCCTCCGCGACAATTGTTGTCAAGGCGGTTTTTCAATTCACCGAATCTTCAAAAACAATGCGCCTAACGCAACTCAAACTCGCGGGATTTAAATCCTTTGTCGATCCAACCTCCATCAACGTGCCCGGCCAATTGGTAGGCGTTGTCGGCCCCAATGGCTGCGGAAAATCCAATATTATCGACGCGGTTCGCTGGGTACTTGGCGAATCTCGGGCCTCGGCATTGCGTGGCGATTCGATGCAGGACGTTATTTTCAACGGTTCTGCGCAACGCAATCCCGTGGCTCGTGCGAGCGTGGAACTGCATTTCGACAATCGCTTGGGCAAGGCGTCCGGTGCTTGGTCCCAGTACGCGGAAATTGCGGTGAAGCGAACACTACAACGCGACGGCGAGTCCAACTACTTCATTAACAATACACACGTCCGCCGACGCGATGTGCAGGATATTTTTCTCGGCACGGGTCTTGGGCCGCGTGCTTACGCGATTATCGAACAAGGCATGATTTCACGAATAATCGAAGCGAAACCCGAGGAGTCGCGGGTATTCCTGGAGGAAGCGGCAGGAATTTCAAAATACAAGGAACGCAGGAAGGAAACCGAGCATCGGCTTTCCGATACCAGGGAAAATTTGGCGCGCGTCACGGACATTCTTCAGGAACTCGGGGGGCAAATTGAAAAGCTCGAAACGCAAGCCGAAGTGGCCAAGCGTTTCCAGGAATTATCGGCAGAGCGCGATCAAAAACAAAATTTGTTGACCTTGCTAAAGCGCAACGAAGCGGCCAACGAGGCGCAACGTCACGCGGCCGAGATTGAGCGTACTGCGGTGGAGATCGAAGCCGAAACGGCAGGGCTACGACACGCAGAACGGCGCATTGAGGAGATTCGTGTCGAGCATCAAGAGGCGACTCAGTCCGTCAACGCAGCGCAAGCCGAGTTGTATCAATCCAATACCGAAGTCTCTGGGCTGGAATCCGAAATTCGGTTTCTTGCTGATACACGTCAACGGGTGCAGACACAGGCAACGCAGAGCCAAGGTGCATTGGAGGCTGAGGAGCATCGTTTATCGCAACGTCAAAATGACCTTTCGGAGTGGGGTGAAAAACTCGAGGAGGCAAGTACGCGTTTTTCGACGTTGACCGATGCGCGGGAAGAGGAAGCGGAAAAGCTGCCGCAAATGGAATTGGAATACCGGACCGAGCAAGGCAATCTATCTGCTGCCCGTGATCGAATTGCGGAATTGGACAGTAGTCTCGATCTCGAACAGACCCACGCGGTGCACAGCGAAAAGACATTGCAGAATCTCGAAACACGCAAAGAGCGATTGGTCGAGGAAGCGCGTGGGATGGTGGTCCCTGATCGAGAACTTATGTCGCAACTGGAGCAGGAGATTTCGCACAGCGAAGGCGAGATCTCCAGACAGGAAGCGTTGCTTGAACAGTTGGAGGATTCGTATGAGGCCCAAGTCAACGAACGTGATCGCGCCATGGGCGAAGTTCAAACACTGGAACGCGAGCTCTCGGCCATGGACTCCAAGCTTGAGACCTTGCAGCGGATTCAACGGCACGTGGAGGAAAATGGTCAGGTCGACGGGTGGCTAGATCGACATGGTGTCAAGGAGCGCCCCCGGTTGTGGCAAAACATTGCGGTACGTGAAGGATGGGAAACCGCTGTTGAATCCGTGTTGCGCGAGCGACTCCATTCCCTGGAAGTCGAGGAAATCGAATTCCTCGACAGAATGATCGCCGACAATCCACCTTCGCGAGTAATGGTTCACATGCCCGCAGAGGCAGCGAGCCAAGGGGTGGCGAATGGTCGCGTGCCGTTGTCCGATTACGTAGAGGTCATCGATCCCCGTTTGGGCGCCATGCTGCATGCTTGGCTTGCCGGTTTTTTCGCCAATGAATCAACACCTTCACACGAAGATCGACAATCCTTGGGCGGCAACGAAATTCTGGTGAATCGCGATGGTCACCAATTTGGCCGCTATGGCGTGATTTTTCATGCACCAGATTCCGTGGATAGTGGATTGCTTGCACGCAAAAGGGAAATTGAATCGCTGGACGATGAGGTCAATAGATACCGGGAGCGTCTCGAGATTGCGCGATCCGTCCTAGTCGTGATTATCGAAAAATTGGAAGAACATGCCACGGCAATGTCAACGTTGCGAGCCGCCGGCGAGGTATTGAAGCAACGACGTCACGAATGGCAACTGCAATATGTGCGGCGCACCGAAGAGGCCGAGCGGCATGCTCAACGAGCATCGCAGATAGACAGGGAATTGGAAGATATCGCGGCCCACGTTGCGGACGAAAAATTGACCCTCGCAGCGGCGATGGAAAATTCGGATCGTCTTCGCGAGGAACTCGAATCGGCGCGAATACGAGCGCTTGAGACGGCGACGCAATTTCAATTGGCCGGCGAATCCCTGGAGCGGCAGCGGGAAGTGCTTCAATCGGCAACGCGAGCAGAGCAAGACGCAGGATTCAATCGGCGAGAATGCCAAAGCAAGCTTGAGGAAATTCAAAGAAATATTTCAACGGGCATGGAACAGATCGTCGCGACCAGAGAGAAAGTCGCCGATCTGGAGGCCGAATTGTTGACGCTTGACGATCAACCCCTCCGGGAGAAGCTGAATCTGGCGCTGGAGCTTCGCGTGTCGCGGGAAAAGAGCTTGGCGCAGGCGCGATCTATTCAGGATGAGTTGTCAGAGCAATTGAGACTTGTCGAATCCACTCGACAAGATCACGACGAAAAGTTGACGCCGTTACGGGAAAAGATCTCCGAGCTTCGATTGAAGGAACAATCCGCTCGGTTGATTCACGAACAATTTTCCGCCCAATTGCTGTCCTCCGGCGCTGACGAAGAAGCCTTGTCTGCGATGCTTAAGGCGGGTCAAAAAGCCGCGCCCTTGCAGGGGGAAATTAACCGGCTCGGCAATGCGATTGCCGAATTGGGGGCCATAAATATGGCCGCTTTGGGCGAATTGGAAACTAGCCGAGAGCGCAAGCAATTCCTGGATGCCCAATTTGGCGACTTGAACGAAGCATTGGAGATTCTCGATAACGCGATTCGAAGAATCGATAGGGAGACCGAGGAACTTTTGCAAACCACCTTCAATATCGTCAACGGTCATTTTGGCGAGTTGTTTCCGGTTCTGTTTGGCGGAGGCGAGGCGCGGCTTGAGCGTTCCGGGGAAGATATGCTCGATAGTGGGATACAGGTGATCGCTAAACCACCTGGGAAGAAAAACAGCAGTATTCACCTGCTGTCGGGTGGCGAAAAAGCTCTGACCGCGATCGCCCTGGTTTTCGCTATGTTCCAGTTGAATCCGGCTCCCTTTTGTCTTTTGGACGAGGTGGACGCGCCACTTGATGACTCCAATACCGAACGATTTTGTGAACTGGTCAAGAAAATGTCCGAGGCCACCCAGTTTCTATTCATTAGCCACAACAAAATCACCATGGAAATGTCCAACCAATTGGTTGGCGTGACCATGCAGGAACAAGGCGTCTCTCGAGTTGTCGCGGTTGATATCGACCAGGCGCTGAAGATGCGGGAACCCTTGGCGGCTTGATAAAACCTCTAGGTTTTCATGAAATTCTCACTATCTAACCATACGACGCAATCATGAGCGAGCTTCAAATCGGCTTGCTTGGGATTGGAGTCCTGGTCGTTGTCTTGGTTATCTCGTTCAACAAGTGGCAGGAATATCGTTATCGTCGCCTTGCGGAAAAATCGCTCCACCCCCAAGAGGTCGATGCGTTGTTTCGTCCCGAAGAGAGCGGGCCAATCCCGGCTAACGATGTAGCCTCGGCATGCGGGCATGTCGAGGAAGGATCGCAAGCAGACATGCGGGCCGAACCGACGATTGTTGACGTCGAATCGGCCGAAACTTTGGCACTAACCGCGCCATCGGTTTTTTCCGCAAAAATCGATTTGGTGGCAATAATCGAGTCCGATTCTGGAATAACACAGGCCGATTGTGAATTAGCGTCGGCGTCGATGAGTTGGGCCGACAGAGTGGGATTTGAAGCTTGGTCCGAGGGAATATGGGAGAAACCTGGCGATGGTGTTGGATATTCTAAATATAGAATTGGAATCCAATTGGTTAATAGGCGGGGTGCCGTATCGGATGATGAATTACGTCAATTTTCGTACTGGGTCGCGGAAATTTCGCGAAACCGAGGTGGAACTGCAGTTTCCTTGGATTTGAAATCCGCCATCGAATTGGCCACTGAGTTGGATAAGTTTTGTGGCGAAGTGGATTTACTCATTGCAGTACATATCGCGGCCACTAGCGCGCCGTTTCCCGGCACGAAAATTCGCGCCATCGCTGAAGCGGCCGGATTGACCATTGAAGGGGATGGAATATTTCGTAAAAGAGACGATGAGGGGCGCGAACTCTTCAGACTTTCAAATGAAGGCGATACGGCATTTCGCGCGGAGCAAATGCGAGATTTGCTTAGTCACTCCTTGGTTCTTGAATTCGACGTCGCGCGCGCTCCTGGAACAAACCATACGTTCGGAAAATTTCGGCAATTCGCCCAGCATCTAGCGTCTGGGATTGGCGGCAATATTGTTGATGACAATAAAGTACTTTTGGACAACGCGGGATTTGACGCAATTGGCAAGAAAATCGCCAGCGTCCAACAACTCATGGCGTCGCGCGGAATCGTGGCAGGTAGTCCCGAGTCGTTGCGTTTGTTCTCTTAACGCCAATGTCAGGTGATTTGGATTCCGCGAGCCGACACGTGCTCGCCTTGCGCAAGGAAATAGAAGCACACGAGTATCGCTATTACGTTCTCGATCAACCGACTATCGAGGATGCCGACTACGACCGAATGTTCCGTGAATTGCAGGAGTTGGAGCAACAATATCCCGCGCTAATAACCGAGCAATCTCCCACGCAACGTGTTGGGGGTACGGCGCGACCGGAGTTTGGCAGTGTTTCTCACTCAGTTCCTATGTTGTCCTTGGGTAATGCGTTTTCCGAGGAAGAGGTGCTCGCATTTGATCGTCGAGTCCGAGAGGCCTGTGACGAGGCGGTCGTCGAATACTGTGTCGAACCCAAATTTGACGGACTAGCAGTCAGTTTGCGTTATGAAAATGGCTATTTTGTCCGTGGCGCCACGCGAGGTGATGGAAGTAACGGCGAGGATGTCACCGCAAACTTAAAAACCGTGCGTTCGATTCCGTTGGAACTGCGTATCCCGTTTCCCAAGGTAATTGAAGTGCGGGGAGAAGTACTGATGTTTCGCGCCGAATTCGAGCATATGAATTCGTTGCAACGAGCCTCGGGCGAAAAGGAATTCGTCAATCCGCGGAATGCGGCGGCGGGAAGTCTTCGACAACTGGACCCCAAGATAACCGCGAAGCGTCCATTGCGGTTTTTCGCCTACGGGGTGGGTGAAATTGAAGTCGACTTGTTACCCACCAGACATTCTGACTTGCTCGTTTGGTTGGAAAAATTAGGGTTTCCGCTATCGAGTCAGCGAAAAGTGACGACTGGCGCTGCGGGAATGATTAAATACCACCAGGATATGAGCGCCAAGCGGAGCGCGTTGCCCTACGACATCGACGGCGTCGTGCTCAAGGTCAATTCATTGGCGCTACAGAGTAAGCTCGGGTTTCTCGCTCGATCGCCACGGTTTGCCTTGGCTCACAAATTTCCGGCGCAAGAGGCAGTAACAGAAATCATCGATATCGATGTGCAAGTGGGTCGAACTGGAACCTTGACTCCGGTTGCCCGATTGAAACCAGTATTTGTAGGAGGCGTCACGGTAACCAACGCCACCTTGCACAATGAAGACGAAATTCGCCGCAAGGACATCTGGCGCGGCGATTTTGTCGTCGTGAGACGGGCTGGGGATGTCATTCCGGAAGTGGCACGCCTTGCTCGGCCAGGTCCGCGAATCCTGTCGAACAAGTTTGCGATGCCTCATGTTTGCCCGGTTTGCCAATCACCAACGCTTAGGGTCGAGGGTGAAGCTGCGACTCGCTGTTCTGGCGGACTATTTTGCGTAGCGCAACGCAAGCAGGCGCTGTTGCATTTTGCTTCCAGACGCGCCATGGATATTGACGGCCTGGGAGAAAAAATAGTCGATCAACTTGTCGAAAAGGCATTGGCAGCGTCACCGGCCGATATCTATAAATTGAACAATTCGCATCTTCAAGACCTAGACCGAATGGGCGAAAAATCGGCTGAAAACCTCATTGAATCGATCAATGCGTCACGTGCCCGACCATTCGCACGTCTGGTTTTCGCTTTAGGCATTCCCGGCATTGGCGAGGAAGTCGCCAAAGTTCTCGCTAAACATTTTGGCAATATGGATGCATTGCTCGTCGCGGATTGGGCGTCTATCGCGGAGCAAAAGAGCCATACTCAAAAACAAAATGCCTCTAGAAAACGCAAAGGCGATGATGCCTTGGAGCAAATTCTTCAAGGCGTGGGGCCAGAATTGATGAAAAGCCTTGAGTTATTTTTCAATGAGCGACGAAATCTCGATGTGATCCATGAACTGATGATGCAATTGAGTTCCGAGACCACGATTCGGAATGAAAGCCCAGTGATGATCCAAGGTGACACGATTGCAAGACTGTCGGGAAAAACATTCGTGTTGACTGGAACATTGCCGTCATTGTCCAGAGACCAGGCGAGAGTCCTCATAGAGGATTTAGGTGGAAAAGTAACCGGCTCGGTATCGAAGAAAACCGATTTTCTACTCGCCGGTTCCGATGCGGGAGGAAAGCTTGACAAAGCATTGAGTCTGGGAATTCAGATACTCGATGAAACGCAATTTTTGCAAATGATCAATCCACACACTGAATCAAATGGCCATGAAAAAAATTAGTAAGGTGGTGTTTCCCGTGGCGGGACTGGGTAGTCGGTTTCTGCCCGCGACCAAGGCCAGCCCCAAGGAAATGATGCCTATTGTGGATAAACCGCTGATTCAATACGCGGTTGAGGAGGCGGTCGCGGCTGGGATGACTGACATGATTTTTATCACTGGCCGAAATAAAAGGGCGATCGAGGACCATTTCGACAAAGCTTACGAGGTGGAGAGCGAGCTTGCGTCCCGAGGCAAGGAAGAGTTGCTAAAACTGGTGAGGCAGGTGCTTCCGAAAAACGTCAATTGCATCTACATCCGTCAGGCGGAACCATTGGGTTTGGGGCATGCGGTGCTTTGCGCGCGTCCGGTTATTGGCGATGAACCATTTGGCGTCATTCTTGCGGACGATTTGATCGATGGTGAACAACCAGCCTTGAAGCAAATGGTGACGGTACACGAGGCATACCAATGCTCGGTGCTTGGCGTGGAGGAGGTGCCATTGGCGCATTCGGGACGATACGGCATCATTTCGCCACGAGCATTGGATCAGAATCTCGATGTGGTTATTCGTATTGTAGAAAAACCTACTCCGGAGACAGCGCCGTCCCGCATTGCGGTGGTTGGTCGATATATTTTGACACCAAGGATTTTTTATCATCTCGAAAAAATAGCGCCGGGTTCTGGCGGAGAAATTCAGTTGACTGATGCGATCGAAGCGTTGCTTGGCGAACAGCGCGTGCTTGCCTATCGATTCGCGGGCACGCGTTACGACTGTGGTTCGAAAATCGGTTATTTGGCGGCTACGCTCGCTTATGGTTGCAAGCATCCGGAAGTCGGCGAAGATTTCAAAAAACTACTAAAAACATTCTCGATTTGAACTCGCCAACCGCGACGGAATGCGAAAAATGACGCCCGCAGAAGCATGGAAAATACTTGAGGAAGCGGAATTGATTCGCGATGAAAGTATTGTGCGTGACAGCATTGCGAGAATCGCGGCAGAAATCACCCACGTACTGAGCGAGGCAAATCCGTTAGTCATTTCGATCATGCGTGGGGGGGTATTTTTGACCGGCCAATTGTTGCCTTTGCTTAGATTTCCGTTGGAACTCGAGTGCGCCCAAACGGCCCGATACGGCAATGCCACCGTTGGGGGCAGTTTGCACTGGACCATGCCGCCTCCGCCGTCGGTTAAGAATCGCGAAGTATTGGTGATTGATGACATTCTCGACGCGGGCGAAACGCTGCATGCGGTGCGCGATGAAGTCATGCGGCTTGGCGCGGCAAGCTGCCACATGGCGGTGTTGGCCGACAAGGACTTGGGAAGAGAGAAACCAGTGAAGGCCAATTTTGTTGGCTTGAGCGTGCCGAATCGATATTTGTTCGGCTGCGGATTGGATGTCCGCGGTGCGTGGCGCAATTTACCTGCGATTTACGCGTTGAAAGACCATTGATGCTTGCGATTATTGGCGGCAGTGGGCTGCTTGAAATTCCGCAATTGAAGCAGCCCGAGCGCAGAGCGATCACAACTCCGTTTGGCGAACCATCCGCGCCTATTACACTGGGAAGGCTTGGCAAATCACCCATAGCTTTTCTGAACCGACATGGTCGGCAACATTCCTTTGCTCCGCATCAGATCAACTATCGAGCCAATATCTGGGCGTTGAAAAGCCTAGGGGTGAAAAACATTGTATCGATTGCGACGGTTGGGGGCATAGCAAGGCCGTGTTTGCCGGGAACCTTGGTTATTCCCCATCAGATCATTGACTACACATGGGGCAGGGAACAATCGTTTTTCGTTGCGGGTGAGCCAGTAACACACGTGGATTTCACCGAACCGTATTCCGCGAACGTTCGTAGCGCGCTGATCGCGTCCGCCTCGCTTTGCGCCGAACCGACGATAAACAAAGCCGTGTACGCAGTCACACAGGGGCCACGTCTGGAGACTGCCGCTGAAATTGATCGCCTTGAGCGCGATGGCGCCGATATCGTAGGCATGACCGCCATGCCAGAAGCGATTCTGGCTCGGGAAATTGGTATCTGCTATGGAGCATTGGCCGTGGTGGCCAACTTCGCGGCTGGACGTGGCGACAGCCGACACACCATAAATTTGGGCGCAATATACGAGGTACATCGCGAGGCTATGCTTCGCGTAGTACGTATCTTGGAGAACCTACAGGTGGACTTCGAATGATCAGAGAGATATTGCGGATGGGGGACCCGAGATTGCTAAATGTGTCCCAGAACGTGAAAGTGTTCGGGGATAACGATCTACTGAGTTTAATTGCCGATATGCGCGACACCATGAAATATCTAGATGGGGCCGGACTTGCCGCACCGCAAATCGGAGTGCCCTGGCGCGTGGTTATTTTCGGCGTCAATGGCAATCCTCGATACCCGGATGCCGAAGACGTACCGCAAACGGTTCTCATCAACCCGGTCATTGAATACCTTGGCGATGAAAAAGAAGACGGTTGGGAGGGCTGTCTGTCGGTGCCGGGCTTGCGCGGCAAACTGCCTCGATACCGGCGACTTCGGTATCGCGGCGTCGACGAATTTGGTCGTCCATTCGAGAGGTTGGCCGAGGGCTTTCACGCGCGCGTTGTACAGCACGAATGTGATCATCTGGACGGCGTGCTTTATCCCATGCGTATGACCGACCTATCTAAATTGGGATACACGGAGGTCTTGTTTCCAGGGTCGGACGATTCCGAAGACTAAACTGGGCGCGCTGATAGCTCCTAGGCGTGAGCGAGGCGTGGCGCAGGCTCCGGTGTCAACGTCTCAAGCAGATCCTGCTCCAACAACAGCACCGCGCGCGAATTGTCGAGGGCCGCGCCACTCAACACGAAGACGTCCTCGGCACGGCCACCTAAGGTGACAACTTTGGCCATGTGAAGATTTACGCCATAGCGGGCGAGAATGATTGCTATGCTGTGAAGCAGGCCCGGACGGTCGCCAGCGGTGATCGACAGTAGATGATATTGCCCCTTTTCGTCCGGACGTATCTGCACTTCGGCTTGAATGGGGAAGTGCCGTAACTGTCTAGAGATCCTGCCTCGTACTGCCTTGACCACAGGCGCGCTAGATTGAAGATTGACGCACAGATCGCGCTCGATATTCGCGATTAATTCGCGGTATCCGGGAGAGTGCGTCGCCGCCATGATTTGGAAAGTATCCAGCGCATAGCCGTTTCTGGTGGTATGAATTTTGGCATCGACGATGCTTTGGCCAATCGCGCCGAAATACGCGCAAATACGAGCAAAAAGCTGCGCTTGATCTTTGATGTAAATCATTACCTGCAAGCCTTCACCCACCGGCGAAAGTCTCGCTTTGACAAGCGCGGCATCGGCGTTTGGGTGCCGATACAAATAGCGAGTTTGCCATGCAATTTCGTGGGCATCGTGGCGCAGGAAATAGGGGACGTCCAGTTGCTTCCAAAACTCTTCCTGGATGCCCTCGGCGAGGCCATAAAGCTGCAGTAACCGAAGCGCCTCGTCCTGCTTGCGCCGGATCTCGTTATCGAATCCGACATTCTCGCCGCGCAAAAGGCGATCTGACGCATGAAACAAGTCTTCGAGTAATTTGCCCTTCCAGGCATTCCAAACCTTGGGGCTGGTTCCCCTGATATCGGCAACGGTTATCAAATAAAGCGCTATCAGGCGTCGTTCTGTTTTTACTATTTCGACGAATCGTCGAATAACGTTTGGGTCTGCAAGATCCTGTTTCTGCGCAACCCCTGACATATTGAGATGGTGTTCAACAAGAAATACGACCAGATCCGAATCCTCGTCCGTCAATTCGTGCGTCTTGCAAAATTTCAGGGCATCGGCCTTGCCCAAAACCGAATGATCTCCGCCGCGCCCCTTGGCGATATCGTGAAAAATAGCAGCGATATATAAGAGCCAATGTTTGTCGAATCCCGAAATCAGGCGGCTACACAGCGGGTATTCATGAGCGAACTCCGCCATGGTGAATCTTCTTAGGTTGCGCACTACGGTAAGAATATGCTGATCAACTGTATAGACGTGGAAAAGGTCGTGCTGCATTTGTCCAACAATGCCGCGAAATGCGGGAAGATAGGCGCCAAGAATTCCATATTGGTTCATGCGTCGCAATTCGTGAACGATGCCCCGCTGTTGTTTGAAAATTGCGAGAAAATTTTCTTTGTTGACCGGGTCGCGACGAAATTTCGCATCGACGCTATCGCGGGCTCGCCACAAGGCACGCAGGGTTCGCGCTGTCATTCCTTTTAGATCCGAATGCTTTTGCATTAGCAGAAAACACTCTAGGAGAGAATGCGGGTCTTTGACGAAAATATCCTCTGACTGAATGTCTAGAAGGTCGCGGCGCTTGCAAAAGCGATCATCGATATTCTCCCCTTGGTCATACGCCAAGGGGATGATTGCGGCCTCGAGATTTTGAATAAGGAGAATATTCAGCTGAGTGATGGCTTTGGCGCTGCGGTAATACCTTTGCATCAATTGTTCGCTGGCCCGTTTTCCTATTGTTGGTGCGAAGCCCATATCTCGAGCAAGGCGATCTTGGTAGTCAAAAAGTAGACGGTCTTCTCTGCGTCCGGCAAGGTGATGAAGTCTGATTCGCAAGGTCTGCAAAAAACGCTCGTGCCTTGCGGCTTGCTTGGCTTCGATGTTGGTGATGAATCCTTGCGCCGCGAGATCGGACCATCGCGCGCCCAATCCATGCCCCAAGGCAATCCAACGAATTACTTGAAGGTCGCGCAATCCGCCTGGAGACTCCTTGACGTTAGGTTCGAGGCTATAGGGACTATCCTGATATTTTGCGTAGCGTTGCGCTTGCTCTAGTTTTTTTGCCTTAAGAAATGTGCCGCCTTCTGTGGATTTTTTTACATCTCGACACAATTGGACAATTAGTTTCCGATTGCCCGCCAAGGGCCTAGCTTCGAGCAGCGCGGTGCGCACGGTAATGTCCCTATCCGCCTCCTCTAAACATTGCTCGACTGTGCGTACGCTATGCCCTACCTCAAGACCCAAATCCCATAGTTGGCCTATGAATCGTTCAATTCTGCCACCCAATTCCTCGTCCGGATCGTTTGGCAAAAGCAGCAACATATCTACGTCGGAGTAGGGGAACAATTGGCCGTGGCCGTATCCGCCTACCGCCAATAACGAGAGGTTATTGGGAAAACCCTGCTGCGCCCATGTTTCACGCAAAATCTGGTCGATTAACATGCGATGGGCGCGCAGCAAGGAGAGTGTAGCGCCAGTGTTTTCGAACTCTAGGCGAATCTTCGCTCTGGATGCGCTCAACTCGCCTCGGCGGCGACTGATATCGGGCTTATCCGAAGAATCTTTCGCTGTATTTGCCGAGGACACGCGAGGGAAAATGCTATTAGATTCTGGCTGCCGCCAGAGTGGTAAGCGGCTCTCGCGCACTGCCGGCTGAAACAGTTAACACTTCGAAATTCGTTTCCGTGACCAAAACGGTATGTTCCCATTGTGCGGAAAGGCTATGGTCCTTAGTAACGATCGTCCAGCCGTCGGCCAATTCGCGAATCGCCGCAGCGCCGGCATTGACCATGGGTTCGATCGTAAAGATCATGCCAGGCTGCAACCTTGCTCCAGTACCGGCGCGACCATAATGCAGAATCTGCGGTTCTTCATGAAAACGCTTGCCAATGCCGTGGCCGCAAAATTCACGCACTACACTGTAGCCATGCGATTCCGCATGCTTTTGAATGGCCGAACCAATGTCGCCTAGGTAACCTCCTGGGCGTACCGATTTAATGCCAATCCACATACATTCGAAAGTCACTTCGCAAAGGCGTTTGGCCTGAATCGAGGGTTCACCGGCGAAAAACATACGGCTGGTGTCACCATGAAAGCCATCCTTGATTACTGTGATATCGATATTGACAATATCGCCGGATTTAAGAATTCGCTCGCCGGGTATGCCATGGCACACCTGATGGTTGACCGAGGTGCAAATGGACTTGGGGTACGGTTTGTAGCCTGGTGGCGCATAGTTGAGTGGCGCGGGTATGGTTTTTTGTACATTGAGCATGTAGTCGTGGCACAAGCGATCCAATTCGCCGGTCGCGATTCCCGGCCTAACGTACGGACCGATGAAATCCAGAACTTCGCCAGCGAGCTGGCCCGCGACACGCATTTTTTCAATTTCTTCTTTGGTCTTGATTTCAATCGGCATGAGAACATTACTTGGTTAAAAGGCGTCAGAGAATATGCCATAGCGGACGAGGAGGCAAATGCGAGCTATTTTTCTGATTCCGACCAATTACTGGGGCTAGCCCACTGTTTGGTATGGGTAAAATAGCGTTTCTTCCCCCTTAGGTGCTATAATTGTCGGCTTACCTAATAGATTACCTCCTTGGAACTATTTGGGTAATGCGTTGCACTTTTAGCGTTTGTAAATTACTAAATCTCTTGCCGCGTTTCCACTAGGGTGCCCCGTCGGGGTGTTGGGAATTCGCGGCTATTTAACCCTAATCTGGAGACGTTTCGTTTATGTCTACGACCATGCGTCAAATGTTGGAAGCGGGGGTGCATTTTGGCCATCAAACCCGTTACTGGAATCCCAAGATGGCGCCATTCATCTTCGGTCACCGCAACAAGATTCACATCATCAATTTAGAAAAAACGATGGTGTTGTATCAGGAGGCGATGAAGTATTTACGGCAACTGTCGACTAATAAAGGAACGGTGCTATTCGTTGGCACCAAACGGCAGGCGCGGGAGATTATTCGCGAAGAAGCCGAGCGTTGCGCATCTCCGTATGTCGATCATCGCTGGCTTGGTGGGATGTTGACCAATTTCAAGACAGTACGACAATCAATCAAACGTTTGAAAGATTTGTTGGCGATGGGCGAAGACGGGTCAATGGAGCGTCTATCGAAAAAGGAAGCGTTGAGTTTTCAACGAGAAATGGTCAAATTACAAAGAAGCCTGGGCGGGATCAAGGATCTAGAAAAACTTCCTGACGCCATATTTGTTATTGACGTCGGTTATCAAAAAGGCGCGATCACGGAAGCTCAGAAACTTGGCATCCCGGTGATCGGCGTTGTCGATACCAACCATTCTCCAGATGGTATTTCTTACGTGATTCCAGGAAACGACGATTCCAGCCGCGCGATTAGACTCTATGCACGAGGTGTCGCGGACGCGGTGTTGGAAGGGCGAAATCAATCGATTCAGGAAATCGTATCCAACGTCACGAGCGACGATTTCGTGGAAATCGACGAAACGCAGGGGCGCTAAGCTTTTTCGATGCAATAGCGCCCTGTTTGAAACCATGAAAAAGGGGCTAATGCCCCTTTTTTTAGACCTACTGAAGGAACATAGCGATGGCAGAAATTACAGCAAGCTTGGTACGGGAGCTGCGTGAAAAGACCGATGCACCAATGATGGAGTGCAAAAAGGCACTTACCGAGGCCAATGGTGATCTATCCAAAGCGGAAGAAATACTCCGCATCAAATTAGGCAACAAAGCATCCAAGGCAGCGGCCAGGGTCGCCGCGGAAGGTGTGGTTGGCTTATTCGTCAGCGGCGATGGGAAACTCGCCGGGATGGTGGAAGTCAATTGCGAAACCGATTTCGTAGCGAAAAACGAGGATTTTCTTCATTTTGCGGCGAATCTGGCGCATCTGGTGGCGCAAAACAATCCACGTGATACCGCGGAACTTGCCGGCGTGGTATTGGGAGATTCCACTGTTGAAGAGACTCGCACACGCTTGGTTGGCAAGATCGGTGAAAATCTTTCGATTCGGCGCTTCGCGCGTATCGATGCGAAGGGTAGAGTCGCCAACTACGTGCATGGTGGGGCAAAAATTGGCGTCTTGGTCGATGTGAGCGGAGGTGATGAGCAATTGGCACGGGATTTGGCCATGCATATAGCGGCATCCAAGCCGGTCGCCATGTCACGCGAGCAGGTAGCTGCGGAACTGATTCAAAAGGAAAGGGAAATTGCCTTAGCGAAGGCAGCAGAGTCCGGCAAACCCGCCAATATCGTCGAAAAGATGGTTGAGGGAAGCGTACAGAAATACCTGAAGGAAATAACCCTAATGGGTCAGCTATTCGTCAAGGACGACAAACAAACGATCGAGACGTTGCTTAAATCTAGGCAGGCATCAGTGTCGAGTTTTGTGCTCTATGTCGTGGGCGAAGGGATAGAAAAGAAATCCACGGATTTCGCCGCCGAAGTGATGGCGCAAGCGAATCAGGCAACGCGCGTATAAGATCTATTCATGGTAGCGCCACGATATAAAAGAATATTGCTCAAGCTGTCGGGAGAAGCGCTCATGGGCGGCGATCAGTATGGGATCAATCGCCAGATGCTCGATAGTCTCGTCGTTGAAATTGGGCAGGTAGCCGCATTGGGCTTGCAAATTGGCGTGGTAATTGGCGGCGGCAATATTTTTCGTGGATTGGCGCCGGGCGCGGTAGGAATGGATCGTGCAACCGCTGATTACATGGGCATGCTCGCGACGATCATGAA
>JBJXEY010000205.1:0-23264 GCA_046153355.1 Burkholderiales bacterium
GGTGGTTGTGACGATTACTTGGTGCGCGTGCCAACCACTTCGACTTCCACGCGACGATTTGGTTCCAGGCAAGCCACCAGTGCTTTGGACATGCCACCGGTGCAATTCTTCACCGGCTGGCGCTTGCCCTTGCCTTCGGTGTAGACGCGATTTGCGGCAATACCTTTACTCACTAGATAAGCTTTAACGGCCTCGGCGCGGCGCACCGAGAGCTTCTGGTTGTAGGCATCGCTGCCGACGCGGTCAGTGTGACCGACTGCAATCACCACTTCTAAATTGACGCCTTTCATACGAGTCACCAAATCATCGAGCTTGGTGCGGGCTTCAGGTTTGACAATTGCCTTGTCGAAATCGAACAGGGCGTCGGCTTGCAAGGTGACCTTTTCGATCACTGGAGCAGCGGCGGGTTTTGCAGCGGGTTTGGCGGGCGGGGCAGCCGCCGGTTTTGCTTCCGGTTTTGGTGCCGGTTTCGCGGGTGCGGGCGCGGGCGCGGCGGGTGCAGGCGCCGCAGGCTTTGGCACCAGATCCGGATCGCATTCGGCGATCGCCATGCTGGGAGTCCAGTAGCCGGTGCGAACGCAGGTGGTGTAACCCTGTGCTCGAACAACCGCGCCACTGCTGTCGCGCACATACCCAGATGGGGTCTGGGCGAAAGTACCAGCCGATACTGCGCAAAGCACAACGGCGGAAATAGTAAGCAGCGAATTAGTCTGTGCTGATTTATTCATCGTTAATCCCCTTCGAAGGTGTCTGATTCCAGTTGAAAAGCGTTTTTTGATATTTTGCAAGATTACCGGTTTTTGACGCCAACACAGCACGCCACAACTCTTTTTAACCTTTTGTTTCCGCAACTAACTTATCCTGCCACAAGGCAGCGATTTTGTCTACGTCGCGACGCGTATTTTCCGGCAATTTACCCTCCACAACACGCAATTGTCCCGCGACCCACACATGACTCACGTTTTCCCGCCCTGCAACGTAGGCCAGATGCGAGATCGGGTCGAAGCAGGGCGTCAAATTGGGTGAGGCAAAATTGACCGCACAAAGGTCCGCCGCCTTGCCCGGTACGATGGAGCCGATTTTCTGCTCCAGACCCATTGCGCGCGCACCATTGAGGGTCGCGGCACGCAATGCGGCCGCGGCGGGCATCGCTTCGGCGTTGCCGGAGGAACCCTTGGCCAACAGCGCGGCCAAGCGCATTTCCTGAAACATATCAAGGCGGTTATTGCTCGCCGCGCCATCAGTCCCCAAGCCAAGGTTAATGCCGGCGGTAAGGATTTTATCGACCGGCGCAATGCCGCTGGCGAGTTTGAGGTTGGACGAAGGGCAATGCGCGACGGAGGCGCTGTGGCGTGCCAAAAGTTCAATTTCCCGTTCTTGCAAATGCACCGAATGCACGGCGATCAGTCTAGGCCCAAGTACTCCCAGTTTTTCCATCCGCGCAATGGGCCGGTTTCCGTGCTGCGAAATTGCGCTGTCGATCTCGTCGCGGGTCTCGTGCAGGTGCATATGAATCGGTAAATCGAGTTCTTCAGCAATGGTGACAACGCGTTCGAATGTTTTGTCCGACACGGTGTAGGGTGCGTGCGGCGCCAAACTAAAACTCAAGGTCGGATGTTCCTTGAACCGATCACGTGCCGCTAAACCTTTGGTGAGGTAATCGTCGGCGTCCGACGCGTAGCGCGTCGGTAAATCGATAGTAATGATGCCAATAGACGCGCGCATGCCGCATTCCAAAGCGGCCTGCGCGGTTGCTTCGGGATAAAAATACATATCGTTAAAGCAGGTGATTCCCCCGGCGAGCATTTCCATGCAAGCAAGGCGAGTGCCGTCGCGCACGAACTCGGGCGACACATGATTTGCTTCGGTTGGCCAGATATGCTGACCAAGCCAAGTCATCAATGGCAGGTCGTCGGCGAGGCCACGCATCAGGGTCATCGCCGCATGCGTGTGCAAATTCACCAGGCCTGGAATTAACGCGTGCTGCGCGAGATCGACATTTTCGGCGGCGCTAAATCGCTCTGCCGCGACAGGCGTGGGAAGCACTGCAACAATGAGTCCATCTCTCACCGCGACGCTGTGTGTTTCGAGCACGACACCGTCGGGCTCAACCGGGATTACCCATTTCGCGGCAATCAGCAGATCTATATTTTCCATTGGGCGCTAACGGCTTTTTGAGCCAAGGCGGTGCGTGGCAGTCGAGAAAGCAGCGGATCATACACTGTCGAAATTTACTAAAAAGAAATCTCGCAAAGTGGTTTCGGCAGTCTGGAACTGGTAAAATTTCTTCCTTTGGAAATGCCGTTCGCGGTGTTCCTTTTTACTTCCTAAATCAGCTCGATTTCCGCACTCATTCGGACCGCCTCATTCGGACCACATTGGGCCCGCGCAAATAGAACGCTTTTCCCCTGCCGTTGATGGATCAGTTCGCCAAAGAAACCATTCCCATAAGCCTCGAAGAGGAGATGCGCCGCTCCTACCTGGATTACGCCATGAGTGTGATCGTAGGGCGCGCGCTCCCCGATGTGCGTGATGGCCTCAAACCTGTGCATAGGCGCGTGTTATTCGCCATGCACGAGTCGAACAACGTGTGGAACCGCCCCTACGTGAAATGCGCCCGTGTGGTGGGCGAAGTGCTGGGAAAATACCATCCGCATGGCGACGTGGCCACCTATGAGGCCCTGGTTCGTATGGCGCAGAGTTTCTCCATGCGTTATACCTTGGTTGATGGTCAGGGCAACTTTGGCTCGGTGGATGGCGATGCGGCGGCGGCCTATCGCTACACCGAGTGCCGGCTTGAGCGCCTAGCCTCGGAGCTGCTCGCCGATATCGATAAGGAAACCGTCGATTTCGTTCCTAATTACGACGGCAAGGAACAAGAGCCCACCGCACTACCAACGCGAATCCCCAATTTGTTGATTAATGGTTCGTCGGGCATCGCCGTGGGCATGGCGACTAATATTCCACCGCACAATTTGAACGAGGTGGTCAACGCCTGTCATGCGTTATTGCGCAATCCCGATTTAACCATTGACGAAATTTTAGAAATCATTCCCGCGCCTGATTTTCCGACGGCGGGGATCATTTACGGCGTGCAAGGTATTCGTGAAGCTTATCGAAGCGGACGTGGGCGTTTGATCATGCGCGCGCGCACCCACTTCGAGGATGTTGAAAAGGGCAATCGCCAAGCCATTATTGTCGATGAGTTGCCCTATCAGGTTAATAAGAAAACCTTGCTTGAGCGTATCGCCGAGTTGGTGCAGGACAAGCGCATTGATGGCATCGCCCACGTGCAGGACGAATCCGACAAATCGGGTATGCGCGTGGTGGTGGAGTTGAAACGCGGTGAAATGCCCGAGGTGGTGCTGAATAATTTGTACAAGCTCACCCAGCTCCAGGACACCTTCGGCATCAACATGGTGGCGCTGATCGATGGCCAGCCCAAGCTCCTCAATATCAAGGAGATGCTGGATGCGTTTCTCGCGCACCGGCGCGAAGTCATTACCCGTAGAACCGTATTCGATCTTCGCAAGGCGCGCGAACGCGCACATATTCAGGAAGGTCTGGCGGTTGCGTTATCCAATGTTGATCCGATCATTGAATTGATCAAACGTTCGCAAACGCCCGCCGAGGCCAAAATCGAGTTGATGGCGCGGGCCTGGCCTTCCACGGTGGTGGCCGAGATGCTAAGCCGCGCGGGTAGCGATGCTTCTCGACCCGAAGGCATTACCGTCGAGTTTGGTCTTGGCGCCGATGGTTACCGACTTTCGGACACGCAGGCACAGGCAATCCTGGAGATGCGCCTGCAACGCCTGACGGGGCTTGAGCAAGACAAAATCGTCGCCGAATATAAAGACTTGCTGGAGAAAATCAGCGACCTTTTGGATATTCTCGCGCGCCCGCAACGCATCACCGACATCATTTTCGAAGAACTCACGCAAATCAAGGATCAATACGGCGATGCGCGGCGCAGCGAAATCGTGCTGCAGACCGATGATCTTTCCATGGAAGATCTGATCGCTCCGGAGGATGTCGTGGTGACGTTCTCCCACGCCGGTTACGTCAAAGCTCAGCCGCTGGCCGATTATCGTGCGCAGCGGCGCGGCGGCCGTGGCAAACAGGCCACCACCACACGTGAAGACGACTTCGTCGAAAAACTATTTATCGCCAATACGCACGACACCATGTTGTGTTTTTCTTCCCTGGGTAAGGTGTATTGGCTCAAGGTCTATCAGGTGCCGCAAGGCACACGCACCAGTCGCGGCAAGCCCATTGTCAACTTGTTTCCCTTAAGCGAAAACGAAAAGATCAACGCGGTGCTGCCTGTGAAAGAATACGACGACGCGCATTTCGTGTTTCTGGGCACCGCCATGGGCACGGTAAAGAAAACACCTTTGAGTGCTTTTTCCAACCAGCGTACCGCCGGGATCATTGCGGTTGAATTGGATGAGGGCGACTATTTAATTGGCGCCGCCATCACCGATGGCAAGCATGACGTCATGTTGTTTTCCGATGCCGGCAAGGCAGTACGATTCGAGGAAGAGGACGTGCGACCCATGGGCCGAACGGCGCGCGGTGTGCGCGGCATGATGCTCGATGAGGGGCAAAGCGTGATCGCCATGCTGGTGGCCGGGGACGAAACCGAGTCGGTGCTGACGGCGACAGAAAACGGTTTTGGCAAACGCACGCCAATTGGCGAATACACGCGCCACGGACGCGGCACCAAGGGAATGATCGCTATCCAGACATCCGAACGCAACGGCAAGTTGGTTGCCGCCGCGCTGGTGAAGCCTGAAGACGAATTAATGCTTATTTCCACTGCGGGCGTTTTGATTCGCACCAAGGCAGCCGATATCAGCGAAGTGGGTCGCTCGACGCAGGGTGTCACCTTGATTGCCTTGGATGAAGGCACGCGTTTGGCGGGCATTGAGAAAATTGGCGAAGCGGACGAGGATGTCAATGGCAATGGGAGCGTTAACCCCGAGGCCAGCAATCCCGGCTCCGCGACGTCTGGACCGGTAATTTCCGACTCGGCCAATTTGGATCCAAGCACCGATGCGAACACCGATCCGGATTCGAAACCCGAGTAACAACGCGGCGAAAAACGGGTCGATAAACGGGGCGATAAACGGGGCGACAAGCAGGGCGAACCATCACAGAGGCGAATGAACCACATGGCACGGATATTCAATTTCAGCGCGGGACCGGCGGTATTGCCGGAGGATGTGTTGGCCCAAGCATCGGCAGAGATGCTCGATTGGCACGGTTCGGGCATGTCGGTGATGGAAATGAGCCATCGAGGCAAGGAATTTATCGCTATTTGCGAGCAGGCCGAAGCGGATTTGCGCGAGTTGCTCGCGATCCCCAAGGAATACAAAGTCTTGTTTCTTCAAGGCGGGGCTACCTTGCAGTTTGGCATGCTGCCGATGAACCTTTTGCGTGGCAAGACGAGCGCGGATTATTTCAACACCGGCGAATGGTCGAAAAAAGCCATCAAGGAGGCCAAGGCGTTTTGCAAGGTCAATGTGGCGGCCAGCGCTGAAGACGCCAATTTCACCTATGCGCCCGACCAGGCAAATTTAAAGCTCGATCCCCAGGCGGCTTACGTGCACTACACCTCCAACGAAACCATTGGTGGCGTTGAATATCACTGGATTCCGCAGGTGGGCGAGGTTCCCCTGGTTGTCGATATGTCCTCGCATATCCTATCCAAGCCGGTTGACATCAAGCGTTTTGGCTTGATTTACGCCGGTGCGCAGAAAAATATCGGCCCCGCTGGCCTGACCATCGTCATTGTTCGCGAGGATTTGCTGGGCGGTGCGGGCAAAAATATTCCCAGCCTAATGGATTACAAAGTGCATGCCGATGCCGGGTCGATGTCCAACACCCCGCCGACTTACGCGATCTACATCGCTGGTTTGGTTTTTCAATGGATAAAACGCCAAGGCGGGATCGCCGAGATGGAACGCCGCGCGCTTGAGCGCTCGTCGATGCTCTATCAATATCTGGATGCCAGTCGATTTTTTATGAACCCGGTGCGTAAGCAGGATCGTTCGCGCATGAACGTGCCGTTCACCCTGTTGGATAGCAAATTCGATGACGAGTTTCTCGCCGGGGCGAAGCAACGCGGTATGCAGGAACTCAAAGGGCACCGTTCGGTGGGGGGGATGCGCGCTTCGATGTACAACGCAATGCCGGTAGAGGGCGTGAAACAATTGGTGGGCTACTTACGCGAATTCGAAGCGAGCCACGTTTAGACGCTTTGCGGCGAGGCCTACGCGGCAAAAGCCTGTCTCACAACGCAGGACAATTTGACTAGGAATCCACAGACATGACCACGAAAAAAACGCAAGTTCTCGTGTTGAATCAAATATCACCCTTGGGGTTGACACGTTTTCCCCAAGATGGCTACCTGTTGGGCAAGGACGTCGCAAAACCCGAGGCTATCCTGGTGCGCTCGTACGACATGCATGCCATGGCGATTCCCGATTCGGTTCGCGCCATCGGTCGCGCCGGCGCCGGCACCAACAATATTCCGGTAAAGGAAATGTCGGCGCGTGGTGTGCCCGTGTTCAACGCCCCGGGTGCCAATGCGAACGCTGTCAAGGAACTGGTGTTGGCGGGCATGCTGATCGCCTCACGCAATCTTGCGGCGGCGGCGCGCTTTGTTGATGGTTTGCCCAAAACGGTGGATGACGCAGCATTGGCCAAGCTTGTCGAAGATGGCAAGAAGGATTTCGCCGGCATCGAATTGCAGCAGCACACTCTGGGCATCATCGGTCTTGGGAAAATCGGCAGCTTGATTGCCGACGCGGCAATTCGACTGGGTATGAACGTTCTCGGTTATGACCCCGAAATCACCGTGGACGCGGCCTGGAGCCTTCCCGCGCAGGTAAAGAAAGCGCAATCGGTCGACGAAGTTATGAAGGCGAGCCACTTCGTTACCTTGCACGTGCCTTTGATGGAAGCAACCCGTCACCTGATCAATGGAAAGAATCTCGATTTGATGCGCGCCGGTAGCGTGTTGCTTAATTTTTCCCGTGAGGAAATCGTCGACGTGAAGGCAGTGGTTGCGGCATTGAACGCGAAAAAACTCAAAGCCTATGTCACCGATTTTCCGGTCGCGGCGATAGCCGGGCATCCTGGTGTGGTCGCGTTTCCCCATTTGGGCGCGTCGACGCGTGAGGCCGAGGACTATTGCGCGGTGATGGTCGCCGATCAAGTGCGCGATTACCTCGAAGAAGGTGTGATTCGCAACGCGGTGAATTTCCCCAATGTGGTGATGGATCGCGAATCTCCCTACCGAATCGCCTTGGCCAACACCAATGTGCCGAACATGGTCGGCCAGGTATCCGGCGCCATCGCCAATGCCGGATTGAATATTCACAATATGATGAATCGCTCCAAGGGCGATATGGCGTATACCCTGGTCGATGTGGATAGCCCGGTTGCCATAGAGGTGACGCAAGCCATCGCCGCCATCAAAGGGGTTCTGGCAGTGCGTTATTTGCCCAAGGCCAGTTAATTTGCTTGGGTTTTCGGTTTCGTTACGCTCGCACCCAGTGGTCGCATCGCGGTTAAACTTGCGCGGTTAAACTTGAACTATTGATTTCCTGGAAGACAAAACGGTGCCTGACGATCTCGCACGGCATAGATCCCAAATTGATCGCATTGATGCCACGCTTGTAGACCTGCTCAACGAACGAGCCGAGTTGGCGCGCGTCATCGGCTCCCTCAAGGGAGAGGGGCCAATTTACAACCCGGAACGCGAAGCCGAGGTGCTGCGCGCGGTGGCGTCGAAGGGCAAGGGGCCATTATCCGGGGAAAGTTTGACGAAAATTTATACCGAGGTGATCTCGGCATGCCGGGCGCTTGAGCGTGATCTGCAGGTGTCCTACCTTGGGCCAGAGGGTACCTTCAGCGAAATGGCGGTGGGCAAGAACTTTGGCGCTGCGGTGAAGGGGATACCCTGCGCATCGATCGACGAAGTGTTTCGCAAAGCCGAAACTGGTCATGCTCACTACGCCTTGGTGCCGGTAGAGAACTCAACCGAAGGGGCAATTGGCCGCACCTTGGATTTGCTTTTGACCACGCCGCTGCGAATTTGTGCCGAGGTGGTGTTGCGGGTTCGGCAAAACATCATGACCACAAATGGCACGCTCGATGGCATCGAGAAGGTGTATTCGCACCCGCAGTCGCTTGGCCAGTGCAATGGTTGGTTATTGCAGAATCTTCCCCAAGCCGAGCGAGTCCCCTTGTCCAGTAACGCGGAAGCGGCGCGTCGCGCGTCGCTGGAACAAAATGTTGCCGCCATTGGTCCGGAAATCGCCTCGACTCGGTACGGGTTGAAAATCGTCCATGCGGGCATCGAAGACGATTCTAGAAATATGACGCGTTTCCTGGTCCTGGGAAATCAGGACACGCGATCAACCGGCCGTGATCGGACTTCGTTGGTGATGACCACCCCCAATCAACCTGGCGCGGTCCACGCCTTGATTACGCCATTCGCGGAAAACGGCGTGTCGATGAGCCGCATCGAATCGCGACCTGCACGCACCGGGCAGTGGGAATATTACTTCTATGTTGATCTGGAAGGGCACCAGCTCGATCCAGCGGTTGCCAAGGCAATCGCCCAAGTCAAGGCGCGTGCGCCTTTTATGAAAATTTTCGGCTCCTACCCCATTGGCGATACGAATTCCGCTACATAAATCGTAGCTTTACCATTCGCCGCTTTATCAATCTAATTCCGCTTTCCAAACTCTGCGACTGAACAAACATGAACGTTTGCGAATTTTCTCCTTCCTATGTACGCGCTATTGCGCCGTATCAGCCAGGCAAGCCAATTTCAGAAGTGGCGCGCGAATTCAGTCTTGATGAAACCAAGATCATCAAACTTGCCTCCAACGAAAACCCCTTGGGGATCTCTCCATTGGCGCGAGCAGCGATAGAAAAGGAATTGTCCGAGCTATCGCGTTACCCTGATGGCAATGCCTTCGATTTAAAAGCCGCGTTGGCAAAGCGCTTGGCGCTTGATACAGCGCAAATCGTCATTGGCAATGGATCGAACGACCTCTTGGAAATGTTGGCTGGGGCGTTTCTCGCGCCTGGCGCTGCGGCGGTGTTCTCCCAACATGCCTTTGCCATCTATCCCTTGGCAACCCAGGCACGGGGCGCGAAATGTATTAGTGTTCCTGCGAAAAATTTCGCACATGATCTGGATGCCATGCTGCGCGCCATTACCCCCGAAACGCGCTTGGTGTTTATCGCTAATCCGAACAATCCCACAGGCACGTTCGCCTCAGGAAAAGAAATCGATAGTTTTCTTCTCCGATCGCCCAAGGAAGTGGTGGTGGTGCTTGATGAGGCTTATAACCAGTACATCCCAGAGGAAATGCGCTACGACAGCCTGCAGATCCTCAAAGCGCATCCTAATCTAGTGGTGTTGCGTACCTTTTCAAAAATTTACGGTCTGGCGGGTTTGCGAGTTGGTTTTGGCGCGATGAGTGCTGCGGTGGCGGACATTTTGAATCGCGTACGCCAACCGTTTAATGTCAATAGTCTTGCCTTGGCGGCAGCGTGCGCGGCGTTGAACGACGATGCCTTTGTGGAACGCAGTTTTCGCAATAACCTCGAAGGCATGCGCCAATTGGAAGGCGGTTTTCGCGACCTGGGGCTTGCGTACATACCGTCGTGCGCGAATTTCATCAGTTTCCAAGTGCCACGTGAAGGCGGCAAACCCATGGGTAATGCCGTATTCGAGCGTTTGCTTCGCCAGGGTGTCATCGTCCGACCGGTTGCAGGTTATGAAATGCCCGACCATCTTCGCGTCACCGTGGGTACGGGCGCGGAGAATCAGGCATTTCTTGGCGCCTTGGCGCGAGCCTTGAAGGTCTGACATGCCGGATTTGCCACAGTCGGCGTCGATCGACAAACTGGTTCTGGTTGGTGCCGGTTTGATTGGTGGCTCGTTTTCGCTGGCGTTGAAAAAAGCGGGTCGAGTGCGGCATGTCGTTGGGGTGGGTCGCAGCGCCGCGAGCATGGCAGAGGCCAAACGCTTGGGTATCGTCGATGAGGTCGCGCAGGACTTCTCCTGTGTTTCGGACGCCACACTGGTGATGCTCGCCATGCCTGTCGGGCAGACTGCCTCGGTGATGCGCGCCTTGGCGCCAAAACTTGGCGCGACTACCATCGTTACCGATGCCGGTAGCACCAAATGCGATGTGATCGCCGCCGCGCGTATCGAGTTGCATAAGGCGCTGCCTCGATTCGTGCCGGGGCATCCGGTCGCCGGAACCGAACACAGCGGCCCCAAGGCCGCCTTTGCCGGGCTTTTCGAGGGCAGGCGCGTGGTGCTCACGCCTATTGAGGAAACCGAGGCCAGTGCCGTGACGATGGTGCGCCATGCCTGGCAGTCCTGTGGTGCCGAGGTGTTTGATCTGACTCCGGCATTACATGATCAGGTGTTAGCGACCGTCAGCCATCTGCCGCATTTGTTGGCGTTTGCATTGGTCGATCAAGTCGCCGCCGAAACTCACGCCGAACAACTGTTCTCGTTTGCCGCGGGCGGCTTTCGCGATTTCACGCGCATTGCCTCCAGCAATGCGGAGATGTGGCGCGACATTTGTCTTTCCAACAGCGATGCGCTATTGGGGGAATTGAGCAAGTACGAGGCGCAGCTCGCCGGCCTGCGCGCGGCATTGCAAGCTAAAGATGGCGCGCAGATCGAGCAAGTTTTTACCCGCGCCCGCGCCGCACGCAATCGTTGGATCGAAGCAACGGGCCGCGGATCGTCGAACTGATGGGCGTATCACAGTACCTTGATCTCCCGCCGCTGCGCGCCGCCACCGGTAGCGTGCGTATGCCCGGGTCAAAAAGTATTTCCAATCGAGTGTTGCTGTTGGCCGCCTTGGCGCAAGGCGAGACGCTGGTGCGCGACTTGCTTGAAGCCGACGACACCACGCACATGTTGAATGCCCTGCGCACACTGGGCGTATTGATCCTACCCGCGGAACGCAACGATTATCGGGTGATAGGCGCGAATGGGGCGTTCGTTGGTAAATCGGCGGATCTTTTCCTCGGTAACGCGGGCACGGCATTTCGACCATTGACCGCGGTGCTCGCCCTGTGTGGTGGTGAGTACCGTTTGTCCGGCGTCGCACGCATGCATGAACGGCCGATTGGCGATCTGGTGGATGCACTGGTTGCCATAGGTGCGCGAATCGACTATGTGGAAAAGGTTGGCTATCCGCCGTTGCAAATTCGACCTGGCAAGCTAGTAGCTGGCAGTGTGGCGCGCGTAAAGGGGAATGTATCCAGTCAATTTCTATCGGCGTTGCTGATGGCGCTGCCATTGTCTGGGGGAGGAACCGTGCAGGTCGAGGGCGACTTGGTGTCCAAACCCTATGTCGATATGACCCTCAATATGATGGCGCGATTCGGCATTCTGGCCAAGCGCGCCGGGTGGTCGGAGTTTTTTGTGCCTGGTGGCCGCTATCAATCACCGGGCGAAATCTATGTGGAAGGCGACGCGTCCTCGGCATCGTATTTTCTCGCTGCTGGCGCGATTGCCGGGATCGCTGGAAGTGGCTCGGTACGTGTCGAGGGAGTGGGTGAATCTAGTATTCAAGGGGATATTCGCTTTATCGAGACCCTTGAGAAAATGGGCGCCGAAATTCGCTTGGGAGCCAATTGGATTGTGGCGGGGGGGGCGAATTCGCGGCCATTGCGCGGTGTTGATGTGGATCTCAACCACATCCCTGATGCCGCGATGACTGTCGCCATGTTGGCATTGTTCGCCCAAGGACCCAGCGTATTACGCAACATCGGCAATTGGCGCGTCAAGGAAACCGACCGGCTCGCCGCCATGGCCACTGAACTGCGCAAGATCGGCGCACAGGTGGTGGAAGGTGAGGATTATCTGCATATCGAACCGCCCAAGGTTTTTCGGTCGGCGGTCATCGATACCTATGACGACCATCGTATGGCCATGTGTTTTTCCCTGGTGTCTTTGGCGGGTGTGCCGATCCGTATCAACGACCCGGCATGCGTGGGGAAAACATTTCCCGATTATTTCGCGCAGTTTGAGAAGATTAGCGTGCGCTAATTTTATGATGCAAATAAAAAGGCTCGACTGCGTATGACAGACTGCGTATGAATTCATCCATACCGGTGATCGCCATTGATGGACCGTCTGCATCGGGCAAAGGGACGGTGGCACAGCGCGTGGCCAATCGCCTCGGGTTCCATTGCCTAGATAGTGGGGCCTTGTATCGGTTAGTGGCTTTGTCGGCGTTGCGGAAAAACCTCGCCTGGACGGATGAAATTTCGCTGGCTAAGGTGGCGAAAAACCTGCCAGTTCGCTTCGAGGACGGAGTCATATTCCTTGAAAATGAGGTAGTTACCGATGATATTCGGGATGAGCGCTGCTCCGAGGGCGCTTCCATCGTGGCGGCGGTCAGCGCGGTTCGGGATGGGTTGGTTCTGCGTCAAAAGGCGTTTCGACAGGCCCCCGGATTGGTTGCCGAGGGCAGGGACATGGGAAGTGTCATTTTTCCCGATGCCAAGCTCAAAGTTTTCCTTACCGCGAGCGCGGAAATCAGGGCCGAACGTCGCCTTAAACAGTTGAAACAAAAAGGAATCACTGCTAAACTCCCGGTCCTTTTGCAGGATCTTCGCGAGCGCGATAGCAGAGACTCTTCGCGCAGTGTGGCACCGCTAAAGTCCACCCTCGATGCTCATAAGCTAGATACGACAGAACTGAATATTGACCAGGCTGTTGATCAAATAATGCTTTGGTATCAAGGAAATAGGTGATAGAAACGCAGTTTTCCCTGCGCTATTCTGTCGGTGTTTAATCAACCCCACTGAATTTTGGTGGTTTTACAGAGATTTCCCCCATGTCCAGCGTTCTCCCCGCCGAAGCACCCGTTGAAAGTTTTGCCGCCCTATTTGCCGAAAGCCTGACACGCAAGGAAATGCGTGTCGGCGAGGTGATTACCGGCGAAGTCGTTCGCGTCGACAGCAATTACGTTGTCGTCAATGCAGGCTTGAAATCCGAGAGCTTCGTGCCTTTGGAAGAATTCAAAAATGACCGTGGTGAACTCGAGGTCAAACCAGGCGATTTCGTTGCCGTCGCGATCGAAGCGCTCGAGGATGGCTATGGCGAAACGCGTTTGTCGCGCGACAAAGCCAAGCGTTTAGCGGCATGGATGGATCTGGAAAAGGCGCTCGAGAACGGTGCGTTGGTGGCGGGCGTTATCACCGGCAAGGTCAAAGGCGGTCTGACCGTTATGACCAATGGCATACGCGCCTTCCTGCCGGGCTCGTTGGTGGATATTCGACCGGTGAAAGACACCACGCCTTTCGAAGGCAAGGAGATGGAGTTCAAAGTTATCAAGCTTGATCGCAAGCGCAATAACGTGGTGGTATCGCGGCGCGCGGTGCTTGAGGCTTCGCAAGGCGAAGAGCGCCAGAATCTGCTGAAAACACTCACCGAAGGCGCGGTTGTCAAAGGTATTGTCAAAAACATCACCGATTATGGCGCGTTCGTCGATCTGGGCGGCATCGACGGTCTGTTGCATATCACGGATCTGGCCTGGCGCCGCGTGAAGCATCCGTCAGAAGTACTGGCGGTGGGCGATGAAGTGACCGCCAAAGTGCTGAAATTCGACAATGAAAAGAACCGTGTTTCGCTCGGTCTGAAACAATTGGGTGAAGACCCGTGGGTGGGCTTGGGTCGTCGTTACCCGACCGGGACACGACTGTTCGGTAAGGTTACCAATCTCACCGATTACGGCGCGTTTGTCGAAGTCGAATCCGGCATTGAGGGGCTGGTACACGTGTCGGAAATGGACTGGACCAATAAGAACGTGCATCCTTCCAAGGTGGTGCAACTTGGCGATGAGGTCGAGGTGATGATTCTGGAAATCGACGAAGATCGCCGCCGCATTTCCCTGGGCATGAAGCAGTGCATGCCAAACCCTTGGGAAGAGTTCTCGATCAACTTCAAGAAGGGCGACAAAGTTCGCGGTCAAATCAAATCGATCACCGACTTTGGTATTTTCATTGGTTTGCCCGGCGCCATCGACGGTCTGGTTCATCTCTCGGATTTGTCCTGGACGTTGACTGGCGAAGAAGCCGTGCGCAACTTCCGCAAGGCCGAGGAAATCGAGGCGATGGTGCTGTCCATTGACGTGGAACGCGAACGCATCTCGCTGGGCATCAAGCAGCTTGAGGGCGACCCCTTCAATAGCTTCGTTGCCACCAACGAAAAAGGCACCCGAGTCGATGGTACGGTGAAAACCATCGACGCCAAAGGCGCGGTGATTGCTCTCTCCGCCGAAGTCGAGGGTTACCTACGGGCCTCCGAAATATCGCGGGACCGTGTTGAGGATGCGCGCACTCACCTGAAAGAAGGCGATTCGGTGAATGTGATGATCATTAACGTGGATCGCAAAAATCGCACCATCAACCTTTCGGTCAAGGCCAAGGATGCTGCCGACGAGGGCGAAGCGATGGCGCGTCTGCAAAGCGAATCGGCGGCCAGTTCGGGCAGCACCAATCTGGGTGCCTTGCTCAAGGCCAAGTTGGACAATAAAAACGCGCAAAACTGACCGGGAGGCCGGCAATGACCAAGTCCGAACTGATCGCCCGGCTCGCGACGCGCTACCCGCAATTGGTCGCGAAGGACGCGGAGTTCGCCGTAAAAATGATTCTCGATGCGATGACCCATGCGCTGGTGCAGGGTCAACGTATTGAAATTCGTGGATTCGGCAGTTTTGGTTTGAATCATCGTCCGGCCCGAGTAGGTCGCAATCCCAAATCCGGCGAAAAAGTTCACGTGCCGGAAAAATTCGTTCCGCATTTCAAGGCTGGCAAGGAGCTGCGCGAGCGCGTGGACGAGAAATAGTGGTCTATTGCGTAAAGCTAGGCGGCGGCATCGGCGATGCCGCCGTTTTCACTTGGGGCGTTGAACGGCGGCGGGCCACATGAAGATCCTGCGCTACCTGTTTTGGTCACTGCTGGCACTTCTTTTCGTGCTGCTACTGCTATTCGCGGTGCGCAACACCACACCAGTGCGGTTGCGCTTTTTCTTCGATCAAGGCTGGGATGTGCCATTGATCTTGTTGTTGTTAGTGTTCTTTGTCATCGGCGTTTGTCTGGGACTGTTGGCTTCCCTGGAGCGCATTTTTCGGCAGCGGCGTGAAATAAATTCGCTCAAGAAATCGCTTGAAGCCAAGCCTGAACATCGACCGCTGGTCGATCCAACCGAGGTTAGCTAATGGAGTTCGAATACTGGTGGCTTTTGGGCCTGCCCCTGTTTTTCGCTTTGGGTTGGCTGGCCGCGCGAGTCGATATCAAGCATTTGCTGCGGGAATCGCGCGCCTTGCCGCGATCCTATTTCAAGGGTTTGAATTTTCTGCTCAATGAACAACCCGACAAGGCGATCGAAGCATTCATTGAAGTGGTTCGCATCGACCCCGAGACCATCGAATTGCATTTCGCATTAGGTAGTTTATTTCGGCGACGCGGCGAAACCGACCGCGCCATCCGTATGCACAAAAACCTGCTGGATCGCAATGACCTCGCCGACGAACAGCGTCTGCATGCCTTGTATGAATTGGGACAGGATTACCTCAAAGCGGGTTTGCTCGACCGCGCCGAGGAGGCGCTCTCCAAGCTTCGCGATACGCCACTACGACGCGACGCGCTGCGCTTGTTATTGGAGATATTCGAACAGGAAAAGGATTGGTCCAAGGCGATCGAAACCGCGCGGGCGCTGGAGGTTGAGACTGGCGAGAGCCGACAAAAAGACATCGCCAATTTTTATTGCGAATTGGCGGCTCTGGATGGGACCCATTCCCGTGTGGATGAGGCCATGGCGAATCTTGATCGCGCTCTGCTCGCCAATCGAAAATGCGTTCGCGCCAGTATCCAATTGGGTGAATTGCTTGCCCAGGCAGGCGAGGCGGGAAAAGCCATCGATGCGTGGAAAAGGATTGAGCAGCAGCAGCCCGCCTATGTGGCGCTGGTGGCAAGGCGATTACTGGAGTGTTTTCGCGCGCTAGATCGGGCCGACGAAGGCCTAACGCTATTGCGCGGGTTTCTTTCGCAGTATCCCTCCTTGGATCTTTTGGATGTGGTGTTCCAATCCACCTTGGAGTTGCGCGATGCCGAAAGCGCCTATTTGCTAGTAAAGGAAGAGTTGCGGCGCAATCCCACGCTTTTGGGCTTAGATAAATTACTTGAGGCGCAAATCCTCGTGGCCCCGCAAGAAAGGCGCCATGACCTGGAATTGGTCAAGAACCTGGTGCATGGCCATACAAGGCGGCTAGCGCGCTATCGTTGCGAAAACTGCGGCTTCAAGGCAAGGCAGTTTCATTGGCGCTGCCCGGCCTGTGGCGGATGGGAAACCTATCCGCCCAAAAGAACCGAGGAATTCGATTTAGAACCCTAGTTTATGGCGCCGTCGCGCGGAACCTGTAGTGGGAGCGTGGTATAGACAACGTATAGGTTGCAAAAAAATCAAAACTAAAAAGGAAGGTTCAGCGTGAAAATTACGATGATAGGGGCCGGATATGTCGGCCTGGTCACTGGGGCCTGCTTTGCCGAGGTCGGCAACGATGTGTTGTGCCTGGATCTGGACAAGGCGAAGATTGCCGTTCTCGACCAAGGTGGCGTACCCATTTTCGAGCCGGGGCTCAAAGAAATGATCGCGCGCAATCGCGCCGCGGGCCGCCTGCATTTCACCACCGATATCGAAACGGCGGTCAAACATGGGCAGGTGCAATTTATCGCCGTCGGCACGCCTCCCGATGAGGATGGCTCGGCGGATTTGAAATACGTGATCGCCGCCGCGCGTGGAATAGGCCGGTATATCAACGAATATCGCCTTGTGGTCAACAAATCGACCGTGCCGGTTGGCACGGCGGACAGGGTTCGTGAGGCATTGAGAGAGGCACTCCGCGAGCGCGGCAAGGAAATCCCCTTTAGCGTGGTATCCAATCCTGAATTTCTCAAGGAAGGCGCGGCGATCGAGGACTTCATGCGCCCGGATCGTATCGTTGTTGGCAGTGAAGACGAAACGGCCACGCAATTAATGCGGGCCCTGTACGCACCGTTTCAACGCAATCACGAACGCATGCTTTTCATGGATGTGCGTTCCGCTGAACTCACCAAATACGCGGCCAATGCCATGCTGGCGACGCGTATCTCGTTTATGAACGAACTAGCCAATCTGGCCGATAAATTGGGCGCCGATATCGAAGAGGTGCGCCGTGGCATTGGTTCGGACCCGCGCATTGGTTATCATTTTTTATATGCCGGCGCGGGTTACGGCGGTTCGTGTTTTCCCAAGGATGTTCAGGCTTTGATGCGGACGGCGAAAAGCAGCGGCGCATCGCACTTGATATTGAACGCGGTGGAGGAGGTCAATGTTTTGCAGAAAGGCGTACTCGGTCAAAAGATCAAGGCGCGCCTGGGCGCGGACCTTTCCGGACGGCGCATCGCCTTGTGGGGGCTGGCGTTCAAACCCAATACCGATGACATGCGCGAAGCGCCAAGCAGGGTGCTGATCGAGGAATTGCTTGCCGCGGGTGCCACCGTCTGTGCGTACGATCCCGTTGCCATCGACGAGGCGCGGCGCGTATTTGCTGGGAGCGAGCATGGCCTCGAATTTGCCGATTCGCCGATGGCCGCCTTGCAGGGCGCGGATGTGTTGGCAATCATCACCGAGTGGAAAGAATTTCGCAGCCCGGACTTCGACGCGATACGAACACAATTGAAATTGCCGGTGATATTCGATGGCCGCAACTTGTACGACCCAACCGAGGTTCGCCGCCATGCGCTGGAGTACCATGCGATCGGTAGAAAATAAGGGCATCGCAAGGGCCATGTTGGGAAAAGTGAAAGCAAAAGAGCCGGTTGGCGCAGGGGTATCTCGTGCCCTTGCCAAAAAAGATTCATTGCAGATCGATCCCAAAATGCTACGTCGCGCCCGTATTCTCGTGGTGGGCGATGTGATGCTTGATCGCTATTGGTTTGGCGAAGTCAACCGCGTCTCGCCAGAGGCGCCAGTCCCCATAGTAAAAATCGAGCGTACCGATGATCGGCCAGGTGGCGCGGCCAATGTGGCGCGCAACGCGGCGGCATTAGGGGCCCGCGTTACGTTGTTGTCTGTGGTGGGTGCGGACCAGGCCGGGCAACGCCTGACCCAGTTGTTAAAACAAGACGGTGTCAATGCCAAACTACATCGTGACCGAACCATCGATACCACGGTCAAGCTTCGCGTGTTGGGCCGCCGCCAACAATTGTTACGCATTGATTTCGAAACCGCGCCCAGCCGCGAGGTGCTTCTGGATAAGCTCAACGCCTATGAGGCGCTGCTGGACAAAGCGGATATCGTGGTCTTATCCGATTATGGCAAAGGCGGTTTGACGCATATTTCCAAAATGATCGGTCTGGCTGTGGCGCATGGCAAAACGGTGCTGGTTGACCCCAAGGGCGACGATTATTCGCGTTATCGTGGCGCCACGCTGGTCACCCCCAATCGCAGCGAATTGCGTGAAGTGGTGGGCGGCTGGCGGGATGAGCGTGAGCTTACACGCAAGGCGCAAGCGATTCGGCAAAAACTGGGCATCGGCGCTTTGTTGCTCACACGCAGCGAAGAAGGCATGAGCCTGTTTCAGAAGGGCTCGGTTTCGCATCAGCCGGCCAAGGCGCGCGAAGTGTTCGATGTAAGTGGCGCGGGCGATACGGTGATCGCCGTCTTGGCAGTTATGTTGGGAGCCGGAGCCGCGCTTGGTGAAGCAACACGTATCGCCAATCATGCCGCCGGTGTGGTGGTGGGAAAATTGGGAACCGCGGTGGTGAATATCGCGGAATTGAATGCGAGCCTTAATCATGACCAAACTTGAAAACATCATCGAGGTGGGCCTTAGCTGCCCACGCAGTCGGCCGATGAAAGCCTTGGCGCGAGTGTGGCGCGCCGTTGCGGAAATCCAATCGTGACCATCATTGTCACCGGCGCGGCCGGTTTCATTGGCTCCAATCTGGTTCGCGCCCTTAACGAGCGTGGCGAACGGGATGTGATCGCGGTGGACAATCTCGAAACCGGGGAAAAATTCAGCAATCTGGTCGACTGCGAAATCGCCGATTTCATCGATAAACGCGATTTTCTCGAGATGTTGGGTAGCGGCGAGTTCGACGGAAGCGTCGATGCGGTTTTTCATCAAGGCGCGTGTTCCGACACCATGCAATCCGATGGCCGCTACATGATGGAAAACAACTATCGGTATTCGGTGGCGTTACTCGATTTTTGCAGTGAGCACGAGGTGCCGCTGATCTACGCATCTTCAGCCGCGGTGTATGGCGGGTCGCTAACCTTCAAAGAGCAGCGTCAATTCGAGGCGCCGCTCAATGTGTATGGTTATTCGAAGTTTTTATTCGATCAGCTTGTCAGGCGCCGGCTGGACGACGCGGGCATGCAAATCGCGGGTTTTCGTTATTTCAATGTCTACGGTCGCAATGAGGCTCACAAGACACGCATGGCTTCGGTTGCCTGGCATTTTTTCAACCAATACCGAGCCGAGGGGAAGGTTCGTCCGTTCCAGGGTTCTGGCGGTTACGCCGATGGCGAACAGCGTCGCGATTTTATTTTTGTCGAGGACATCGTCAAGGTCAATCTGTGGTTCCTAGACCATCCCGAAGCGCGCGGAATATTTAACGTGGGTACCGGCCAGGCGCAAAGTTTCAACGATGTCGCGGTCGCGGTGGTCAATAGCTGCCGCCAGGCAAACGGTGAAGCAACGTTGTCGCTTGCCGAACTGCAGGCGAAAAATATTATCGAGTACCGAGAATTTCCCGCGAGCTTATCGGGAAAATATCAACATTTCACCCAGGCCGATATGCAATCCTTGCGACGCGTTGGCTATCAACACCCATTCTCGAGTGTCGAGCAGGGCGTTGCTAATTATTGCCACTGGTTGTTGCAAAAGTAAGGTCAAAAGAACATGACTAACATGCCGAAATATAAATCCATTGAAGACACGGTTGGCGAGACACCGCTGGTTCGCTTGAAACGCCTCTGCGCCGGTACGGGCAACACCATCTTGTGCAAACTGGAAGGCAATAACCCGGCAGGCTCGGTGAAAGATCGTCCAGCGATGTCGATGATCGCGCGCGCGGAGCAGCGCGGCACCATCAAACCCGGCGCTACCTTGATCGAGGCGACCAGCGGCAATACCGGCATTGCGCTCGCCATGGCGGCGGCAATTCGCGGGTATCGCATGATCCTCATCATGCCCGAGCATTTATCGATCGAACGCCGCCAAACCATGCGCGCGTTTGGCGCGGAAATTATTCTCACGCCCAAAGCAGGCGGCATGGAGTCCGCGCGCGATCTGGCCGAGAAGATGCAAGGCGAGGGTCGGGGCTTGATCCTTGACCAATTCGCCAATCCGGATAACCCACAAGCTCACTACGATGGGACCGGCCCGGAAATTTGGCGCGATACCGCGGGGCAAATTACCCATTTTGTATCGAGCATGGGCACCACCGGAACCATCATGGGTGTGTCGCGCTTTCTCAAGGAGAAGAATCCGAACATCCAGATCATCGGCTGTCAACCGGAGGAAGGCTCGCAAATACCAGGGATTCGCAAATGGCCCGAAGCGTACTTACCGAAGATTTACGACAATGTGCGCGTCGATTCGCTGGAATACGTGAGTCAAGCCGATGCCGAGGAGATGGCGCGCAAGATGGCGCGGGACGAGGGCATAGTTGCCGGGATTTCCTCAGGCGGAGCGCTAGCGGTGGCACTACGCATCGCCGGCAAATTATCCAACGCTACGATCGTATCCATCGTTTGCGATCGCGGTGACCGTTATCTTTCCACTGGCGTGTTTCCGGACTGATGCCCCCCACGCTGGTATTCGATATCGAGACGATTCCCGATATCGCGGGGCTTAGGGTTTTGCATGGCTTGGGCGGCGAGCTAAACGATGGCGAGGTCGCGCAATTCGCCTTCGCTAAACGACGCGCGCAAAACGGCAGTGATTTTCTACCCTTGCATTTGCATCGCGTCGTGGCGATTGCCTGCGCCTTGCGCGAGCGCGATACGTTTAAGATCTGGTCGCTGGGTGCCCCCGAGGATGGTGAAGCCGAACTGGTGCGACGCTTCTATGATGGCATTGAAAAATACACGCCGCAATTGGTTTCCTGGAATGGCGGCGGATTCGATTTGCCGGTGCTCAACTATCGCGCGCTCATCCACGGCATCACCGCCGGCCGATTCTGGGAGTGGGGCGAAGATGACAAAGCGTTCAATTACAACAACTACATCAGTCGTTATCACAAGCGTCACCTTGATCTGATGGACTTAATGGCGTTCTATCAACCACGCGCCAGCGCGCCGTTGGATGACGTGGCCAAGTTATGCGGCTTTCCCGGCAAACTTGGTTTCGATGGTTCCGAGGTCTGGGGAGCGTGGCAAGCAGGTGGCATCGGGAAGATTCGCGACTATTGCGAAACCGATGTCGCCAATACCTACTTGGTGTACCTCAGATTCCAGCTATTGCGCGGGTTTTTGGATGGCGAACAATATCGCCAGGAAATCGAATTGGTACGTACCGTCTTGGCCCGTGGCGGCGAGCCGCACTGGCGCGAATACCTCGATGCCTGGCACACCGATTAAGATGAACTGCGGATTAAACTGAAGTTTTGCAATGATTACGCTTGAAATTGAGTCGCTAGACCGCGAGGCCCGGGGTGTCGCACGCAACCAAGGTAAGGCGGTTTTTGTCGATGGCGCCATGACCGGAGAGCTGGTTGAATGTTCGGTCTATAAGAAGAAGCCCAGCTTCGAATTGGCCCAACTGCATCGTGTGCTGCGCGCGAGCGCATCCCGTGTTGCGCCCCAATGCAAGTTTTTCGGCATCTGCGGCGGCTGTTCCATGCAACACATTGAAACGCGCGCCCAAGTGGCGGCAAAACAACGCGTGCTGGAGGATTGTTTATCCAGAATTGGGAAGGTCGAAGCCGAAGTCATTATGTCGCCGATAGTCGGCGCGCCCTGGGGGTACCGCCGTCGCGCCCGATTATCGGTACGTTGGGTGCAAAAAAAAGGCGGTGTATTGGTCGGGTTCCGCGAAAAAAAGTCCAGTTTTGTCGCCGATATGACCCATTGCGAGGTTCTCCCCGAATTCATGGCGCGGGCGCTGCCGGACTTACGTGCCTTGGTCGCGAGTATGTCGATTCGTGAGCGCGTGCCGCAGATTGAAGTAGCGCTGGGCGACGCAGTCACAGTTTTGGTATTTCGTGTGCTCGATTTGCCCAGTGACGACGATTTGTCAAAACTTCGTACCTTCGCCGAGCAAAGCCAATTTCAGGTGTGGCTACAGCCCCAAGGCCCCGAGACGGCAACACCGCTCTGGCCGATGAATCCCGCGCCTCTGGAATACCTATTGCCGGAATTCGATTTACGCCTGAATTTCGGCCCCACCGAATTCACCCAAGTCAATCATGGCGTCAACCGTATGTTGGTGCGTCGCGCGATACGGTTATTGGATCCTCGGCCTGGTGAGCGCATTGGCGATATGTTCTGCGGTTTGGGCAATTTTTCCCTTCCGATCGCGCGTTGCGGAGCGCAGGTAGTTGGCATTGAAGGCAGTGACTCGTTAGTTGCAAGGGCTAAGCACAACGCCGAAATAAATGGCTTGAGCGATCACTGCCAATTTGCAGCCGCCAATCTTTTCGATGAAAAGCTATGTGGCGAGTTGGATGCGTTTGACAAGATGCTGATTGATCCGCCTCGCGAAGGCGCCATCGATTTGGTCAAATCGCTAGCCGGGCGAGAACCCGAACGAATCGTTTATGTGTCCTGCGATCCGGCGACACTGGCGCGCGACGCGGAGGTTCTGGTGAACGTGCTTGGCTACCGCTTGAAGACCGCGGGCATAGTCAACATGTTTCACCACACCTCGCATGTTGAATCCATTGCCATGTTTGAGAAACCATAGGCCATGTTCGAGAAACCAAAGGGCCGGGCGCGGGTCGTAAATCGCGCGTGAGCGAAACAGCGGATACGCAGAAACAACAAGGGGCCTTTCGGCCCCTGTTGCATAGATACGCTGCGTTCTTGCTAATCGTTGCTGCCACCTATTCCCAGTAACTGCAACAAGCTGGAGAACAAATTGTAGACAGAAATATACAGGGTGAGCGTCGCCGAAATGTAGTTGGTTTCGCCGCCGCGCACGATGCTATTGACC
>JBJXEY010000208.1:0-31356 GCA_046153355.1 Burkholderiales bacterium
GGGGCTCCTGACCGCGGGCTGGGGCTTCGGTGTGGAATGCGCGACGCAAGCCATACGCATTGTGCTCTCGGGCGTACTGCAAAAATATCCTGGCACGAAAATCATCGTCGGCCACATGGGCGAGGGAATACCGTTTAGCCTCTGGCGCATCAATCAAGCCCTTTCGCGCCAGGGCAACAAGGACACCTCGTTTTCATTTCGCGAGCGCTTCTCCGAGCATTTTTGGATCACCACCAGCGGTAATTTCTCCAACCCGGCTTTAATGTGCACGGTGCAGGAGATGGGTGTGGATCGAATTATCTTTTCCATCGACTACCCGTTCGTGCCAAATAAACCAGGCATCGATTGGATCCCGACCATACCGCTGTGCGCCGAAGACAAAGCCAAGATTCTCTCGGGCAACGCACGTAAATTGCTCAAGTTGAAATAGCGCTTGTTGAAGAAGGGGCTTTCGTGAAATAGTTTTCACGAATCCTCTTTAGCTTTTTCGATTCGAGGTCCATCGATACGTCGCCGTAAATAAATCAAATGAGGGGTGTTATGTGACATCATGACGCGCACCTAGTCGGTGCGTCTGGGTGAGGCGTTGGGGCAGGCAGTGGTCATGGAGAACCGCGACGGCGCTGCCGGGTTGATTGGCATAGAGCAAGGCAAAAATGCCAAACCCGATCATTGATCGCCTCAACTCAGCCATCGCTAAAACACTGAGCGTGCCCGAAATCAAGGACACCTTCAGCGTGCAAGGCGCCGAAACCGTGATCGGCACCCCAGAAGATTTTCAGAAATTTCTCGCACGCGAATACGCGACTACGGCGAAAGTGATGAAGCTGGCGCAGTTGCAGCAGGAGTAACGCAGCCACACACAGGAATCAACCATGCCAACTGTCCTGATCACCGGCGCCAATCGCGGCCTGGGTTTGGAATTCGCACGCCAGTATGCGGCTGATGGCTGGCGTGTCTTGGCGACTTGCCGCGATCCCTCGCGTGCGCTCGCGGTGCAGGGTTTGAAGGGCCAAGTCGAAATTCTGGCGCTCGATGTGATCGATAGTCTGTCCATCGGTACGTTGGTAACCTCCTTGGGCACGGCGCCTATCGACGTGTTGTTGCTCAATGCCGGCGTGCACCTGCAAAAAGATTGCACGCTGGATGAGTTGAACGAGGAGCGCTGGTTATTGGAGTTGAACGTAAATGTCATTGCACCAACAATCCTCGCGCGGCGTCTTGCCGACAACGTGGCGCGCTCGGACTTGCGGCGTATCGTGGCGAGTTCCAGCGGCTCGGGCAGCATCAACAATATGAAGACCGGTGGTAACTATGCTTATCGCGCCGGCAAAGCGGCGTTGAATGCTTCCATGAAGGTGCTGGCGAATGATCTCTCTACTCGCGGCATTACGGTGGTGCCCATCGGGCCCGGTCACACACGCACCGACATGGGCGGCGCCGAGGCGCCTTATTCTGCGGAAGACACCGTTTCGCGCGTGCGCGGCGCGATTGCACGATTGAGCTTCAAGGATTCGGGGACGTTCCTCTCGCGCGATGGCGCGCCGCTTCCGTGGTAGCAGCGCGCGAAGTTTTTCGAATTTCTTCTTGGGGGAATTATGAATGCTAAGCTTAAGCAGTCGCTGGTTGTAGTCGGCGTTTTGTCGCCCGCGTTGGCATTGGCGCAGGCCTATCCCTCCAAGCCAATACGCATGCTGGTGCCCTTCCCCGCCGCCTCGGTGCCCGACATCATCGCGCGCCAGGTGATGGACAAAGCGGGCCCGCCGCTGGGCCAACCGGTGATCGTGGAAAATCGCGTCGGCGCAGGCGGCCGCATCGCGGCAGCGGCGGCGGCCAAATCCCCCGCCGATGGCTACACGCTGCTATTGGGTAGCACCAGCACCCACATGGTCGCGCCCTACATCGTGAAAAACATGCCCTACGATTCGTTCCAGGATTTCACGCCGATCACTAATTCTTCGAGCTCCTCCACTGGTGTGGTGGTGAATGCCGCGTTGCCGGTGAACTCGATCAAGGAGTTGGTCGACTATGCGAAGAAAAATCCCGGCAAGATCGCGTTTGGCAGCAATGGCATTGGTTCCACGCATCACCTGCGCGGCGAGTTGATCAAGATGGCGGCGGGCATCGACATGATCCATGTGCCTTTTGGCGGCTCCAACGAGTTGGTGACCGCGGTGCTCTCAGGCACAGTGCCGCTCACCTTTATTACGCCGGGCACGGTGCGGCCCTTGATTCAGGCGGGCAAGATCCGCCACATCGCCATGGCGACTCCCAAACGCGTGCCGAGCTTGCCCAACATTCCCACCGTTGCCGAAGAACTTCCCACCTACGAATCGATTGTCGATTGGTTCGCCTTTTTCGGGCCGGGCAATCTGCCTCGACCGATCGTCAATCGCTTGAATGCCGAAATGGTCAAGGCACTGAATCTGCCCGAGGTGCGAAGCGCGCTTGAAGGGCAATCTTTGCTTGTTATCGGGAGCACGCCCGATGAATTGGCGGCGCAGATGAAGAGCGATTACGCAGTGTATGCGCGGGTGGTGAAAGCCGCGGGGATTCAGCCCGAATAGCCGCCAGCATCCGGCGTTTCGGTTTCTTATCCATGTCTTTGACTCCCTGGCGCGATCCTGCACCGATTTTTCGCGCGCGCTCTGTCGGCATACTCGGCGCGTCCCCAAAATCGCCCTGGCTGGCGATATTCAAGGATCAAATCTCTGGCGGCGGGTTTCAAGGTCCGCTCTATCTCATCAATCCCTCCTACGATCACATCGGCGACTCGCCCTGTTACGCCAGCGTGCGCCAATGCCCTTCGGCGCCTGAACATCTGTTGGTGTTGCTGCCCGCCGAGGCGGTGTTGCCTGCGCTTGAAGAGGCCGCTTCGCTTGGCGTGAAAAGCGCCACCCTCTATTCGACTGGTTGGGCCGAGGCTGACGAAGCCGGGCGCTTGCGCCAAGAGCAATTGGCCGACTTGGTCGCACGCACCGGCATGGCAATCTGCGGCCCGAATTGCCTGGGTGCGATCTCGGTGCGCGAAGGCTTGATTCAATACCCCTTGCGCGTGGCCGAGTGGCTACGTCCGGGCGGCGTAGGAGCGATTTTTCAATCGGGCGCGCTGCTTTACCCGTTTTTACGCGCGGCAGGCGAGCGCGGCTGCGGATTCAGTTACGTGGCCTCGGCGGGCAACGAAGTGGGTTGCGGTGTCGCCGACTACCTCAAATTCATGGTGGAGGACGCTAGCACTACGGTAATCGCGATGCTACTCGAAGGATTGAAAGCGCCGGCGAACTTTGTTGCCGCGCTCGAACTGGCGTTTGACGCGGGCAAACCCGTTGTCATTATGAAAGTGGGGCGCAGCCAACGCGCCGAACAATCCACGCTTACTCACACTGGCGCATTGGCGGGTTCCAGCGCGGTATTCGATGCCGTGTGCACACGCTACGGCGTACTCACCTGCGACTCGCTCGATGACTTGATCGAGACCAGCCGGTTGCTGGCGGTGGCCAAACGCCCGCGCGACAAGCGCGCGGCGTTTCTGGTTTTTTCCGGATCGTTGCGAAGCTATCTGCTCGATCAGGCGGAAAAAAACGGCATCGCGCTTGCCGAACCCTTGCCCTCGACCATGGAGTCGATTACAAAGCTGGCGCCGCTCGATGTTCGCATTCCCAATCCGCTGGATTGTGGGAGTGTCTTTACCAATCAGTCTCGTTATATAGATCTTGCCCGCGCGCTACTCGCCGATCCCGGCGTCGATGTCTTGCTGATTGAAGAACATCCACCCGACCCGAAACGCAATCGTGATCCGGCGCTATTCAAGGCGCTTGTCGAAACTTCAGCGAAACCCGTGATCATGTTGCCGGAAACCGGTTTCTCGATGACGCCTTATGCACGGGAATTTCTCGACGCCGCAGTCGTTCCCTACATGCAGGGCGTGGATCGAGGTTTGGCTGCGGTGGGAAAGCTCATCGACCATGCAGAAATGTTTCGTATGCGACGCTCGCGCGCCCTCGCGACACCTTCCGCTGGCCATGCTTCGGTTCGACATTTCAGCCCAGGCCTGCACGGCATGGCGAGCGTCGCCGAAGCGCTCAATGCCTTTGGTGTACCCGTGGTGCAGCAAGGAATCGCCAGTAGCGCCGAGAACGCCGTCACGCTAGCGCGCGAGTTCGGCTATCCCGTGGTGATGAAAATCGAATCGCCGGATATTTCTCACAAAAGCGATGTCGGCGGCGTGGTTCTCGATCTACGCGACGATGAATCGGTACGCTGTGCATGGCATGACATCCACACCAATATCGCCAAGAATGCGCCGCACGCAAGCGCCCATGGTGTATTGGTCGCCAGCTTCGCCGCGCCGGGTCTGGAGATGAATATCGGTGTGCATCGCGACGCGCAGTTCGGCTTGGCGATTATGGTGAGCCTGGGTGGGGTCTGGGTGGAAGCCCTAGGCGATACCAGCCTTCGTTTGCTGCCGATCGACGAACGCGATGCACGCGACATGCTGGCCGAATTGAAAGGCGCGATATTGTTGGGTGAATTTCGCGGTGGCAGGCCTCGCGATGTTGCTGCCCTGGTCAATGCCATGGTAAATCTATCGCGTTTCGCCATGGACCATGCCGAGCAAATCGAATCGATCGAGATCAATCCATTGATGCTCTATGCCCAAGGCAAGGGTGCGCTTGCGTTGGATACGCGCCTCGTCGCCAAAGCCTAGATGCAAATCTGAATCGAGAGGGCTCTGATCTTTTTGAAGCACCGTTTGCGCCCGCCCTTAGCCGTCCATCCCTGGCACACTATCATTTGATACCAAGTATGCCCCATTGAATACGAAGGGCCAGACGATGAGTACAGTGCTGGACAAACCGGTGAACAGCGACCGACGCAGCCGCAAACGATTGGCGCGCGTGTTGGTTGCGCTCTTCGATCATTGGCAAATCGCCGTTGCCGATCAGGCTTCGCTTCTGGGTTTGTCTACCGACTCGCGCGCAACCGTGGCGCGTTATCGCAAGGGAGAGCCGCTGGCCGGCAATACCGATCTGCTTGCGCGCGCCGCGCATCTGCTGGGAATACACCAGTCGCTGCGCATCATGTTTGCGCATGATCGCGACCTCGCCTATCGCTGGGTGTGCACTGCCAATCGGCGATTCAATGATCGGGCCCCGCTTGAAATTATGAGGAAAGGCTACGAAGGAATTCTGGTGGTGCGCCGCCATCTCGATTTTGAGCGTAGCCGCTAACGCAGTGAGCATGCTATCGAGGAATTGCTAGTGGTTAGGTTGGCACCGTGACCATTGATCGGCCAAATGCAATCGCTCCACCTGATTTTCAATAAAAGGCCGATCTACATCAGTAGCTGCGAGCATGAAGCGTATGTCGCGTACATGCTTATCCTGACCGCCTTCGCGAAGATATTCGAGCTTGCGCACGATCACGTATTCCGGCGGCGCGATCCAGGCGCCGTCGCCTCCCAGATCGATGCGCCGGCGATTCGCGATCGCCCAGGCGTGCAGCGGATCACTTGCTGCAATAAAAATATCCGCTTTAAATTGTGTCGCGTGATGTATCAAATTAAACATCCCGTGCGTGTCGCGACCTACTTCCTGCACCAAGTGTTCCAACGGCGGGACGTAATATTCTTCTTCGGGAAAGGCTGATGCAAGCGCGCCTAAATCCTCACGCCGCAACAGCAACACTACGTCGATATCCGCCGTAAGACGTGGCTCGCCATAGACGCTGGCGGCGACCGAACCGGTTATGCAGTAAGGCAAGTCGAGCAATTCGAGCGGCCCGATAAACGGCGCGAGCGGACTAGGTACCGGCATGCCGCAAGGATTCGCGCGCCTGACGGTCGAGGCGCTCCAATGGCCAATCGGGATGCGCGAGCCGCAATCCCGCCACGCGAAGCTGTATTCCTGCTTCGTACAGATCGGCCACCATGCGTAACTTTTGCGCCGGTGTCATGCGGCGAAAACCTTCGATTTGCTTTGGGTGGAATTCATCATCCATGATGCTCATCATCATATCGTGATCGTCGGGCATTGGATCGGTTTCCCCAAAATGCAAACCCTGTCATCGCGGCAAATTCAACCCCCGCAGCGCGATGATATTGCGCTGAATCTCATTGGTGCCACCGCCGATCACGTACATCAAGGAATCGCGGATGCAGAATTCGAAGTTGCCGTTGATCAGTGTGGAGCGCGAGCCATCGCGCAGGCTTGCGCCACTGCCCAGAATATCCAGCGCCGCTTCCCCCAAGCGTTCCATCAGTTCGCCACAGTAGACCTTGGACATGGCGGCCTCGTGCAGCGGCACGCCGCCGCCATCGACGATACGCGCGGTTTCCACCGATAACAGCCGCGCGGCCTCGATCTCGCCGGCCAGTGTCGCCAGGCGATCGCGAATTAACGAATCTTCGCGCATGGGCCTGCCGTTTTTCTCGGCATGGCGCACGTACTCCACCAGCTTGTCGAAATAGGCACGCCCTCGTGCCGCCACACCGGCCAACGCAATGCGCTCGAACGCCAGCGCCGCGGTGATCACCTTCCATCCGCCATTCACCTCCCCGACGATGGCCGATTCCGGCACGCGCACCTCGTCCCAGAACACCACGTTCGACCGATGCTCATTCAAGCCAATCAAGGGCTGCATGGTGATGCCGGGTGTATCCATGGGAACGATAAACACGCTGATGCCCGCGTGACTGGGCTTGGCATCCGGATCGGTGCGCGCGGCAAGCCAACAGTAATTCGCATAGCTGCCAGTAGAGGTATAGAGCTTCTGGCCGCGAATCACCCATTGGTTGCCTTCCTTGGTCGCACGGGTCTTGAGGCCCGCGAGGTCCGAACCGTTCTCTGGTTCGCTGTAGCCAATACAAAAACACACATCGCCCTTGAGGATGGCGGGCAGCAGGCGCTCGCGCATTTCGGCCGACCCATGTTTCATGATCGCAGGGCCCATCATGTTCACCGAGGCCAAGTGCCAACCAATGGGCGCTTCGGCGTAGGCGGTTTCTTCCTCGAAGACCAACTGCTCGAAAGCCGAGCGCTCCTGCCCGCCCCACTCGCGGGGCCATGAGACCCCGAGCCAACCTTGCGCCGCTAGCTTGCGGCTAAAGGCTTGGCTGGCCAGACGCTCGTTGAGATGGCGCTTCATATCCGCTTCGGAAAATTTGCCATCCCAGTTGGCGGCCAACCATTCGCGAATCTCTTGGCGAAAAGCATTGGCCTTGGTACCTAAATCCAGATCGGGGAGCTTTGCCATCGTCGTCCCCTTTACGCCGCATCAAGTAGTGCGTGCGCCACATCCTCGCGCGCCGCATGTACACCGCCGCAACGCGTGAGATCGGCGTGGATGCGGCGGAAGTGGCGCGGCATCTCGTGTTCTTCCCAGAACGAAACGCCACCGAACGCGTGATGCGTCTCCAGGCACGCTTGCCGCAGTGCGGGACTTGCCACCGACACCGCGGCGCCCGCCGCATAGCGCCAATCGGCATCGCCACGATCATAGGCATTGGCCGCGCGCCACAGCGCAAGCTTGGCGGTTTCTACATTGATCATGATATTGACCAACTTGTGCTGGATCGCCTGGAACTGGCCTATTTTTTTACCGAACTGGCTGCGCTCCTTGGCATACGCAACCACCATCTCGAAACCGCGCGTGGCGGCGCCCAAGGAGCGCGCAACCAGACACAACCTCGCCAGTCGCCCTGCATCGCCTAGTTCAGCCAGGCGCGCGGTGATTACCTTTGCAGGCACCTGATCGAATTCGATCTCCGCTAGAAAGGGCGCGATGAATCCAGGTGTTTGGCGGATGCGAACGCCGGCATCATCTGCCGTGATCAGCGCCAGAGTGCTTGCTTGGTCGGTCATAGCAAGGAAGTGCGTGGCTATCGATACACCTTCCGCAAATGCCGTTTGTCCCGAGACGGTTGCCCTCCCGGGGTTGGTGGACAACGATACGCCACCCGCATTGGCGTCACCATCCTGCGCGCCAAGCAAAATGCTGATTGACGCTTCGCCGCGATGCAATGCCGCGGATATTTTATTCACCTCGGCATCGCCCGATGTAGCGCCGGCGAGAAGCCTGTTCGCCATGTACGCATCCACCATGGGTGCCGGACATGCCGCGCGGCCCAATTCCCCCAGTAATACGGTGGCGAAACGCAGATCGCCGTCCCCGGCGTCTGCACCCAGGGCAAGCCAACCTTGCCTTCCCATTTGCTCCCACAGGCGGCGAAGTTTGGATGGATCTTTAGCGGCCGCCATTGCGTGCTCAGGCGGCCATTCCTCTGCGAAAAAGTGTCGTGCGCTATCGCGCAGCATGGTCGCTTCTTCGCTGATGGATAAGATATGCGAGGTATCGCTCATGGCGTTATTTCCTATTCCCGTGGCCAGATACAGGGATTACTTGGCCAACTCGCTTATTCATCCCGCTTGAAATTCTCCACCCCAGGGCGGAATTTTTTCTCATCGAGAAACTGCTTCATCGCCTTGTCGCGTCCACGCTCCGGGTCTTGGTAAGCGGTCTGCTCGTTTTTTGCCACCAGATACTCGGCACCCTCGTCCCAGGTCATTTGCGAGGCGTAACGATAAGAGATTTTGGCTTGGCGTAAGGCCGTGGGGGACTTCGACATCAACGTTTTGGCAATGGTTATCACGCGCTCGCGAAGCTTCTCCCGCGGCACGGCTTCGGTGACGATGCCTAATTCCTCAGCCTTTTTACCATCGAAGGTTTCGCCCGTCATGATGTAGTACATGGCCTTCTTGTCGTTCATCACCGTGGCCACGGCCTTGGCAAGATTGCCTGCCGGGATGATGCCCCAGTTGATCTCCGATATACCAAAGGTGGCATCGTCAGCGGTGATCGCCACATCGCAGGCAATGGTGGGCGTGATTCCCCCGCCTATGCACCAGCCATTCACCATGGCTATGGTGGGCTTGTAATAGTGCAACAACATGCGCCAGTGCCACATGCTCGCGGCACGCGAGGCGCGCATCTTGTTGACATGCGGACCGTTATCCAGATCACGGAAGAACTCCTTCAGGTCCATGCCCGCAGAGAAGGCGTTCCCGGCGCCGGTCAATACCAAGACCTTGCAACGTGGGTCCGTTTCGAGCGCATCCAGCACGCCGATCATCTCGTCGTTCATGGTGGGGTTCATGGCATTACGTTTCTCGGGGCGGTTCATGGTCACCCAGGCAATGTCATCCGAGAATTCCACCAGCACCGTATTGCCCCAGGGTTCGTTTGGCGCCGATCTTCCTTCTTCCGCTTCCGCCACTGCATTGACTCCTTTATGAAAGTGAGCGCGTTTTGCGCCGCGCCCATCGCATCGTGAATTGCACCGCGTCTTGCATCCCTTCAGCGCATCGCGTTGATTGCGCATCAAGCCGTTCACGCAAACGCCGGCATGACCTCTTTGCCGAACAACTCCGCCGAGCGCAATGACTCGGCCAAGGTGATATTTCCAAACGCCAGCCAGCTCGCCATGTAGTTGATGCCCGCAACGTCGATTTGTTCCCCGACGAAACGCTTCACCGTTGCCGGCGACCCGGCGCAACCATTGCCGATGGCCTGCAGCTCTTCAAACGTCTCAGGGTAAAGCGCGGCAATCGGCGAGCGCATGGCATTAGGTGCGTGTTTCTTCCACAGGTAGTTGAAACTGTCACGCCACAATGGGTAGGCGCGCGCGGCAATTTTCTGCGCGGTGGCATCGTCATCGGCCACCACGATATGGCGGCTGATGCCCATGAGCGGGACTTCATTCGCGGGTTTACCCAGCGCGCTCCACTCGGCGCGATAGCGATCGGTTATCTGCCGCGCCCTGGGCGCCAGCGCCAGCGAAACCACATTCACCGCTTTAGACGCCGCCCATACTGTGGTGTCCGGCCCGATGATGCCGTACCACAGCGGCGGGTGCGGTTTCTGCACCGGCTTCAAGGTCATCGGCACTTTGCTGAATTTGTAAAACTCGCCCTCGAAATCGACCTCATCCTGCGTGAGGCCCTGCATCAGAACTTTATAAGCTTCGTCATAGGAGCCCTGCATTTTGGCGACATCGAGGCCATAGAACCCCGCTTCAACCGGTGAAATACCCCGGCCAATTCCCAACTGAAATCGGCCGCCGCTTAACTGATCGAGCATGCAAATCTCCTCGACCAGGCGCAGCGGATGATAAAAGGGCAATAGATACACCAGCGGCCCCATGCGCAGTTGCCGGGTGCGCTGCGCCACCGCGGATAACAGAATGCCGGGCGAAGGCGCCAGACCTAATGGCGTCGAGTGATGTTCCGCGACGTGATAACAATAGATTCCCACCTCGTCATACATTTCGGCGAGACGCACGCGGTCGGTTAATAAACTGCCGTTGCCCATACCATTGGCATCGACGTGATCGAAAACCCCAAACTTCATTGCGGTGTCTCCTTGTTAGATCGCGGCTTGAAGGTCGCGGTACTCGGGGCAGGGCTGCAATTGCTCGAAGCCCGATTGCCTATCAACCCCCACGGTGTGCACCATGTTGCGCTCCATGCAGAAAAGCCGCACCGCCCCTTTGCCGGTATTCACATGACGATAGACCACGCCCTGCGGAAATATCGGCAAGGTCATGAGATCGCCCGGTTTCCAATTGTGCCGCGCGCCATCGACCTCGGTGTAGCCCTCGCCTTGCAGAATATAAAACACCGCGTCACCGCCATGGCGTTGCACCCCGCTGCGACTGCCCTCGGTGATTTCCTGGCGATAAAAAAGATGCGTTTGCACCTGCGTATAGGCAATGCACGGGTGAAGGTACCACTGCATTTTGCCGTGGGCGTTTAACTCCCAAGGCAGTTCGTCGCCGCGGATAAGGTAAGTCGCTTTTTCCATGCGCCCGCGCTGGATGTCGCGCAAGGCCATCAAACGATCAAATAGATTGACGTTTTTCTGCTCGGCGGGGCTCGCCACCAACGGCACTTGTTCATCACTGACGCTCGCGGCCCATGCGCGCTGACGATAACCCTCGGGAGTCGGCGGCGGCGCACTGCCGGTGACCGGCGTCTCCGATACCTGGTCCAGCGCATTGGCGATGTAACCGGCCATCATCAGATCGCGCAGACCGATCCAGCGGCAACCCTTGCTCACATCGCGATTCCAATGCTGATGACTGGAGCCGCCGCCAGGTTTGATGGGCAGCACGATCAAATCGCCCGCCTGCCATTCGATCACTTCGCCGTCGTTTTCCGTCGAGCCTTCGCCTTCGACCACAAAGATGATGACGCCACCCTGATGCTTGTGCCGCCCAGATTGTTTTTTCACCCAATGCTCGAACACCGACCAACTGCTTAAGGCGGTATCGGTTACCAAGGGGTTGAGATAAAACTTGAGAAAGCCCTGGCGCGTCTCTTGATACTCAAGCTCGTCGCCGCGCACCAGCAAGCGCCCCTTGCGCTGGCGCTCGTTTTGCTCCTGGTAATGGCGCACCAGTTTCTCGTAGCCCGAGAACTGGGCGGCACCGGGTTCCTTGATTCGTTCGCGTTCCATCTAACTTCCTTCTATTTATCCGTGCTTGGCGCGGCTATCGTCTGGCGCCTGCTCGCGCTCTGTTTTGCCATAGTCACGCAATACCGATGCAACTCGCAGGCGATAGTCAGAAAATACACCGCCGCGCCCTTTGCCCTGGGCGTCACGATGCACCTCCAAATTGCGCCAAGCACGCACCGCTTCTTCATCGCGCCAGAATGAGAGAGACAAAAATTTTCCACGCGCGCTCACGCTCTCGAAGCGCTCGATGGAGACAAAACCATCTATCGCCTCAAGATGGGTTCGCAGCGACGCCGCGAGATCGAAGTACTCGGGAGTGCGCCCTTCATTGGGCCAAAACTCGAAAATTACGGCGATCATCGCCAAACCCCTTTGTTTCAGGTGATGGTTACTTGCCACAAAGCGTCGCGAGAGCCGCGCACAAAAAAACCACGCGGCGCGAAACCCAGTAGCATTGGTTCCAGGGAATACTTGCGACACGGATTAAATCACGGGCAATGGAACTACCGTGCGAAATCATCTCATCAGCCGACAAACTTGCAGGGCACTAAGTTTTTCGATGGCCTGTATTGGGGCGAACTTCGCGCTCGCCCAAGCAGGCGCGGAGGACGGTGCCCAGCCGACACAGCTGGAAGAAATCAACGTTAGCGGCAGGCGCGAGTTCGATGACCGCTTCATGTCGAATGCAACCCGCATCACCATCGGACGCCGCGATATCGAGGCCATGGGCGCCAACACCATCGCCGATATCCTGCGGCAAACCCCAGGCTTGCAAATCACTACCACTGCCAATGGCGGCATCGAAATCCGCATGCGCGGCATGGGCCCGGAGAACACGCGCATTCTGATGGATGGGGTGCCGGTCAGCACCAATAATCGCGCGGCGCAATTGCCCTTGGACGAGATGCCTTCGGATTTGATTGAACGCATCGAAGTGATACGTGCCCCTACTGCGGAGTTTCAAGGGGCTGCCGGCGGTAGTTTGAATATCGTGCTGCGCGGTGCTTCGCCAAGAAAGGAAACCTTTGTTTGGATTGGCGATCAGTACGTGTGGGGCCATCACGGTCCGTCTTTATTTGTTTCGCAAACCGGGCCGCTGGGTACGCCGCCGCCCAAGCCCAACGCGCGAAACATCACGAATACCGCTAGCCTCGCGGAGTCCAGTTGGTCGTACTTTATCTCCTTCAACGCAGGCGAACGCCACCTGGGTAGCGACACCCGGCGCGACGCCACGGTTAATACCGCCGCGCCCACGGCATCCACTATCAATGACGAAGTGCGGCTGCGCAATCAATTCTGGACTTTGACGCCGCGCCTCACTGGGCGCCTGGGTGCGAGGGATCGCATCACCTTGCGCGGCATATTCTCCGGTTTAGATCAGGATGAGCGTGTGTTGTCGACAGGAAGCGGTGTTTCGAATGGAGCACCCTTGTCGACCGATTCAAATACTCCGCGGCGCTTTGATCGTTCGTTCTACCAACTGGCATCCGATTGGAGCCATAGTTTTCAGGACGCCAAGTGGGACACCACCTTGCAGTGGGAACGCTCGGAGAGCAGCAACTACTCTGATCGCAATGCCAGCTCCACACTGGCGGGCGTCAATACAACGCAGAGCTCTGCTTTTAACGAGGACCGCGCCGAACACGGGCTTATAGGCAGAAGCAAACTTGCCATAGCCGATGGCGACTCCGTTTGGAGTTTCGGTGGCGATTTGGAGCTACGCAAACTCGATGTCGATTCCGCTTCGCGTGTGGCCGCGGTTACCACGCCTCTGAATCTGGATTCCTCCACCCGCCGCCGCTCGTTATGGACGCAATACGAGTTGCCAGTGGAGTCGATCAAAACGTCGCTGACCGTGGGTATGCGCGCGCAAAGTTTTGGCTCGGACGTTACGGCGGCAGGCGCCACCAGCCAGTATCGCAATCTTTTTTGGCAACCTTCCCTCAACACGCGCACCGCGTTGTCGCAGAACACGCAGTACCGCTTCAATCTCGCGCGGATCGGACGCAACCCGCGCGTATGGGAACTCGCACCGGTCATTCAGCCGACTCTTTTCACCAACAGTCCGAATTCGGCCGACTTCCGCGGCAATCCCAATTTGCGGCCCGAGACCACCGTCACCGCCGATACCGGCATCGAGCGTCGTTTGGCCGCGGGCGGCCAAGCTGGTGTGAATGTGTTTCTGCGTCAGCAAAACGATGTTATCAGGCGGCGTTTGTTTCTTGTGGGCACGCGCTGGACCGAGCAACCGGACAACATTGGCTCGGCGCGCGTGTGGGGGATCGAAACGGATATTCGAACCAATCTGGTCTGGGCGGGTTTCGAGCGCGATTGGACAATGTCTGCGAGTGCCAGCCTTTTGAATTCGCGCATGGAAGGCGGCGCAGTGAGCGGACAACGCTTACCGGGTCAAGCACGTTATCTGGCAAAGCTCAATATGGCCAAGCCGCTGCGGCAATCGGGCGGCTGGTACGGGGGTGGCACGCTCTCTTTGACGGGGTCTTCCGATGCCAATTCATCAAGCACACCCGGCATTTTTGTCACCGGCAACGAACGCGCGCACACGCAACTGGATTTGTACATCGGCAGCGTGGTACCCAAGGTTGGGTTTTGGCGGTTGAATGTTTTTAATATCACCGACTATCGGCAGGATAGGCGTCGCGTAGTGACCGACACGCTCACGGGAACAGTGAATACCGAACGTAGCGAGCGAACCTTCACGCCACGCGTGTTCCTGACCTTGGGCACACGGTTCTGAGTCGGTGTTACAAAACATCAAGTGTTCAGCGTGAATGCCTCTCGTGGTGCCCAGTTTGCCGCGGTGGTGGCCGCGCATCTATTGCTGTTCGCTACGTTGCTCACGTTTACGCCGGTGCGCGAGGCAGTGGTACAAATCATTCCAGTGGTGGCAAGCATCATGCCTGCGAAATCCCCCGCGCCGTTGCCGCCCAGCCCGCCGAAAAAGGTGGAAACCCCAACGCCGATTGTTCCTATGCCGCTACCAACACCTGCCACGCCATTGATCAGTGCCGAGCCCTCACGCGCGGAGCCGCCGGCGATGACGGTAACCAACAATCCACCGCCAACGACCGTCGCCGCAACACCCAGTGCCGCGCCCTCACCTCCCCAACCGGCCTCGACAACGCCAAAACCCGCAGCACAACAAAGTTTCACCCCACCGAGTTTCACCCCGGCGCGCTCCGATGCCGCGTACCTAAACAATCCAAAACCCGAGTATCCCGCCGCGTCGCTGCGTCTGGGTGAAACCGGTCGCGTGGTTTTAAACGTTCATGTTTCCGCCACCGGCAGCGTGGAACAGGTGAGTGTGCGTACTTCCAGCGGTTCCACGCGCCTGGATGAAGCGGCCCTCAAAGCAGTGCGACAATGGAAATTCATTGCGGCTAAACGCGGCGATGAAGCCGTGGCCACGCAAGTTCTGGTACCCATCAGTTTCACCCCTGCAAACGACTAGGTGCGAAGATAAAACCCGCAGCGTATCCACTTTGAAATGACCGGTCGCGAATACCATGCCCAATAGCGTCACTACTCAACTTGGCTTTGCCCACTTTCTCGAACAAAGCGATGGCGTTGCCAAGCTGTTGCTGTTGATTTTGGTGATCATGTCGGTGCTCACTTGGTATCTCATCTTGAATCGTGTAATGGCCAGCCGCGGCGCGCGTATCGCCATGCAGCGCGCCTTGGAGGGAATGAAAAACACCATCGACGTAGCGGGCCTGAACGCACTTGCGAAACCCATCGACGGTGGCGACGCGTTTCAGCGGCTCACTGCCCAGGCGCTCGCGGTGTCCGCCACCAACGGCAATGCTTCGGGCCTGTCGTACGCCGAGTTTCTGACGCGCGCCATGCGTAACTGCATCGATGAAGAGACCACCGCCATGGAATCGGGCCTCGCCACCTTGGCCTCGATTGCCAGCAGCGCGCCATTCGTCGGTTTATTTGGCACAGTGTGGGGCGTGTATCACGCTCTGGTCAGCATCGGCATGTCGGGCCAAGGCACCTTGGATAAAGTGGCCGGCCCTGTGGGCGAGGCCTTGCTGATGACGGCGATCGGCCTGGCGGTGGCAATACCGGCGACGCTTGCTTACAACGCCTTCGTGCGGCGCAATCGCCTGGTGCTGACCAAATTAAACAGCTACGCGCATGATGTCTTCGCCCTGCTCGCAGGCAAGGTCTAGAGGGGATATACGTGGCCTTTGGCAGCTTCGATAACAGCGGGCATACGCGGCAGAATGCCGAGATTAACGTGGTGCCTTTGATCGATGTGATGTTGGTGCTCCTGGTGATTTTCATCATCACGGCGCCGCTGTTGACCAACGCGGTGAAGTTGGATCTGCCGACGGCAACGAGCAATGTCAACCAGATCAAGCGCGAGAACCTGCAGATCGCGATTGGCGCCACAGGCCAGTTGTTCTGGAATGGCGAGATGCTCGACCGTGCCAGCTTGCAAACGCGCCTGGCGCAAAGTTCCAAACAAGAGCCGCAACCCGAGATTCAATTACGCGCCGACAAGGCTGTCCCCTATCAACGCGTCGCCGAGGTGCTGTCGGACGCCGCGCGCGTGGGGATGACGCGCATCGGTTTTGTCACCGATCCGAATGAATAGTTAACCTGGCAAATAGCCCCAGCGCCGTAGTGGCAACCAACTCAAGGACAGAACATGGATATACGTTTGGATGGGCGCAATGCCCTGGTCACGGGAGGCAGCCTGGGTATTGGCCGCGCTACCGCGCGCGAGCTTGCCGCCAGCGGCGCCAACGTGGTCATCACGGCACGGAACAGCGAGCGATTGAGCGAAGTTGCCAAGGAGCTGTCGCGAGAAACCGGTGTTCGAGTGATCGCCGTCACGGGTGATATGGGCAAGGGCGAGGATGTCCAACGCGTGATCGATGATGCACGCGCCGCGCTGGGGCAGATCGACATCCTCATCAACAACGCCGGCTCATCTCCTGCAGGTCGAATATTCGAACTCACTGAGGATCAATGGCGCTCATCCTACGACCTCAAACTCATGGGCTATATGCGTTGCGCCCGCGCGGTGCTGCCCGAGATGCAATCACGCAAGTGGGGGCGCATCATCAATGTCATTGGCCGCGGCGGCGACATTGCCACGCCAGGTTATTTGCTCGGTGCGTTTAACGCCGCGGTGCTGCATTTCACTCGTGCGCTGGCGCTGGAGGCGGCGCGCGACAAGGTACTGGTCAATGGCGTCAGCCCCGGCGCGGTGAACACGCCGCGCTGGCATGCGATCGTCGCGCAAAAGTCCAAGACCACAGGGAAGAGCGAGGCCGAGATCGCTGCGCAGTGGCACGCTACGGTGCCGGTAGGTAAAGCCGGCGAACCCGAGGATGTCGCCGATTTGATTACGTTTTTGTGTTCCGATCGGGCACGGCATATCGCGGGTTCGATATTAAATATCGATGGTGGCGGCATGGCGGGGGTTTGAAGCTGGTTCCCATGATCAATTTTCATCTTTTGAGTCGCGGCCCGGCCTACGGCGCGACATTTCCGGAGGTAGCTATAAATGTTTAATTTTATAAAGTCTGTTGCCTTATGCAGCGTGCTTTCCACGATAATATTGATTCCACAAATGGTCTATGCACAAGCCTGGCCCGCCAAGCCCGTGCGTTTGATCGTCAATGTCGGCCCCGGTGTGCCGCCGGATCTGGTGATGCGTTTAGTCGCGGAGAAGCTAGCGAACAAGTTAGGCCGCCCGTTTGTGGTTGATAACGTGCTCGGCGGTGGTGGCATCACCGCCGGCCTCGCCATGGCGCAGGCCGCGCCCGATGGTTATACGTTTTACTTGGGCGGCGTAGGCATCGCCGCTACTGATCGTTATATGTTCAAGTCGTTGCCCTACGACCCGGACAAGGATTTCGCACCAGTGGCAGTGCTCTACGACAGCACTACCTTCGGCCTGGCAGTGAGCCCCGATCTGCCGGTAAAAACTATTGCCGATCTGATCAACATGGCCAAGACGCAACCGGGAAAGCTCAGTTACGGTTCGGAAGCCGCCGGCGTGCAAGCCATTACCGGACAATATTTCAATCTACGCGCGGGCATCACCATGGAATGGGTGCCCTACAAGGCGCCACCGCAGATGCTGGCCGACGCGGTGTCGGGACGCCTGCCGGTGATCTGGGCGTCGATGTTGCAACTGGAGCAGTTTCTCTCCTCGGGAAAGTTGCGCGTGATTGCGATTAGCCGGGATAAACGCTTACCCGGCAAAGACGGCATCCCCGCCATCGCCGAAACCTTTCCTGGATTTCGCGTAGTCGGCATCGGCATCGTGTTCGCGCCCTCGCGCACACCCTCTGACATCATGCAAAAACTCAATAGCGAAATGGATCTCATCGTGCGCGACGCCGAGTATCAAAAACGGCTGCAGACCTTTGGCTTCACCAGTCTGAACGGTGCCGGCACCGCCGCCGAGATCGCGCAATTCATGAAATCTGAGCGCGACAACTGGGCCAATGTGTTTAAGAGTGTGAAGATCGAGGCGCAGTAAATTCACGACAATAATCTAGGCAAATTAAGCTTTATAGAATACTTAACTATATGTTTTTAAAATAAAAAGGTATTTTATAATCATGGCATAATATGAGGCATTATTCGCCCCACTGCCATGCGCCTCCCCAATCAATCCGCTCGCGACCAACTGTTATCCGTGCTGGGTCGTAGGCCTCGATCCAGCACAACGGAAATTGCCGCCGCGCTGGGATTAAGCGTGCGTTCGCTGCACCGAATGCTCGCGGAGCTGCCCCCCGAACAATGGGTATGTGCGGGCCAAGCGCGGCGCACGCGCTACGCACGCAGGCGCGCCTTGCGCGGCGCTTTCGCCAACATTCCCCTCTATGAAATAGGCGAATCGGGCGAGGCGAAACTGGTATCCAAGCTAGCGCTGATTTGTCCAGAGGGCTCGCTGATGCCACTCACCGCGTCCGCTTGGCCAGTGCCGCCGGACTCCGATGACGGATGGTGGGAAGGCCTGCCCTATCCGATTTATGACATGCGTCCGCAGGGTTTTATCGGACGTCAATTCGCCCGCGCGGAGCATCTGCGCCTTGGCGTCGCGCAAAATCCCGACGAATGGAACGACGATGATGTGGTTGCGGTTCTTAGCCGCACCGGTTGGGATATGAGCGGCAATCTATTGCTTGGCGACGAGGCTCACCATCATTGGCTAAACCACAAGCTCGCACCGAACCAGCCCGTCATCGACTCCCGGCTAGGTGAACACTACGTGAGACAAGCCCACAATGCCCTGGGCGCAGGGGTGCCCACATCAAGCGCGGCGGGTGAGTTCCCAAAATTCACGGCGCTGCGTGAACAGGGGCAAGACACGCCCCACGTACTGGTGAAATTCTCCGGTGCCGGTGAGTCAGCAGCAGAGCGCCGCTGGGCCGATTTGTTAGTGTGCGAACACCTGGCTTTGGAATGCGCCAGCACGCTCGATGGCGTGAAGTGCGCACGCACGCGCATCCTGCAAGAATCCGGCCGCACTTTTTTCGAATCCGAGCGCTTTGATCGCATCGGACAACATGGCCGCCTGCCGTTGTGTTCGCTGGAATCACTGGTTCATGCGTTGATTGGCGGAAATTCCACCGATTGGCCGGTTCTGGCAGCGCGACTGCACGGCTTGGGGTTACTGCGTATCGAAGTCATCTCCGCAGTGCAGCGCCTCTGGTGGTACGGCCGGTTGATCGGCAATACCGACATGCACCTTGGCAATTTGAGCTTGTACATCGAAAAACCGCTGCGCCTCGCGCCCGCCTACGACATGTTACCCATGACCTACGCGCCCTTGCCAGGTGGCGAAGTCCCGCCCAGGGAATTTTCACCCCCGTTGCCGTTACCGGAACAGCGCGATGTCTGGAACACCGCCTGCGAGGCCGCGCTCGATTTTTGGCGGCGCGCTGGCGCGGATACGCGCATCAGTGAACCCTTTCAGCGCTTATCTACCGCCAACGGCATTCGACTCGAACAAATCGCGTCGAAAATTTAGAGATTTGGTGCCAAAAAATCGTTTGCTTCAAATCATTGCATCGATTGCGAGGCGGCAAATACTTGCTCAAGATTTTCTCGCCGCCTACACTCCCCCCTATGCGCATCGTCGGAAAACTGAATCGCAACGAAATTGAGCTTGACCCGGTCAGGGCGCTCAAGCGCGGACGCATACTTGACGCCATGCTCTCGAGCGCGCTGCCACCGGTGCCTCATGGTGTCACGCGCGGCACACACGAGTATTTCAATCGCCTGGATAACGAGCGTCAGGTTCGAATCGCGCGTGGAATTAACGCGGCATGAGCACGCCGGACCCCCTTCTAAACTTGCTGGCCCGTTTCCGTGATGAGAATGTCGAATACATACTGATTGGTGGACAGGCAGTGCGGCTTAACGGCTACCTGCGCGCCACCGAGGACATCGACGTCCTTGTCAGAGCTAGTCGCGACAACGGGGAAAAAATCATCCGAGCGCTCGGCTTTCTCGACTCCGCCAATGAATTGGATCCGCAATGGTTCCTGCCATCCGCGGACGGCGAAGTGGAGAACATTCGCGTCGCCGACGAACTGCTGATTGATCTTTTATTCGCGGCGAACGGCCAGACCTACGAAGCCATGCAGCCCCATGTGCGCGAAATTACGGTGGAGGGCACACCGATCAAACTGCTCAACATCGATGGTCTGATCAAAACAAAGACCGACTATCGCGAGAAGGATCTGCTCGACAAGCAGGTGTTGACCAGGATCAAGAAAGGTCTGGAGGACGAATCGCCCTAGTGCGCTAGCTTCCCTCAATCCACCCGGATGTTGTACTGCCGTATCACCTTGCCGAATTCCTCGGATTCGGCCTGCATGAAGGCGCCGAACTCCTCCGGTGTGGTGGCTTCGATATCAAATCCCATAGCGACAATTTTTTCGCGGACTTCGGGTCGCGCGAGCGTGCGAGTGATTTCCCTATGTAGCCGCGTAACAACATCCTTTGGTGTATTGGCTGGCGCGACAGCGCCAAACCACGCAATGACATCGAACCCGGGCAGCAGATCGGCCACCGGCGGAATGTCGCAACAAGACCCAGCGCAACATTGTTAAACCTATCTCACGATGATAATATAAGGGATGCCTAGTCGTTTCGCCGCGCATGACCCGACCCTGGGCATGCTTCTCGATCTGCATGGAACCAACATCATGATCGGCGCGCGTTACTGGGTGAAGATCAATGCGTGGTTGATCGAACCCGATGAGGCGCGGCCCCACGGCATTCGTTATGAACTGAGTTTGCACGATGCGGGCAATCGGCGGCTTTTGGGTTTTGACAATGCCCATGCCGTGAAACGCCCTGGCGGTCGATTTATCGAACAGCCGCTCACTTACGACCACATGCATCGTGGACCGAAAGACGCGGGCGTGCCTTACGCGTATGAAAACGCGGGCAAGCTGGTCGCTGATTTTTGGCGGACGGTTTTCAAGGCGATGGACGAATTGGGAGAAGCAACATGAGCGCAGCAAAATGCATCCGCGTCGGCATCATGCCCCTCGAAAAGGTGCGCGATTACACCCTCGCCATTGCCAGAGGTCAATACAAACGAAAGCCAAACGAACCCAAAATTTGGTTTACATCGATCAAATCGTTCGCGGCGGTGCTGTCCGATGAGAATCGAGAATTGCTGCGCATTATTCACGACGCCAAGCCCGAATCTATCGCGGATTTGGTGGGTATTACCGGGCGCAAGGCGAGCAATTTGTCGCGAACCTTGCGCACCATGGCGAATTGCGGCCTGATTCGATTGGAAGAGGGATCGCAGGGACGCGGCCGGCGCGCGGTGAAACCCGTGGCGGTTGCGCGTGCCGTGAGCCTGACGCTGAATATCGGTTTTGACAATCCCGCGCCGCGCCGGGCTTTGCATCGGCGCACGGACCAGATCGCCGCCTGAGTGTCGAACGGTGCGATACCGAATAGTCGCCGCCGAGATGGGGGTGGCAATTCGCGCCAAGGCGAGCAAGCTGGCGATTTCGAAAACACACCTGCAGTTGTTGCAATACCTTCCGCCAAAACTATTCGATGCGTTGAGTACCAATCAATCTCATAAACGAGATTAATAACACCTTCCAATATTCTTCACTTGGACATTTGCAAGTAACAAAGTTCATGATTACGCCTCATGGCGCCAGCACATTGCTCGCCGCCGCCTGCGCGATCAACGCATCGGCATCGGCCTGCAATAAAAACCCTTCCTTCACCGCACGCGCGGCGGCAGCCCGCACTGCGGCGACATATCCCTCGCGGTTTTTATACCGCTCTTCCAACGACAAACGTGGATCGTGATTGGCCAAACGCTCGGCTTGAGTCTTGGCAAAGGGAATCATGCCGCCGACGTAATTGCACACCTGGCCCTGATGAAAAGGCCGCGCACCGCCGGCGGTGATGTTCCAACCGAGATAGGTGCCCAGGGGAGCGTCGTTCAACACTAGCGGCACGCCGCCCAGCTCGTTGCCATCAGCGTTCACTTTAGGCACGCGCATGGGAATGATGCGTTTGATTTTCGGCGGCACCACGGTGGGCACGCCCGAGGCATCGTTGTAGTTGAACCGTGGGCCGAAATCGTAATCAAGCACCGGCATGATGAAGTTGTTGGGGATTGATGGGTGTATGCCCGGGAGAGTGGGGAATCCCATAGCCTCTTTGGTGGGGGCGACCAAGGTCTTGCTGCTAAGCGTCGGGTAGCGGTTGGCTGGGGGCTCGACGCCCTTCATCACCCAATTGCGAAAGTGCACGCGCAGCGCATTGACCGTATGCAGATGCGGCAGTGGATTGGCGTTCAACACACCAGTGCCGAAATTATTGCCGGGGCAGCCAGGCGCAGGCAACAAATTGCCCTCGAGACTCGCGTTGAATTGATTATTGGGCGCAGGCACATTGGTGCCGCCATGTGTGGTGCCAGGGATGTAATAGCGACGCACATTGGGTGGAATGGGAATATCGGCATCGGCCGAGGTGCCCACCCACTCGGGCGTAAGTTTCAACGCCCAGACTTCGGCCGAACCAAAATGTTCGATCACCTTCGGGCAGGTTTTGCTCGCGGTGCATCGATCCAAAATGCCACGCGCAGGCAAACCGCGCAGCTTATCGGGCCACGGCACCCACCATTGCGGGCCTTCGCTGCCGGCCATGTAGAGTTCGAGGGTGCCATCGGGTTGCGCCCAGCGATAGTTCATGCCGATGCGCCGACCCGCGATCATCGGCCAGGCGCCGTCGTGTACCTGGCGCCCGGCTTCATCCTGATTGAAACCTAGATGCAGGAAGCCGCGCAGGAAATTGCCCGACTGGGAGGAGCCGCGTGAAATCGTCCACTTGATATTGCCGCCTTGCGCGAGGGGATTCGGCGTACCGGCATCGTCCTGCTTTTCATATTTGAAGAAGGTACCGACATCACGAAACGCGGCGAAGCCCGCGCCCAACACGTAAGGGTCCTTGGCAGTGAACACCAGCTGATACAAGAGCTTTGGATCGAAGCCGTTTTTTAAACAAATCTGCGTTGGGTCTGGCGTGCCGGGAAATTTGTTATCGGTGCCATTGCAGCGCGCCCACGCCCAGTCTTTGGATGAAATGGGCTCGACACCGGTGATCGCGCCATCGACGCTCTCGTGCGCATGCGTCTCAAGACGCGCCTTGCTGGTGTCAAGCGTCAAAGGCCGATAAGGAAACGGATTGTTATGCACCATCAGTGGCTGCGACTCCGGCCCGCCACGATTGATAAACCGCGCGAATACCTTGCCGGTGATCGGCGTGCCATTAGCGTTGGTAGCCACCGGCACCGTCACCCATTCGTTATCATTTCGGGGAACGGTATTGCCTGCGTTATCGCCTTGCCAGCCGCTGGATAAGCCCACATCTCCAAGATTGCGTTCGGCTGGAACGATGGTGATGCGCCCGCCGCGATTGGGCACGTCGTGCCACAGGAGGCCACTGGCTTTGCTCATATCGATGGGCTTCACCAGGAAGAAACTCGCCACATACTCGACCTTGCCCTTGGCGTTGCGCGGAGCGAGCGAAATGTCTTGAATGATGGCGTTGCGCGGGTCCTTGGGGTCAAGCTCGCCGAACGCGCGACCGGCGATGGTTTCGTATTGACCGGCGGCGCCGAAAGATTGAAAGCCGCCACTGGGTAGAGAAAACGCCGGCGAGACCTTGGCGTCGATCACGATGCGGGTGACACGGGCGTCCGCCAAGGGCGCGACACACATCGCTGCTAAAGCCAACAGCCTGCCTAGCACGGATATTTTTCCATTTCTGATGCTATCTACCGTTGTCACGGCTCGCCCTCCTGAACGCGATGATATCGATGCTTAAATTTAAACAATTGTCGCAAATGGCATCCAAGGCCACGGTGGTGCGAGCGTATGCGGTCTTGGTGAAAATCACACTGTCAATCTTGAATCATTCGCGATTGACGCGCAGCTTACGCAGCAAACCTGCCTCTTTTCGTATCGCATCGATGGCAGCCGGAAGCCCGAGCACTTCGGTATGTGCATTGAGCGAATAACATTCGCTCCCAGGATAAACCACATATAGTCTATCCAGGCGCAGATCCTGCATGGCGACAGCCATCGACTTGGTGGCCCGCGGCGCGTCGCCATATTTCACTTCCACGCCAATTCTTCGACCGCGCAAAAATAGCAATAGATCCAACTCCGCGCCGCTTTGTGTCGCCCACCAATAGGCGTTGCGCTCCCCTGCGATACCCACCAGTTCCTCGATGACGCGACCTTCCCAGGACGCACCAACTTTGGGATGCGCGACGACAGCGGCAGGGTCGTGCAAATCCAGCAAAGCATGCAACAAGCCAGAATCTCTGACGTAGATCTTTGGCGCTTTTATCTGTCGTTTGCCCAAATTCTCGAACCACGGTTGCAACTGGCGAATCACCAGAGCGCCGGTGAGAATATCCAGGTGGCGCTTCACCGTGGTCTGCCCCTCGCCTAAAGAACGCGCGATTTCAGACCCATTCCAGATCTGTCCATGGTAGTGAGCGAGCATTAGCCATAACCGGCGCAATGCCAAGGGCGGGAGATTGAAGCCCAGCTCGCGTATATCGCGCTCGAGAAACGTGCGAATGAAATCCTGCCGCCAAACGAAACTTTGCGCCTCTGCGCGCGCGAGCAAGGAGCGCGGCAGGCCGCCGCGAATCCATAGCTTTGTCGCCGCGGCGAGCCCCGCCTCCGCGAGCGTGAATCCCGACATTTCGACAAAGGCGATACGCCCGGCCAGGGACTCGGACCCCTGCCGCATCAATTCGAGCGAGGCGCTGCCAAGAATCAAGAATCGCGCCTTGCCGCGAACCCGGTCGGCGAGCACCCGTAGCACCGGGAATAGATCGGGCCTCCTTTGTATTTCATCGATGATCACCAGACCCTGCAGCGGCTCGAGCGTGGTCATCGGATGATCGAGCCGCGCCAGGCTGGCGGGATTTTCTAAATCGAAAAAAGTGGCGCGCCGCTCCTGGGCGATGCCGCGGGCGAGCGTGGTTTTGCCGCATTGGCGCGGCCCCAACAAAGCCACGATCGGATTGTTGCGCAGGGCAAGGAGGGTTCGGGCCCTGAGTTCGACCCGGTCCAAGGGTTTTGACATCCTTGCATTCTGATCATTCGATGATCAAAATGCAAGGATCTCTAAATACCTCTTTGACGCACTCACTAGGGCCCTATTCGGCACCGGCCAGGCAGTCGCGGATGACATACCATGACCGCCTTATCCTGGAGGCGCCATGCTGACATTGCACAACTACTGGAGTTCCGTGTGTTCGCAGAAAGTTCGGATCTGCCTTGCCGAGAAAAGCCTGACCTACGAAAATCGTCATATCAATCTATTCGAATTCGATCACTGGACTCCTGAGTACCTCAAGCTCAATCCCAAGGCAGTTGTGCCAGCGCTGGATCACAACGGGCGCGTCATCATCGAGTCGAATGTGATCCTCGAATACCTGGAGGATTGCTATCCGCAGGTGCGACTACGACCCGAGGACGCCTACGCCAAAACGCAAATGCGCCTGTGGCTTTTCAACTCCGAGGAAATCGCTCACGAAAACGTCAACACTTGCTCCTACAACCCGCGCCACGCCGCGCGCCACAAAGCCAAAGGCCATACCCAGGACGACCTCAAACGCATGGCGATGAACTGCCCCAATCCAATCATTCGCAACCGGCTTTTGCATCGCGCCGAACATGGCGTCTCCGAGGCGCAAGAAAACGAAGCGTACGAGGCACTGGATTTTCTGCTCGACAAAATTGAGGAAACCCTGAGCCAGGGACCGTGGCTCGCGGGCAAGGAATATTCGCTGGGCGACATCGCCATGGCGCCCTTTATCAATCGCATCGAGGTATTGAAACGCCCGGAGATGGTGAGTGCGGCGCGGCGTCCGAAGCTCGCGGAATGGTGGCAACGCATGCAGACAAGGCCTGCTTTCAAGCACGCTTTCGCGGTGAAGAATCCGGATGCTAGCGATCCGGTGCAGCGTTAGTGAGAAATGGCGGTGCCGGTTGAGTAAGTACTCGGCTTGCGATCCCGCCCTAAGATGTTCAATGAAAATCCTACTTTCCGACCATCCCTAAATGCCCCCACCAGTCCTGTGCAGCGTGCAGGACCCGCACAATGGATACTCCATCTGCTCGAGGCTGGTAAAAAATCAGATGACTATCGAAATCTTTGATACGCCACTTGCGCATCCCGGAAAGCTCGGAGCGCTGCAATACCAGTGGGGAACCTATGAGAGGCTGCTCTGATAAGTCGTTGAAACTCGCTTCCGCATTCTTCAAAAAGCGTTCGGCGGTTTCAAGTCCTGCATGTTCAGCCAGATAAACGAAATGTTCTATGAGGTCTCGTGTGGCAGCTTCGCGCTGAAAAACAGTGCCCATTAGCGCCGCTGCTTTTGCGCTCCAAGCTTGGCCAAGGCTTCATTGCGTAACCCAGCCCAGTCGGTCGGCTTCATTTCACTTTCGGCGCCGCGCAGGCCTTCCAAAAGCTTTTCCTCTAATTGATGTTCTGCCTTGCGCTTCTCATCGGCACTGATCAGTTCGCGCACATAGTCGCTGGCGCTGCCGTAGCGTCCGGTCAAAATCTGCTCGTCCACAAACTGTTTAAGCGATTCCGGCAGGGAAATATTCACACTCTGCATAGGGCACCTCCTTGTGTCATTTGGAAATGACGCCAAAAGGAAATAAGCGTGATTTTACATCTCGCATGCTCCGTGCGGCTTACTCAATCAGCATGGCTCTCTCACCTACTCCATTTTGATCCCGGCGGTCTTGATGAGCTTGCCCCACTTGGCCGATTCGGCGCGAAGGTAAGCCGCGAATTCATCAGGTGTTTCGCCGCCAATTTCGCCTCCGGTGGCGATGACCGGGTTCTTATATTCCGGGTCGTTGATGGTCCCGAACAGTAGTGTGTGACCATCAGCCGGTGATCTGACCGCATCCTGCGCTGCGATCAATCCTGCCGCGCCGGGCCGGTTTTCCACAACCACCGGCTGTCCCAGAGCGAGCGCCAGCTTGGGACTCACGCGCCTCGCGGTGAGGTCGCCCGGCGCACCCGGAACACCAGGGACAATCCATCGCAATGGCTTCGTCGCATATCTTTGTGCTGGAGCAACTGACGTCGAAGTTAGGATAGTCGGCGGAATTTCCGTGACCCTCCTGCCACTATTGCGCGAAGGCAGAATCGATTTCGCACTCGGAGAGATTCCACCGGATCTTAAAGACAAGCAGATCCGTACCTTCCCGCTGTGGAGAAATGAACGCGTCATTGTCGGGCGGCGCGGCCATCCGCTGTGCAACGCCAAATCTCTCAATGAGCTCGCCGGTGCTGACTGGATTATTCGTTCCGGGTCCGAAGAAATACCACGGGGTTCGCCAGGTCAGATGGTCGCGGATTTGTTCGTGGCGAATGGCTTGGCTCCGCCCAGGTCCGTGGTTCGCTGCGGCGATAGCGGCCTGTTTCTATCGTTGCTGGCGCAGTCGGACATGCTCAGCACCATGGATCTGTTGCAGCTGAACTCGCCCATTATTCGTGACCATCTGCAGCCGATTAATCTCAAGGCGGGCAAAGAAAAATTTGCAGCTATTCCGGCTTGATCCCCGATGCCGTCAACAACGCCTTGTAATCGCCCAATTCTTTTTTGATAGCAACAGCAAACTGTTCCGGGGTATTGCCGATTACCTGCTGGCCCACCAGATCGAAACGCGCGCGTACATCGGGTGCGTTGGCGGCTTGAGTGATAGCCAGATGCAAGCGATCAACGATGGGCCGCGACATTTTTGCTGGGCCAAAAAACCCCAACCAACTGGGCATGCCAAGAAATCCTGGAAGGGTTTCGGTTACCGCAGGCACATCCGGCAAGGCGCGCGAGCGTTCTTCGTCCAGGACGCCAAGCAATTTGAGTTTGCCCGATTTGATAAACGGTGTAGCCGAACCTGCGGCAGAGACCACTACTTGAATTTCGCCGGTGATACCGGCCAACAGCGAAGGTGCGCCGCTTTTATAAGGCACATGAATAAGGTTGATGCGCGCCATCCGCGCCAATTGATCACCAAGTAGATGATGACCAGTGCCGGTGCCATTGGTGCCGTAGTTAACCGTGCCGGGGTTGCGCCGCGCATGCTCGATCAGTTCACGAATATCTTTGACCGCGAACGCAGGGTTCGCCACCAACACCGCGAAGGACTTGATCATCATGGTGATGGGCGTGAAGTCGGCAACGGGATCGTAAGGAACCGGGGCGGACGCGGGGCGTCTGACGATGGGATCGGGAATGGTATAGAAAAGCGTGTAGCCATCAGGCAGCGCGCGCGCCACCGCTTCGGCGCCAATCACGCCGCTTGCACCGGGACGAAACTCAATGACGATGGGTTGGCCTAGCGACTCTTCCATCTTCGCGGTTACCGGTCGCGCCGTCGTCTCCACGCCGCTGCCAGGCCCCACACCTAGAATCAGCCGGATGGGTTTCTGCGGATAACTTTGGGCACTCGCGCTTGGTGCCATGACTATGCCAAAGCACAAGAGAAAAAACTTCACGATCTTCATCCAATCTCCTAGTGGATAAGCGGTCATTCAAGGGGCGTGAAGCGTACACCGTGACATGTCGGCCAGGTTGGCCACGACCGCCACGGCGAGCGACTGATGATCTTTGCAACGGATAGTCCCGTCATTGTCGGTGGTACATCGCCATCTTGTGCGTCAAATCTTCGCGCGAGGAAGCCGTAGCACCGCAGTGGTACCGTTTCCAGGTTCGCTTTGCATTGCGATACTGCCCCCCATGGAGGTAGCGATTCGGTTGGCCACGGTCAGGCCGATGCCAATGCCACCGATAACTTTGTCTTTCGGCAAAAACCGTGCGAACGGCTCCAATGCCCGTGACTGCTCTTCTTCGGTCATTCCATGCCCGCTATCGGTGATCGACAACGCCAGGAATTCGCTCTGGGCGAAAAGCGTGATGTCAACCGATCCACCGCTTCGATTGTATTTGATCGCGTTGGAGAGCAATGCGATTAAGATCTGCAGCAGCCTGTCTTGATCGACGAGGGCGACAAGCGACATATCGACGGACGAATTCCAGTTGAGATCGATATTTTTCGCCACCGCAAGATCGCCAACTAGGGTAAGCGCTTGCCCAACAACCGCGCCAATCGCGACGGGGCACAACTCCAAGGCTGCCGGAGCCAGTTGGGTATCCTTGAGATCCAGCAGCGCCTCGATGTGATTAGCCAAATTCCAACCGGCATTGAGAATCTGATCGGCGCACTTCGCGGCCGACTTGTTTGCATTAACCGACGGCAAGGAACTAAGCACCTGGGCCATCCCCAAAACATGATTCAAGGGCGTGCGCATTTCGTGGCTGATGTTGCGCAAGAACTGGTCTTTAGCTTGATTCGCTTGTTCAAGTTCTGTCGTACGCGCCTTGACTCGTTCCTCCAGAGAAGCATTGAGTTCCCGCAGTCGCATATCGAACTCACCGCGTGTCAGCGCCACTTGGATGGTGGTGTGCAATTCGCGCTCCTCGAATGGCTTAACCAAAAACCCATAGGCGCCATATTCGGATGCCGCCGCAATCACATCTGAACTGGAATAGGCGGTAAGAAAAATGATGGGCACCGTCATGCTCTGGCGCAGCGCTCGCGCAACATCCAGGCCGCTCATGTCTCCCGCAATATTGATGTCCATGAGAACAACATCAGGTTGGGTCGCGGCAATGTCTTTCAATGCCGCATCGCCCCGCCCGGCCTTGCCGCAGACGGTATAACCCAGGTCGGCAAGACGGAATTCGAGGTCCATCGCGATCAGCGCTTCGTCTTCCACGATAAACACGCTTTTGTGCGATCCAACACCGTTTCTCGCGCCGCCTGCGAAAGCATCCACGGCGGATTGTCGCGGATGCTGATCGAATTGACCCGATACGGTGGTCAAATCCATGTTTGAAGCTTGGGTCATGAGCAATCCTTTCAATTCGTCAATTTCAAACCGTCGATATCTATATGTCGAAGCCAAATCCATCGAATCGCTATGCAACGCATTGCAGTTTTTACGCCGCGAGCGAGGCAGTTTGCGTTGCCCCCATGGGGAATTGAATTGCGAAGCGCGCTCCGCTTCTGCCGCGACCCCATTCCAATTCGCCGCCCAGTTGCTGCGCGAGCGTCACCACCAAACGTAGTCCTAAGGACGAGCCATTGTCCGGCGCAAACCCTTCGGGCAATCCACAACCATCGTCCTCGACTTCCAGGCAGATAAATTCCCGCGGCAAGCGTGTCACCCGAACGCAAATCTCCCCGCCTAGAGGCCTACCTGCGAATGCATGCCGATAGGCGTTCGAGACCAGTTCATTGACCACTAGACCAATTGGGATCGCCATATCGATATTCAATTCCACCGGGTCGATCGCAAGCGTTATTCGCGATTGCGTTGCAATCTGCCTGTTCATTTGCTGTAGGTGAGAGGTGAGTTGTTCCAAATACTGTTTGAGAGATATTTTCGATAAATCCGACGAGCGGTAGAGTTGTTCATGAACCAGGGCGATCGATTTAACGCGGCTGGCGCTGTCATTCATCAGTTGCTTGGCCACGCCGTCCGAAATTCCCCGGCTTTGCAGATTGAGCAGACTTGCAACCACTTGAAGATTGTTTTTTACCCGGTGGTAGATTTCCTTGAGCAACACTTCTTTTTCTTGCAGGGCCGCGTGTATTTTTTCCTCGGCCCGTTTGCGTTCGGTGACGTTGATCGCAAAACTGATCGTAGTGCCATCGCTTAAGCGATGATCGGAGATCAATAGCCAGGTACCGTCCTGCCGCCGGCGCTCGAAATACCCGCTTCCTTGCCTGCGTTCTACGAGACGCTTTTTGACCCATTCATCCAAGTCTTTGTATCCCATGGGGAGACCTATCCGCACCACATATTCACGCAAAAATTGCTCGTAGGGCATGCCTATCAAATCTTCGTTTCCTCTCACCGATATGTCGCGAAACGCCTTGTTCACCAGCACAAAACATTCTTCGGCGTCGGTGATAAAAACGGGATCTCGAAATGTATCGATCGCTTCCCTCAACAACTTATCGGCAGCGTTTGCCTTTTGTTCCAGCCTCACTCGTTCGGTGACATCCGAGCCAATTCCGCGGTAGCCGAGAAATTCGCCATTTTCGGCAAATAAGGGAATTCCGCTGGAGGTCAACCACTTGTCGCCGTTCGGATCGCGTCGTAAATAGCGCAGATCGCGAAACGGCTCACGTCGAGCCACTTTCTCCAGATAGGATTTCCAAGGTTCCTGCGACAAATCTTGCTGTG
>JBJXEY010000209.1:0-5567 GCA_046153355.1 Burkholderiales bacterium
TCGCCCTCATCCCCTTCAAGCTCGTCGTCCCCCTCGCCACCATCGAGGATGTCGCTCCCGCCGCCGGCGCTAAGCCAGTCGTTGCCCGCGAGGCCGGATAGAACTTCGCCTGCGTCGGTTCCTTGTAATGTGTCGTCGCCCTCGCTGCCAGCAATGTTGAGTTGTTCATCAATGAGCAAATTCAGCGTTTCGGCATCCCAAGACGACCCGTCGTCGAAACTCACTGTTTCGATGCGCGCATCTGGCGAGGAAAGCCAGTCGACCAAGGTAATCGTTTGCCCTGTGGTGCGAACGCTGAGTGTTAGGTTGTTTCCCTGCGGCGCGACAATCAAGTCATCCGCGGGAATATCGGCACCCAGCGACAAGGTATCGAAATTGCCATCGGTCGGATCGGTATCGACGATGCGATCGTTGCCACCGCGCGCGTCAATAAAATACGTGTCGTTGCCGCGATCACCTTCCAAAACATCATCGCCAGTGGCGCCAAAAAGTGTGTCGTCTCCATCTCCGCCGATCAATCGATCGTTGCCCGCGCCACCATCGAGGAAATCGTCGCCCTCGCCGCCGTCAATGAAATCGTTACCCGCGAAGCCGGATAGATTGTCCGCGTCGGCGGTGCCAAATATGACATCGCTTCCCGAAGTTGATCGATAGGGGACAGTCGCCGCAAGCAGTTCTTCCTGCGTCCAGGTGGTGGAGTCGAAAAACTCTACCCGCTCCAGGCCAAGCGCCGCGCGCGCAAACGAAACGACATCAGAAGAATCCCGCGCCTCCAGATAAATAAAATTCACATCGCGTGTCAGCGCGATGTTGGTTTTGTCGAATCCTTGCGCGAATCGTATGACGTCGATACCACTATCGCCGGTATCGATGAGCAAGTCCCGGCCGAATCCCGCGGCAAAAACATACAAATCGCTACCCGCCCCGCCCTCCAGCCGATCATCGCCCTCGTCGCCAACTAACCTGTCGTCCCCCTCTCCACCCGTCAACCAGTCGTTAGCGGCGCCTCCTTCGAGAAAATCCTCGCCACGACCGCCAGATAGCGTGTCATTGCCAGCAACGCCCTGGAGATGATCTTCACCATCGCCCCCTTGCATAACGTCCGCATAAACAGTCCCTCTCCAGGTGACAGAAGGGCTCGTCAAAATTCCTTGATTCCAGATGGTGCCGTCGGCGAATTCGACACGATCAAGACCCAGGTCATGGCGCGATAGGGTCAGCGAGTCGCCACCACCATGCAGTTCCAAATAAAGGTTATTACTGTCGCGCACCAGGATTACATCGCCAGGTGCGATGCCGGCGTCGAATCGCAGCACATCCGCCGTATCAAGCGAAGCGGCTGTCTCGATAAGACTGTCCTGCCCATCTCCACGGGAAAATAGATAAATATCGTTCCCCGTGCCGCCGCGCAACTGATCTTTGCCTCCCCCTCCTTGCAAGGTATCGTTACCTGTGCCCGCCTCCAGGGTATCGTCACCCAATCCGCCAAGGAGCACATCGTTCCCGGGATCGCCGAACAACCTGTCGTCGCCTTCGTCGCCCGCCAGTGTGTCGTCGCCGGCAAATCCAAACAGGGAATCGTTTCCTGCCAGGCCCGCGATCATGTCGTTGGAATTGGCATAACCCCAGATGGTCTCGCCGCCTTGCGTCGCGCCCAGCAAGGAACGACGGCGAATTTCCGCTGCGTCCCAGAAAAGGCCACTGGCGAATTCAATACGCGCGATACCCGGCCCGTCCCGGAGATAATCTGGATTGAACGAATTGCCGGTGTCCAACATGCTGGTATTGCCACCTGCAAGCGCCATCAACAGCCCGCCACTGGTATTCAATAGCCTGAGATGCTCGGGTTCGATTCCCTGATCGGCGCGAACCACATCAAGGTCGGTAAAACTAGCGTTGTAATCCTCGATAATTAGACCTAAGTTACCTCGGTGCAAGCTGTCATGGCCGCCATTGGCGCGCAGGAGGTAAATATCGACTCCAAGCCCTCCATACAAGCGGTCCGCGCCAGGACCACCATCCAGGATATCGACGCCGCGTCCACCTTCGAGCGCGTCCGCGCCCTCGCCTCCAATAAGATGGTCGTTGCCTTGTAGGCCGCGCAAAAAATCATTGCCGGCCAAGCCCTCGATAACGTCGTCCGAGTCGGAGTACCCGCGAAGCTCGTCGTTACCGCTGCTGCCTTCCAGGGTTTTTAGCCGCAGCGTTAGCAAATCCCATGTGGTGCCATCGGCGAAGCGCAGCGCATCGATGGTGCGACTGGCCGTGGTGTCGCCAAAGGAGAAAAATTTGTCGATGAAATGCGCCGTGGACCCGGCGATAGTGATACCCAACGAGGCCGCTTCGAACTGATTGTCGTGGGTCTCGCGGCGCACACGAACATCCTCGGGACGAATTCCTGCAAGCAATTGGATGACATCCAAATCGGCATCGGACACCACCGGATCCCAGACATAGGTATCGCTAAAGACCGTCCCAGAGGCGCGCCCAAAGAAATACAAATCGCGCCCACCGCCACCGATGACCCTCTTACCACCACTGCCCAGGGAAATTATGTCGTTGCCTGCGCCGCCGTAGATCACTTCGCTCGCGCCGGCGCCCATCAAGAAATCATTGCCGGCCATACCAAACATACTCGTTTGGGTTCGCGTAAATTCTTCTGGCCCCGCATCCGAACCGAGCAGAATGTCGCCATAGAAACTGCCTTGCGCGGTCGTCGCGGAGCGGATGCCGATCCGCAACGACCGAGCCAGATCGGCAAGCGCCGGATCCGCGAGCGCGTCGCGCGACCAGGACTCGATCAGCTTGGGTAGCTCAATCCAACCGCGTTCAATAAGCTCCACCCCCACATACCGACCCAGTTCCACCAGATCCGCGAGGCCTTCGCCGCGGTTCGCGGCACGGGTATTTAGCAGCAGCTCCTCAACCGCCGAAAAATTGCGGCTCTCGGATGCTTGCACGGCAGCATCGATATAGGGTTTTAGGCGTGTCTGCGCGGCGATTGGGCCATACACCGTTTCCTTGAGAATCTCGTAGGACTCGTTGAGATAGGTCAACGGCGAGCTAAGGAGATCCTTGCCCAGTGTGCGCAGACTAACGGTGCGCCCGGGCGAGCCGGAAGATGCAGGAAGAAACCCCAGCACCGTACCCCCTACCGGCGCATGGGTGATATCCAGAAAGTGTTGCCCAATAAAACGCTCCAGCACCTCGATCTTGGTCACCTGATCGCGATATGCCTGAGATTGGCGGCTGATGAACCAATCCTCCGGCAGAGAAGACACTTCGACCAAATTGCCATTTGCCGCCGCTTCATAGGTCTGCAGAATCGAGGTACTGGGAATACCCTCGAACGTATATGCCAGCAGCACCGGATCGGCCAACTCTCGCGCGGTCTCAGTACCGCCACGCATAACCGAGGAATCTGCCCACTGACGCAGCACCTCATCGATCGTGCCCCATTGAGTCTCGCGCGTCGGCGCGCTGGCCGCCGACAAAAGTGCGGCACGCAGCGCGCTGGAGGAAGCCGCAGCCTCCTGCAAATTGCGCACCCGCCCGCTGCCTTTGGCCGAAGGCAATGCGTCGACTGAGGGGTCATAATCCGGCGGCGCGACAAAATCGCGATAAAAAGTCTCCCGCGCCAAATCGAGCGCGCCGCTCAATCCGATGGTGCCATTGCTGCGGGTATAGCTTGACGTGCCAATCAGACGATTGCCGCCAGGCAGATCGGCGCCGCTAGGCGTCATTACGGTACTAATCGAGACAATTCCCGCCGAAGTGATGCCCTCCAACTCATTCGGTTCGGAATAACCATTGCGATTGATATCGCGCCACAACTGCAAATCGGCGAAGCGCGCGGCGCGGTATTCATCCTCGCCAATGATTTCATTGCCATCGACATCGAACTTAATCTGCCAATCGACCAACGGAAGATCAAAAGCATCGACCTTGCGATCCAAATTGGTATCCAAGGGCGCAATGGCTTCATAGCCGTTATGCGCCAAGGTGCCATTGGGCAGCTGCGTATCAACACCAAATAGTTCGGCGCCAATGGTGATATCGCCATCACCATCGCGATCCAGCACCACCCAGGCATCTTCACCCGTCAGCCAACCCGTGCCAGTACGCGAGCCGTTCCCATCGTGATCGAAGCGAACAATCCCCTCGCCCAATTCATCTAGCGTATGTATGCCCGGCGCACCAAGATCGAGGGCCAAGGGGTCCTTGCGCGGCTTCCAGGTACCGGCCAACTTAAATAACTCCGCGATACTTGGCGTAGCCGAAACCTCGGGCGGACGCGCTCGACCATCGGAGAGCGTCACCAACGAAATACCCAAATCCGGCCGTCCCACCGTTACCGAATTACCGGAATCCGACAGCCCGGAGACAGGACCGGTAGGCGCCTCGATCCTCAGCGCCTGGCCGGCGCGCCCAACCTGACGCGCATAAATCGCCCCGATGCCATCGGTCGAATAAACCAAACGGCCATCAGCGCTTTTGTAAAAATTCTCGCCCTCATTGCGCGTGCCGCCCGCGAGCAACAACTGATCCGGACCGACGTAAATGCGCCCCGCTCCCGCAGCCTCCGGCGTATCGGAAACCGAATCACCAAAATCCACGTAATAAGTGTCTAACCCCGTACCGCCGCGAAGACGATCACCTGGCGTGTTATCCAGGGAATAGAGAGTGTCGTTGCCTTCATTGCCAATCAAAAGATCCGTGCCTCGACCACCTTCAATGTAGTCGTCGCCGCCCTTGCCTTCCAATACATCGTTGCCACCATTGCCGTAGAGATGGTCGTCCTTGCCTCTGCCTATTATTTCGTCAACATCGTCCTTGCCAAAAACATATTGGCGCGGCTCTGGATCGGCTGGAACATTGGTAAAGGGAATGGCCTGAAACTCAATTCGGCTGCCATCGGCCTGAATGACTCGATCTGAAAACTTTATTTGTTGGCCGATACCGGGTGAAACCACCATGCCTTCGACATCCGCCACGTTTCGGGCTATTAGCGTTGCCAGCATTTGCGAACGGTCGGTTATCCATGCTTCGCTAAGGGAGCCTTTTCCGGTGTCACCACTGTACAAATCTAGTGAACCATCGGCAACGCTGGGGGAGCTTCTAGCATTGTCAGCATCGTAAATGCCTTCGTTCCCGAGAATGACAAACGGATTGAGTGCTTTCAACGCGTAGCGATAGCCAACCGCCAAGGACTCTTTTGATAGGTTTGCAATCTCCGCCGCTGACAGGCCGACAATCGGCAGAAGTTGAAGATCCGGTTGTTCTTTTATGACAACGTTGATTCGCAAGATCGCATCGTGAAATGCATTTCGTTCCGCGATCGTTCCTTTACCGGTCCCAAACAAACTCGCCTCGTTAGCCGTCGGTAGTGAGACCGCCAATTGATCGCCATTGAGATCCAGAAATTTTTCGGTTTTTAGAAAAAACCGAAACAACTCTTCGACCAGCCGCTCTTGACTTCGAGCATTCTGGTTCGAACTTGCCCTCAATATCTGGGTCAAACCGTCTATTGAGAAATTGTTGCCCATCAATGGCTCAATCAACGCCCC
>JBJXEY010000212.1:0-4150 GCA_046153355.1 Burkholderiales bacterium
CCAATGATTGATCGCAGAGTGATCGATTATGCAAGGGGTGGGGTTACGACAGCACATCGCATTATCGATTGTTAGACATCAAATTTAGGAGGTTATATGAATACGTCTACGAAGGCAGCGTCTATGAACAAGGTCACGAAAAATCCTGCGCAATCCGGCTTTACCCTGGTAGAAATCGCGATTGTGTTGGTCATCATCGGCTTGCTACTGGGTGGCATATTAAAAGGCCAGGAAATGATTACCCAAGCCAAGATCAAGAACTTGATCAACGACTTCAATGGTTTGGCGGCTGCGATGTACTCCTACCAGGATCGCTATCGCGCCTTGCCCGGCGATGAATCCAACACGCAGACTAAAGCACGTTGGGGTGCTACTGCCTTTGGCGGCAATGGAAACGGGACGTTTTTAGGGGGCGGCACGGCAAGCGAAGCCGTCTATAACTTTGTGTCTACTGCCGTTCCAGCAGCTACTACGTCCGAGACTGCCTTGTTCTGGATGCACTTGCGTTTGTCAGGGTTTGTTCCTGGTTCGACCGATACCGCAGCAGCGAGTTCGCTCCTGCCGCCTGCGAATTCGGTCAATGGCCTGGTCGGTGTGCAAACCTCCGGAATGGGATTTACCTCGAACATCATTTGCACCAGCAACCTGCCCGACAAAATCGCCATTTCGGTAGATACGCAAGCAGATGATGGGTCATCAATTCGCGGTCAAGTTCGTGGGCAAAAACAAGCCGCCCCGAATGAAGCTGCGGCGACCGTGGCGCCAACCGTGGAATACGCGGAAACCGGCACCAACCAATACTTACTTTGCAAAAACCTGTAGAAATTTTTCGCTTCGATCAAGCCCGCTTCATGCGGGCTTTTTTTTGACCGTCGAAAATGCCGTCTTTTTTGATGGCCTTAGGCGCCCTGCGTCAGGCGAATCTCCGCAGCGGCCAGACTAGCCTGTGTCCCCAACAATACTAAAACGTCGCCCTCCTGCAATTGCATCTGCGCGGACGGCCGCGCGATACGCTCATCGCGGCGCCGAATGGCCGCAACTGAAACCTGCATGGATTCCAAATCCACCGCAGCAAGCGTATTACCAATCGCAAAACTTCCCGCATCCAGCGTCACCGAGTGCAAACGCGCTTCGTTGGCATGATCCAGATCATCGTCGCGATCCGATTCCCCTTCGAAAAAGCCACGCAACATTTGATAACGATCACGCCGTACTTCGCCGATTTGACGCACCACCTGCCTAAGCGGTACGCCCAGCAACACCAGCGCGTGCGAAGCGAGCATCAAGCTTGATTCGAAGGTCTCTGGCACCACCTCCGCCGCGCCTGCGGCCATCAGCCGATCAAGATCCGTATCATCGACGGTACGCACGATGACCGGCAACGAAGCATTCAATTCGTGTGTCACAGCAAGGATGCGTTCGGCTGCCTGAGTATCGGCAAAGGTGACGATAAGTGCACGCGCGCGCGAAATACCCGCAGCCGCCAAGGCCTCGCGGCGCGAACTATCGCCATAGACCACGGATTCGCCCGCCGCCGCCGCTTCGCGAACTCTTTCTGGATCAAGATCCAATGACATCGTCTTGATGTTTGCCTGTTCAAGCAAATGCGCGATGCGTTGGCCGGTGCGCCCATAACCACAGATGATGACGTGGGCCTCGCTTTGCAGGCTGCGCACCGCGATATTGTGCAGGTTAAGCGAGCGCAGCATCCACTCAGAGCTAGACCAACGCAGAACCAGACGATCACTGAAATGCAATAACACCGGCGCCCACAGCATGGAGAGCACCATCGCCGCCGTGATGATTTGCGCGAGCTCGCCCTCGATCACACCGCCCTCGGTGGCAAGCACCATAAGCACCAAACCAAATTCGCCAGCCTGACATAGCGCCAACGCGCTGCGCATAGCCGTGCCCGGCGTGCCGCCAAAGGCGCGCGACAACAAAGCGATGACGGCGAATTTGAACACCAGCGCAGAAACCAAAACGAACAACACCAACTCGATATTCGCGCCCACCAAAGCAAGATCGAGTTTCATTCCCACGGTGACAAAAAACAATCCCAACAGCACTTCGCGAAACGGTTTGATATCGGCTTCGACCTGATGCCGATATTCGGTTTCGGCGATCAACAGGCCAGCGAGAAACGCACCCAGCGCCAAGGAGAGGCCGGCGAGTTCGGTGAGGTACGCCAAGCCAAGCGTTATTAACAACACGTTGAGAATGAATAATTCCTGCGAGCGGCGCCGCGCCACCAAATGAAACCAGGAACGCATCAAGCGCTGACCGACGAACAGTATGATTGCCAGAATCACGGCGGCCTTAATCAGCGCCTCGCCCAAGCGCGGGAGAAGCTCGCCGTCCGCCGCGGCCAGCGCGGGAATCAGCACCAGAAATGGCACCACGGCCAGATCCTGAAACAACAACACACCGACCACTTCGCGCCCCTGCGGGGTATCCAATTGCATTTTCTCGCTGAGCATGCGCGAGACAATTGCGGTGGATGACATTGCCAGCGCCGCACCCACCACGATGCCGACTTTCCAGCCTAACCCCAAGAGTAGCGCCGCGAGCAGCGCGCCAATCGAGGTGACCAATACTTGGAGAAATCCTAAACCAAACACGATGCGCCGCATCTGCGTGAGTTTGCCCAGACTAAATTCCAGGGCCACCGAAAACATCAGGAACACCAAGCCAAATTCGGCCAGGTAATCGGCTTCGCGAGATTGCGGAATCCAGCCCAAGGCATGTGGACCAATGCAAACGCCAACCGCCAAATAACCAAGCATTGGCGGGAAACCGAGAAAACGAAACGCAGCCACCACCAGCACCGCGCTGGCGAGTAGTACGATCACCAACTGCAGTGTGTTGCCCATAATCGCTCTGCTATACTTTGCCTATGATTATGGCAGCTTCGCGAGCCGGAAAATTGCACAAAACGCGACCCGGCCGCGCAAGCGCCAAGCCGGTCGCGCGCCTATCGACCCGCTCGTCAAACCGGGCAGGCAACGACACTGCGCCGACAACCCGCACAGTGGCAAAGTCGATTATTTCAAGATCATCAGCGTTAGATCTGGCCCGCAAAGTACTGACTATCGAGGCCGAAGCAATCACCGGCTTGCTGTACCGCCTGGATAAAAATTTCGAGCATGCTCTGGATATGATTTTGCAATGTACCGGACGCGTCATTGTCAGTGGAATCGGCAAATCCGGGCACATCGCCAGAAAAATCGCCTCAACACTTTCCAGCACCGGCACCCCCGCCTATTTCGTGCATCCGGCCGAAGCCAGTCATGGCGATTTGGGGATGATTCAAAGCAACGATTTGTTGATCGCCTTGTCCTACTCGGGCGAGACCGAAGAGTTGTTGACCATCATTCCGCTGATCAAACGCCAGGGCGCGAAACTCATCGCCATCACCGGCAATACACGCTCCACGCTTGCTGTTCAAGCTGACGCGCATCTGGATGCGCACGTCGAGCAGGAGGCCTGCCCGCTCAATCTCGCGCCCACTGCCAGCACCACGGCAGCCTTGGCGATGGGCGATGCGCTGGCTGTCTCCTTGCTCGATGCGCGGGGCTTCAGCGCCGAGGATTTTGCGCGCTCGCATCCCGGTGGCTCTTTGGGACGCCGCTTACTCACACGAGTAGCGGATGTGATGCGCACCGGGTCAGACGTGCCCAGTGTGCCCCTGGATGCCACGTTACAAACCGCGTTGATCGAAATCACACGCAAACGCATTGGCATGACGGCGATTGTTGATGCGCGCCGCCGCGTGCGCGGCATCTTTACCGACGGCGATTTACGCCGAACCTTGGCCGGTAGCGCCGATATACGAACCGTTGGCATCGCCAAAGTCATGACGCCCAAGCCGCGCACCATTAGCTCCGATCAACTCGCTGCCGAAGCGGTCAAGCTGATGGAAGACCACAAGGTCAATCAATTGCTGGTGGTGGATAAACGCGGCAGTTTGGTTGGGGCCCTCAATATGCACGACCTGTTTCGTGCCAAGGCCATTTGATTTCACCGCAGATTTGATGTCTCCCCGAATTTAATGTCACCACATTCTCGCGAAGAAGCCCAAGCTCGGGCGCAGCGCATCCGACTCATGCTTTTTGATGTCGATGGCGTACTCACCGATGGCACTCTCTAT
>JBJXEY010000225.1:0-7655 GCA_046153355.1 Burkholderiales bacterium
AGCATCATGCATGTTGGCTGGCTCCTCGGGTGTTGGTTGGTTGTGTCGCAACTCCAACTTAGCACGCATCGAGCCAGCCTCTTTACCAAACAACTCAGGGGCTTTTGCTTAAGTAAGTACCATTCGGGCTACGCCCCCTCGTAACTCCCCCATTTCAGAGGGAAACGCTTGTACGCCGAACTTCGAAATGGGACTTAATCAGCGTTTCCCTAGGTACCGCTTCGAGTATTGGTTCTAGGCTGCAATGTCGATCTGTCAGGTAACGGCTACACAGGATAGGTTCGGCTAGTTAAACATCTCAGCGCTGGCGATGAATATTCGCGCCGAGTTGAGACAATTTTTGTTCGATGTTTTCATAGCCGCGATCCAAATGATAAATGCGCTCTATGGTGGTTTCACCTTGCGCAATTAACCCGGCAATTACCAGGCTCGCGGAAGCACGCAAATCGGTCGCCATGACGGTAGCGCCTTGCAGTTTCTTCAGCCCTCGAACCACCGCTGTATGCCCCGAAAGTTCAATGTCGGCGCCCAACCGCTGCAACTCCGAGGCATGCATAAAGCGATTCTCAAAAATCGTTTCGGTAATCACCGCAGCGCCGTCCGCGATGGTGTTTAACACCATGAATTGCGCTTGCATGTCGGTAGGGAATCCTGGGTAAGGCGCGGTGCGAACGTTGACGCTTCGCGGACGACCTTGCATTGTGAGCGAAATCGAATCACCGACTGCGTCCAAGCTAGCACCCGCTTCACGCAATTTCTCCACGACCGCGTCAAGCGCATCGCTGCGCGTGTTCAAAAGCCGTACCGAGCCGCCCGTTGCGCATGCGGCAACCAAAAACGTACCGGTCTCGATTCTGTCCGGCATAACGGTATGGCTTGCGCCATGTAGTCTTTCCACCCCTTCAATAGTTATGGCATCGGTGCCGGCGCCGCGAATGCGCGCACCCATCGCCAGCAGACATTGTGCGAGATCGACAACTTCCGGTTCGCGGGCGGCGTTCTCTATTACGGTAGTTCCCTCCGCGAGACATGCCGCCATCATCAAATTTTCGGTTCCCGTTACCGTCACCAAATCCATGACCAAGCGCGCGCCTTTGAGCCTTTTCGCGCGAGCCACGACGTAGCCCTGCTCGACTTGAATTTGCGCGCCCATCGCCTGCAGGCCTTTAATGTGCAAATCGACTGGTCTAAGCCCGATCGCGCATCCGCCGGGCAAGGAGACACGTGCCTCGCCACAGCGAGCCAATAGTGGACCCAACACCAGGATCGATGCCCGCATGGTTTTCACCAGTTCATAGGGCGCGACCGGCTCGACGATTGTCGCGGAATTCAATTCGAGGCTGCCACCACTCGATTCGTGTTTGACACCAATACGGCGCAACAATGCGAGCAATGTCTCGACGTCGCGTAAGCGCGGCACATTGGAAAGCGACACAGGATCGCTGCAAAGCAGTGAGGCGCACATGATGGGTAACGCAGCGTTTTTCGCGCCGGAAATAGCGACTTCGCCGGTGAGCTGGGCCCCTCCATGGATAACCAGTTTATCCACGCGACGCGGTCCACTCCTCGGGCGTCAAGGTCTTCATCGATAGCGCATGCACTTCCTCTCGCATGCGATCACCGAGCGCCGCGTATACCGTCTGATGCCGTTGTACACGATTTTTCCCGACGAACGCGGCGCTGACAATCAGCGCCTCGAAATGCTGTCCGTCTCCGGAGACTTCAAGGTTTTCGCAATCGAGCCCCTTGGCGATGTACTCGTGCAATTGTTCTGGTGTCGGCATCAAGCGCTCCAATCCTAGAATCTGAGTTTATAGCCGTTACGCAACATATTCAAAGCCACACCCGCGCTCAATGCCAAGGCAAGGAATGCCACCGCGAAGCTGACCATGGGACTGACATCTGATGCGCCAAAAAATCCGTAACGGAAGCCGTCAATCATGTAGAAAAATGGATTCAGATGGGAGACATCCTGCCACACCGGCGGCAACGAATGAATCGAATAGAACACCCCGGATAAAAACGTCAACGGCATGATCAAAAAATTTTGAAACGCGGCAACCTGGTCGATCTTGTCGGCCATCATTCCCGCGATTAGGCCCAATGTTCCCAGCAACCCACAGCCAACCAAGGCAAAAGCCAACACCCAGCCGGCATGTTGCAACGAAACTTCGGTGAACGGCAGCGTGATCAGTAGCACTCCCGCACCCACTACCATGCCTCGCACTATGGCGGCGAGAACATAGCCGCAAAAAAATTCCCAATGCGAAAGTGGGGGCAGTAACACACAGATTATATTTCCAGTCATTTTGGATTGGATAATCGAGGAAGAGCTGTTGGCAAACGCGTTTTGTAGCATCGACATCATCACCAACCCCGGCACCAAAAATGCGCTGTAAGGCACCGCGTCATAGACTCGAAGGCGCCCCTCCATCAAGTGCGAGAACACCAATAAATACAGCATCGAAGTCAACACCGGCGCCATGACCGTTTGCGTCGCGACCTTGCGAAAACGCATCACTTCCTTGCGAAATAGGGTGCGGAAGCCGCTCAAGGTCGCTCCTCCCTATTCATGATTTCCAGGAACACGTCCTCCAAATCAGGCTGCTCCAACTCCATCTCAAGCAAGGAACATTGCGCATTCCTTAGGGCCGCGAGGGTCGGTTCCACCTCGGAATAATCGTGCAACCACAATATATGTTCGCCCTCACGCACTGCGTGGTCGATCAGCGCAAGGTCGGGCGGCAATGTGCCGTCGATACGCACGCGTAGACGGATGTTGTGCAGTTTGCGCACCAGATTCGACTTCGAATCAAGGGCAACCAGCCGACCCTGCTTCAACATCGCAATGCGCTCACACAAGGTTTCTGCCTCTTCCAGATAGTGGGTAGTCAAAACCACCGTGTGTCCGTCGCGATTCAAACGTTGCACGAATTGCCACAGGCCTTGACGCAGTTCCACATCCACCCCAGCGGTGGGTTCATCGAGAACGATCACCGGTGGTTTATGTACCAGCGCCTGCGCCACCAAAACGCGCCGCTTCATGCCGCCTGAGAGCGCCCGCATATTGACGTCGGCCTTGGCGGTAAGGTCGAGATTGGCCATGATTTCATCGATCCAATCGTCATTGCGGTCCAGTCCAAAGTATCCGGATTGAATCCTCAAGGTTTCGCGCACGCTAAAAAACGGATCGAATACCAGTTCCTGGGGCACCACGCCTAGGGCTCGCCGCGACTGGCGGTAATCCTTGACCACGTCGTATCCCATGATTTTTGCCGAACCGGAATCGGCTTTGACCAGGCCAGCAAGCGTACTTATTAACGTGGTTTTACCCGCTCCATTGGGACCAAGCAAGGCGAAAAATTCACCCTGCTCGATGCGAAGCGACACGCGGTCCAAAGCTTGGAGGGAACCAAAGCGCTTGGATACTTGCTCGATTTCGATTGCCGCGCTCATGGAATATTGCCGAAAAACTGACGCAGGTTGTATTGTGTAAATCCGCCATGATTAAGACCCACGCCGTTGCGTCTCGGCGCCTCAATACGGACGGCTCAGTGCGGCTCGTTCAGTGCGGCTCGTTCAGTGCGGCTGGATAATTTCCGAAACCCCATATAACTTAGCCAAATTAAGCATTGACGCGGGAAGATTTTTCAATTCCAGGGTTACTTTATTGGCCAAGGCAATGCGTTGCCACTCAAGGGTCAAGGCAACCGCCGCCGAATCAACTTCGGTTACCTCGGAGAAATCGATTGTCGTCGCACCGGCTTTGCAATACGGGTCAATGGCACCTACCAAATCAGGCACCGTTTCCATGGTTAAAGGCCCCGAGACGCGTAGGGAACCTCCTTCCGAACGAATCACTATTTGGCCCTGGTTTCAGATTGACGATTCTTAGAGCCCAGCACCTTGATCAAGCCATCGATACCGACATCGCGAACCTGACCGGCAAAATCTTCGCGGTAGGTGCTAATCAAACTCACGCCCCCAACCTTAACGTCGTAGACCTTCCACCCTTGAGCGGTCTTTTCCATTTCATAATCCAAGGCAAGCGGCTGCTGACCGCGCTGCCGGATTTCCGAACGCACGGTGACTTCGGCGTCCTCGGCCCGCGCCCGCAATGGTTTGAAATCGATCACCTGATCGCGATACAACGACAATGCGTTGGAGTAGGTACGCACGAGCAACGTTTTGAATTCACCCACCAGTGCCTGCTGTTGTTCAGGATTGGCCCGGCGCCAATTCACCGCCATGGCAATTTGCGTCATCCTGGAAAAATTGAAATGGGGAAGCACACGGCTTTCGACCAGATCCTGAATTCTTTTGGGATTGCCGGTCTGAATTTCCTTGTCCTTCTTGATGATTCCAATCACTTCGGTGGTAATGCCTTGTACCAATTGATCGGGCGCCTGGGGCGATTGAGAAGCTTGGGGCGCCTGCGCGAACGCAAAACCAGGAACTAAGGCGATCAAAAGAGAAATTAAGATGGCTTTCATGGTACTGGCCTTAGTTCGGGACAACATCTTGATCCAATGCGCTTCGAGGTTTATCCACCACTAGATTGGTTGCGCCGATATCCTCGACCACATTTGAAACCTCGCCAAGCGCTTCGAAATTCGCGCCGATTTCCATGTCGCCTGACAAAGCCGAGCTACCAGATTCTCTCGGCGGCTCGCCGTCATAAATCAGATTGCGGCGGCGCTGAAAGTGCGCGTCGCGCATGAAGCGGTATTTGTCCAACGCCGCCTCCTCGGCCACACGTCCAATATCCAAAAGATTGGCACGCGTGTTTACCGTCCGGACGGTAAACAACGTATTGCGTGTCGGCACGTGACCAATATTTCGCACCACATCGGCTTTAAAATCGACTGCAAATCCAATTGCGTCGCGAACATTGCTCGGGCCAAACAATGGCAGCACCAAATAGGGGCCAGCATCGGCACCCCAACGTCCCAGGGTTTGCCCAAAGTCTTCATTATGTTTTGGCAAATTGAAGTCGGTAGAAGCGTCCACCAAACCGAATAGTCCAAAACTTGTATTGAAAACGAACCTCGCTACGTCTTGTACGCCGTCCGCGGGCTTGCCTTGAATGAAGTTGTTGACGCCAATCCACAGGTCTTCCAAATTGGAAAAAAAGTTGCTCACGCCATTGCGAACCAATTCCGGCAACACCGCCCGATAGCCGCGTGCGACAGGCTGAAGCACTGCCTCGTCCACGGTTTCGTTAATGCTAAACATGGTCCGATTGAACGGCTCGAACGGATCCTGCGGATGACCGCCAGGGGACGCGCATCCGGTGATCGCCGAAACCAAAATCAAGATTGACAAACGCTTACCGATCCCACGCCCCATCACATTCCTAACTAATTAATTTAACGATTCATCGCGCCAAACGCGGCAGCAACGCAATTTGTTATTGCCAAACACCGTGCAGCGCCACGCTGATAGGCCTTAGAGCTTTGATTTTACTTCTAGTTTTACTTCTTATTGTCGCCTTCGGCGGCTTTACTATACAAGAATTGGCTAATCAAGTTCTCCAGAACGACCGCCGATTGGGTAATTTTTAACGTATCGCCCGATTTGAGGTTTGCGCTGTCCCCCCCTGCCGATAGGCCAATGTACTGCTCGCCCAACAGTCCCGAGGTTAGAATTTTCGCCGAGCTATCTTTGGGAAACTGAAATTTGCTATCAAGCGCCATGCGCACCACCGCCTCGAATGTCTGTCCGTCAAAGGAGATGTCAGTAACCCGCCCAACCACCACCCCGGCGCTTTTCACCGGCGCGCTTCGCTTTAGGCCGCCAATATTGTCGAACTTGGCCGCTATGTCATAGCTCTGAGACGCGGAAAACGCCGAAAGGTTAGCTACCTTGAGCGCGAGAAACAATAGCGCCCCAAAGCCCATGGCCACGAATACGCCAACCCAAAGATCCAATTCCTTGCGAGACATCATGATCAAACTCCCCGAAACATCAGCGCGGTCAAAATAAAATCGAGCGCTAGGACCGCCAAAGACGATGTGACAACTGTCCGCGTTGTGGCGCCCGAGACACCCTCCGCCGTGGGCGGCGCATCATAACCTTCGAAAACGGAAATCCACGTTATGGCGATACCAAACACAAAGCTTTTTACCACGCCGTTCAATACGTCTTCGCGAAAATCCACCGCCGATTGCATTTGCGACCAAAATGAACCTTCGTCAACGCCAATCATCTGCACACCCACTAGATAACCGCCGAAAATACCCATCGCGGAGAACAGGGCCGCAAGTATCGGCATGGAGATCACACCGGCCCAAAAACGAGGCGCGATAACTCGTGCGATCGGGTCGACCGCCATCATTTCCATTGCCGCCAGTTGTTCCGTGGCCTTCATTAAACCGATTTCCGCGGTAATCGCAGACCCCGCACGGCTAGCAAATAGCAAACCTGCCACCACCGGACCTAGCTCGCGTATTAACGATAAGGCCACCAATACTCCCAAAGCCTCGGAGGAGCCATATCGAACTAACGTGTCGTAGCCTTGCAAACCAAGCACCATGCCGACAAATAGCCCGGAAACCAGAATGATGACCAAGGACAACACGCCGGCGAAATAGATCTCGCGCACTGTTAGCGAAAAGCGCCTAAAACTCGAACCGGAATACTTTAGAACCAACCAAAAAAACCGCGCGGCAAACCCCAGGCGCCATAGCCAATTGATGGCACGTGCACCCAGGGCCCGCAGAAGTTCTTGTATTCGCTGCATCAACGCATTTCCGCGCAAAGGTGTTCTCTATATTGCGGCGCAGGATACTGAAATGGCACCGGCCCATAGGCTTCACCGTGAACGAACTGATGCACAAAGGGATCGTTCGAATCGCGTATTTGCGCGGCATCGCCCTTGGCCACAATACGACCCTCCGACATGAAATAAACGTAGTCCACGATTTGCAGCGCCTCGGCTACGTCGTGAGTCACAATTATGGAGGTAGCGCCTAACGCGTCGTTGAGCTGCCGAATAAGTTTTCCGATTACCCCAAATGAGATGGGATCAAGGCCAGCGAAGGGTTCGTCGTACATGATCAATACGGGATCCAGAGCGATAGTTCGCGCCAACGCCACCCGCCGTGCCATTCCGCCAGACAACTCCGAAGGCATCAAATTTGCAGCGCCGCGCAAGCCAACGGCGTTAAGTTTCATCATCACCAAGTCGCGAATCAGCGCTTCGGGCAAACGCGTGTGCTCTCGCAATTGAAATGCGACGTTGTCGTAAGTCGAAGCATCGGTAAACAACGCCCCAAACTGAAACAACATGCCCATTTTGCGGCGCAGGGCATAAAGCTCTTCTTGCTTTAACTGCGCCACATTGAGACCATTGACCAAGACCTCACCCTGCTGCGCTTGGTATTGCGAACCACTCAGACGCAAGAGCGTGGTCTTGCCGCCACCCGAAGCGCCCATCAAAGCCGTGACTTTGCCTCGCTGAATGTTGAGCGATAAACCGTCCAAAATGACACGCTCCGCGTAAGCAAAGCGCACATCTTTAAACTCGATAAAAGGTGCGGGGGAAGCCGGTGACTGAGACATGGAAAAGCATGATACTTGAGTTTCTTACGTTTTCTCACATTCGCGGGCCATTCGTGGGCCTTATTCCGCTTAAATTGAGGTTCTGATTCATG
>JBJXEY010000228.1:0-6729 GCA_046153355.1 Burkholderiales bacterium
CGCATCATCGGCGAACGCCTGAAGCTTGGCGCGGCGCGCGAATCGCTGGTGTATTTCAGTTTCGAGGATGAGCGGCTCGCGGGCATGACTGCGCTCGATTTGCAGCTGGTGATTGAAGAGTATTACAAGCTCTACCCGGCGCGCCGTGATCGCGAGAAGACCACCTTTTTGCTCGATGAGATTCAAACTGTTGCCGGCTGGGAAACCTTTGCGCGGCGCATTCTCGATTCAGAAACCATCGAGCTGTTTGTGTCGGGATCATCGGCCAAATTGCTATCGCGCGAAATTGCCACGAGCATGCGCGGCCGAGCCGTGGAGGCGGTGGTCACACCGTTTAGCTTTCGCGAAATGCTGCGCCATCATGCGGTGCTGCCCGCCAAGCCCAGCCTGCGGCTGACCAAGGCGGAACGCTCGGCACTGCATCAAATGCTGCAGCGCTACCTGAGTTTTGGTGGTTTCCCGGAACTGCAGGAATTGTCCGGTGTGGCGCACTCACGTGAGCGTCACGAGCTGCTGAAAACCTATGTTGATGTGGTGTTATTGCGCGATGTGGTCGAGCGCCACAATGTCAGCCAGCCGCAAGTGCTGCGCTGGCTGGTGCAGCAACTGCTTGGCAATACTGCGGGCAGCTTTAGCATCAACAAATTTTTCAACGACCTCAAATCACGCGGCGTCGCCGTCGGCAAAGAGCGCCTGCATGAGTATCTGGCGCATCTTGAGGACACGTTCCTCTTGACCAGCATTTGCATTGCCAGCGAATCGACGCGCCGCCGCCAGGTGAACCCACGCAAGATTTATCCGGTGGACTCAAGTTTCATGGCATTGTTCGGTGCTGCGGACAAACCCAACACCGGGCATGCCCTCGAAACCATCGTCCTGCACGAAAGTCTACGGCGCGGCGCGCGGGTGGCCTATGTGCGCACCGCATCGGGCTACGAAGTCGATTTTCTCGCTACGCATTTTGACCGCAGCCAAACGCTGATACAGGTGTGTGCCGATATCCATGATGCGGCCACGATGGAGCGCGAGGTGCGCGCCCTGCAGGAGGCGCGGCTGGAATATCCCAAGGCCCGCTGCCTGTTGGTTACGCTTGAGCAACCGGTGCGCGCACCGGCGGTAAAGGGGATCGCTATCATGCAAGCAATGGACTGGTTGCTCGATGGTCAGTCAATCTGATCATTAAATGCCTATTTCTTGGAGAAGCAAATGATTCACCGCGTCATTCGCGTCACCAGCGCGTTTATAGCAACGTTATTCGTAGCGCCCGCTCTGGCCCAGGCGCCAGCCTGGCCCAGCAAACCCATCCGTCTGGTGGTGCCCTTCGCCGCAGGTGGCTCCACCGAAATCATGGGGCGCCTGATCGCCGATAAATTCACCGTCGGCCTGGGTCAACCGGTGGTACCGGAAAACCGCGCCGGTGCGGGCGGCATCATTGGTTCGGAAGTGGTTGCCAAAGCGCCGCCGGATGGCTATAGCATTTTGCTTGGCATTGCCGCGACGCATGCCATCCAAGCGGCGCTCAATACGCCACTGCCCTACGACATCCTGCGCGACTTCGCGCCCATTGGCCAAGTCGCCGCAGGCGCGATTTGCGTGAGTGTGCCGGTGTCTCTGCCGGTGACGACCTTGCGTGAATTCATCGACTACGCGAAAAACAATCCCGGCAAAGTGAGCTATGGCACCGGCGGCATTGCCTCGGGCGGTCATCTGGTTGGCGAAGGGCTGAAGGCCATGGCGGGCATCGCCATGGTGCATATCCCCTACAAAGGCGCGGCGCCGGCCTTTACCGACCTTCTGGGCGGCCAGTTGCATGCGGTGATGACCGACACCACCACCACCGCCAATATCGTCAAAGGCGGCAAGATTCGCGTGCTGGCGGTCAATGGCACGCAACGCAGTCCCGCCTTCCCCGATGTGCCCACCATGATCGAGCAGGGCGTGCCCTTCGAGCCGGCGAGCTGGTTCGCCTTGTTTGCCCCGGCTAAAACACCCGATGCCATCATTCGCCGCCTGAACACCGAACTCAATCGGATGCTCGCTATGGATGATGTGCGCGAGCGGCTGCGTGTCTCGGGCCTGGTGCCCACGCCGGGCGAACCCGAAGCGTTTCGCAAAATTCAGCAACGCGATATCGAAACTTGGATACGCGTCGTAAAAACCGCCGGCATCAAGGTCGAATAAACATGAAACCTATTTCTGATGGATTCGTCTCGGTCAACGGCCTTCGCCTGCACTACGACGCCTGGCCTTCGAGCGGGCCTACGGTGGTGTGTCTGCATGGCACATCCCTGCATGGGCGAGTGTGGTCGTGGCTCGCCGACAGCCTGCATCCACAATTTAATTTGATTGGCCTGGATCAACGCGGCCATGGCGATTCGGAATCGGCCAAACCGGGTGAATATACGGTCGATTTTTATTACGAAGATTTTCGCCAATTCGCCGATGTTATGAAGCTGGAGAAATTTTCCATCGTCGGTTCCTCGCTGGGTTCGCGGGTGGGATTGCAATATGCCGCGCATCATCCGGAACGTGTTGAGAGCTTGGTGTTTCTCGACCTGAGTTTCGAGATGCCGAAATCCGCCTCGGATGAAATGATCCATGCGCACATCACCCGGCCGCGCGATTTCACCGATTTCGATGAAGCCATGCGCTTCTCCAAGACCCTACCGCAACGCAGCCGCTTCTCCGATGCGACCCACCGCCTCACTCTCGAGGGCGACTTGCGCCTCAACGCCAAGGGGCGCCTGGAATGGCGCTATGACCGTGATGCCGCCATCGAAACCCTGTCGGTCGCCGCGCGCGACATGTGGGAAGAGGTGCGCCACGTCGAATGCCCGGTGCTGGTGTTGCGCGGCGGACAATCGAATGTACTGATCGATTCAACCGCCGTGCGGCTGCCCAAGGAATTCAAGCGCGGCGCGGTGATCGCCATCCCCGGCGCCGGCCATTCAATTTGGGGCGACAATCCCGAGGCGACCTCGGCGGCGATCAAGGTGTTTCTCGAGCGCCGCGATGCCGCAAGCGTGGTGAGCGCGATAACCGCCCTTGAGGCGTAACTGGCCTTAGAATTTGTATGATTTAGCGGTGTAATCGATATACCACGCTAGTTACTGGGACTTATTAATTTAATTTTGGTATAGGTAATAGAGGAGAACATCTCATGCGGACATTCATACCTTCAACCCTAGTCACTGCGTTGTTCGTTTTGCTTGCGACAAACCTTGCCGCGCAGGAATTCCCCTCGAAACCGATTCGCATCGTGGTGCCCTTTCCGCCAGGTGGCGTGGATGTGACCATCCGCCAAATGCAAAAAATCATGGCCGATGAGTTGGGCCAGTCGGTACTGATCGACAACCGCCCCGGCGCCAACGGCTTCATCGGCTCGGAACATGTGGCGCGTTCGGCCCCCGATGGCTACACGGTGCTTGCCACCAGCTCCAGCACCATGATCTCGGGCACCCTTGTATCGAGCAAGGTTCCCTTTGATGTGGTCAAGGATTTCCAGCCCATCACCATGCTCAACATGACGGTGAGCACCTTGATCGCCAAGCCCGGCGTGCCGTTTAACTCGGTGAAAGAATTGATCGACTTCGCCAGGCGCAACCCAGGCAAAGTTGCTTATGCCAGCACCGGCATCGGTTCCGCGCAACATCTGGATGGCGAGTATTTCAAAGTCACCGCAGGGGTGGATCTGAATCACATCCCCTACAAAGGCTTCGGCCCAGTGGTGCAGGCGGTGGCCAGCGGCGAGGTCGATGTGGCTTTCATTACCGTGGCCGCGGCGAACCCGCTATTGCAAGGTGGCAAGGCGCGGCCCCTCGCGCATTACAACGGACCGCGCCCGCCAAGCTTGCCCGTAGGAACGCCTGAGATGAGCGCCACCGTGCCCACGTTTCGCGCCTCGCCAGGGTGGATAGGTTTGTTCGGGCCTGCTGCATTGCCGCGCGCTGTGTTGACGCGTTTGAACAGCGCGGCGGTGAAATCGCTGACACCCGAAATGCGTGAGCGCAACGCCGCCATCGGCACCACCATTATTGGCGACACGCCCGAAGAGTTTTCCGGAAAGATCAAGGCAGGTCTGGAGAGCACAGCAGGCGTCGTAAAACAACTCAAGGCCATTGGCGTTAAGTTCGAGGATTAGTCGAGCGAAGTCATTGGTTTTTCGCCATGCTGCGAAAACTCATCGCGCAGTGGTTCGCGCAAACCAGGCGATCCGCGGCGAAGGCAACAGATAACCAGGGGCCTGCGAGACAAACCGGTACCGATGCGCAGGTTCTCGCCACTGAACTGGCGCTTGGAAAACGTGCACATCTCGCTGGCGATCACAAAATCGCGCAAGCGCATTACCGCAACGCTCTGGCAATCGATGCGCAACATCCCGAAACTCTGTTTTGCCTCGGTGTTGCCCACCATTCGCAAAAGCAACTCGACGAAGCGCTGCGCTTGTGCCACCAGGCCTACGAGCTGGATTCAAGCCAGGCAACTTGGCGGGAGAGCCTAATGCACATCGCCAATGACATTGGCAAAGCCGAAGGTATTGCCCGTTGCGAGGTTTGGGTTCGCGACAAAACAGATTTCGCCTCCTGGATGGGTTTGGGCAATGCCTTGCGGCACGAAGGTCAGCTCGAAGCCGCTCGACACGCTTATCAACAGGCGCTGGAACACCAACCGCGATCAGTATTCGCGTGGCGAAGATTGGGCTGCCTGTACGCGGCGATGGGGGCGTTGGATGAAGCTGATCGCTGTTTTCGCCATTCCGCAGCGGGAGGACTTCGACCCGACGCGCTGCTGCATTTCTCTAATGACCATCTTGAAGGACTCTACAAGAATCGCGCGCAACTCGTCAAAGGCATCGCTTCTCCCGATGGAAATTTCACCCCGACCGAAAGCCCTATCGTGCTGTTGCTGTGCGGTGACTCGGTCTACATGCACAAATTTGCCTATGCGCTAATTAAATCCGCGCGAAAACACGGCAACACCGACGCCTGTTATCACCTACATGTGGTGAATCCGGATGGACAAATTGCGGCATTGATCGAAGCGATACGCGCGGAGCTGACGCCGTCGATTCGCTATTCCTGGGAAACGCTGGCACTCTCGCCCGATGTAGATCCGCGCACCTACTACGCCTGCGCACGCTTCCTTCATTTGCCCTGGTTCATTGGCCAGTATCAGCGGCCGATACTTTGCCTCGATTTGGATCTTTTGGTGAGCGGGGATTTGGGTGAAATTTTTCGCTTAGTGGATTCCCGTGACGTCGGCCTGCTCCAATGGCACGCAACGCGCTGGGACCCTTGGGAGCAGTTCTCGGCAAGTGTTCTCTACGTGCGCGCAAGTTCAGGCGGTCTGGCATTCGCTTCACTGATGGCGGCCTATATTCAGGAGGCCATCGCTTCGCAAACCGCCGACTGGTTTCTCGATCAAATTGCGCTATACGCCGCGCACGCCTTGATCCGGCAACATCCTGAGATAGCGACAACCGTTTATCTGCCAACGAATGTTTGTCGCGTCGCGGGAAGCGTGGATGAAACGCCGGATTCATCCTCGGTGTTGTGGACCCTCGCCTATCGATCACACAACGGCGCCGAATTGCCGGCGGCATACGGCCCCTATCTGTCCTCTACAAACACGTGAGTGACAGTCACATGCCTGCGAGTCAATTGCCGGATAGCTAAGGCCCGGGTTCATCCCAAGCATAAAGATAATTGTCATCCCCCAAGCTCGCGATCTGACGCGCGCCCAGCGATTCGAGCAAACGCAGTGCGGCGCCGGGCTCAAAACCATAGTGCTTGCAGTGATCGCCATGTTCGATCAATACCAGCGGCCGGCAGCGCAGCAGAGTTTGTCGCGCACCCTCCAATAGCGGAAGTTCGAAGCCTTCCACGTCGATTTTCATGAAATCGACATCGTCGAAGGCAAATTCATCCAAAGCGCGAATCTCCACATCCCCCGTTGGCGCCCATAACATGCGGCTCATGCCGCTATTCAAGGCAATGGTTTCGCTCGCCATGCGTGAGGCCGTGGCGCCCAGGCCCTGCCGATGCAGACGTACATTTTCCGCGCGAATATTTTTCTCAAAACACTCTTGATGCAGCCAATGCGATTCGAACGCCTCGACAAATTCGAAGCTACCCGCCAACGGCAGGCTCCAAAAACCCACATGCGCGCCCGCGTCCACCGCGCGCCGGAATGATCGGCTCTCGCCAATACAACGCAATATCAAGGCATGCTCCCAACGCGCATGGCCACCCAGCACCGGCGCGGTGCGTAAGATGTTGTCGAAAAAAGTATCGTGGCCCGGCATCACCCAACCGAAACAACGTTTGGTGGCGGGCACATAGTCGAGAAACGGCTTTTGCGCAAGTAACCCATGATTCTCGGCAAGGCTATGAATCATCGATAACAACGCGCCACGTCTCCCGTTGGCGTAGTCCTGCGGGAGGAGAAGACTTTCCCTTGGAATTCTCCCGACCGACGCCGGCGGTTGCGCGCGCGTGGCACGGCTGCGCGCGGCAAACAACGCGATCTGATCGAGAAACCAGGGCGATCGGCCCGCCGCGACTTCGCCCTCGATGTAATCTTTGATCTCTCTTGCAATGGCCATGCCGCCTGGGGTTGGCAAGAACCACGCCACGCAGGCATTTTCCGCATCCCAGGGATCCCAACGCGTATCGTGCATGCGAATCCAAGCGGCATCGAATTGGCTTGCATCGGGCGGGGGCAATGCTC
>JBJXEY010000234.1:0-2784 GCA_046153355.1 Burkholderiales bacterium
GCTGGGGTGCGCGTCACCATGACCGGTGTGCGGCCAATAGTCGCAGTCACGAAGTCGTTGGGTTTGGCAATCTGCGATTCAATCGCTAGAAAACTCCAGGTTCTCTCGAAGATATATTTCATCTCCAATTCGAACAACTCGGGATCGCAATAAACCGCCGGATGCACGCGAAATACGCCCTCCGCAGGGCGGTCATCCACATAGAGATTTATAAACTTTGCGTCCATGGCGAGGGACTGGCCGCCGCGCTCCTAAAAACCGCTACGCTGCCTTACGCACCGGTGTGTCGTGACGATCGCGACATCCGGGGCCGGCCTGGGTCAAATCCAGATAAAACTTTTGCATATCCCATGCACCCGTTGGGCAGCGCTCGGCGCACAGACCGCAATGCAGGCATACGTCTTCGTCTTTGGCCATGATGCGACCGGTTTTCAGTCCTCCAGCAACATAGATGTCCTGCGACACAGTCTTGGCCGGCGCCATCAATCTTGCTCGCAGTTCCTTTTCCTCGCCGTCCTCGGTAAAGGTAATGCAATCCATGGGGCAGATGTCCACGCATGCATCGCATTCGATGCATTGTTTGGCGGTAAAGACGGTTTGTATATCGCAATTAAGGCAACGCTGCGCCTCTTTAAAACCAAGCTTGGGATCAAAGCCCAGCTCAACCTCAACCTTGATATTTTTTAAGGAAATCTTGGTATCAGTGTGGGGGACTTTATAGCGTTCGTCCGGCGCGATTTCGTTGTCATAGCTCCATTCGTGAATACCCATCTTTTGCGACATTAGGTTCACATCGGGCGCGGGGCGGCTGCGAATATCTTCGCCCTGACAGAACTTGTCGATGGAGATCGCGGCGTCATGCCCATGAGCAACCGCCCAAATAATATTTTTCGGTCCGAACGCCGCATCACCACCAAAAAATACGTTGGGAATGGTCGACTGCATGGTTATCTTGTCGACTGCGGGCATATCCCATTTGTCGAATTCCATGCCGGTGTCGCGCTCAATCCAGGGAAAGGAATTCTCCTGCCCAACGGCAACCAACACATCATCACACTCGTAGTGCGGGTCGGGTTCTCCCGTCGGTACCAGATTGCGCCGGCCTTTTTCGTCATAGACAGCTTTTACTTTCTCGAATACCACACCAGTCAATTTGCCATTGACGTGGGTGAATTCCTTGGGAACCAGAAAGTTTAGGATGGGGATGCCCTCGTGCATCGCGTCTTCCTTTTCCCAGGGCGATGCTTTCATTTCTTCGAAACCGGAACGCACGATGACTTTTACGTCGTCCCCACCTAAGCGACGCGCGGTCCGGCAGCAGTCCATCGCGGTGTTGCCACCTCCCAGAACAATCACGCGTTTGCCGATTTTTTCGATATGCCCAAAGGAAACTGACGATAGCCAATCGATGCCAATGTGAATGTTCTTCGCCGCCTCTTGTCGGCCGGGAATATCCAATTCACGGCCACGCGGCGCGCCAGAACCCACAAAAATCGCATCGAACCCTTCGGTAAGCAATTGCTTCAAACTGTCGATACGTTGACCCGAACGAAATTCGATGCCCAAGCCATCGATATAGCCAACTTCTTCGTCGATTACTTCTTCTGGCAAACGAAACCGCGGAATCTGGGTGCGGATCATGCCGCCCATTTTGCTGTCGCCATCGAACAGGACCACGTGATAACCCAAGGGTGCGAGATCGCGCGCCACCGTCAATGACGCTGGGCCCGCACCGACACAAGCAATTTTCTTTCCGTTCTTTTTCGCCGCAGGTTTGGGTAGTCGTGGTCGAATGTCGTCTTTGTAATCAGCAGCAACCCGTTTCAATCGGCAGATCGCCACGGGTTCCGGCTTTTCGCCATTGTTTTCCTCGACACGTCCACGACGGCACGCAGGTTCGCATGGCCGATCACAAGTGCGCCCGAGAATGCCGGGAAATACATTCGATTTCCAATTGATCATGTATGCGTCGCTGTACTTACCCGCAGCAATCAATCGAATGTATTCGGGAACCGGCGTATGCGCGGGACAAGCCCACTGGCAATCAACAACCTTGTGAAAATAGTCCGGCGCGCCGATATCGGTTGGCTTCAAAAAATTCTCCCTAAGCGTGACAACGACGTTACCTTGACCAACGTCAAGTTTGCGAAAAACCACTCACTAACAATGGTTTGTCGGGCTGGAGCCCCCTCAAAGTGGCGCACATAGTACCGTTTGAAATCGCCGATGAAAAGCGGGAATAGGCATTACGCAATATGTTTTTCCAGCTCGCTCCAGATCAGAAAACCCGAAGAAGTCGATATTGGTGCCGGGTAGAGGAATCGAACCCCCGACCTTCTGATTACAAATCAGCTGCTCTACCAACTGAGCTAACCCGGCGCGGCCGCGGATTATACGTGCCTGCTTTGCTCTATATCCCAAGCGATTTACGCAGGAAAAGTATCGGCTTACGAAATAAGTAATACCCCAAGGTAACCTCTTCCGCGTACACCTTGGCCGAGCCCTTTAAACCGATTCTGGGTATTGTCGAACCCGAGACAAACTCCGCTTTAACATTGTAGGCAAGCGTGTTATCGGGCATTAGGGTCGCCTCGTAACTAGTTTGAGTAATCGTCGCTTTGAGCGGCGACAAAGGGTCAATATTGAGAATAACCGTCACCTCACCGCCGACTTCAAGCTGCACCGCATCATCGGGAGAAACGTGAATGGTCACGGAAACCAAGGAAGGGTCCGCCAAGGTCATGATGCGCTCGCCCGGTTGTACCGGTTTTCCCCGCCATTCCT
>JBJXEY010000245.1:0-13215 GCA_046153355.1 Burkholderiales bacterium
TACCCGTGAACGGATGAATAAGTCAATCGCCGAGATGCGCTTCGATAGCGAACGATGGTTGGCTTATTTTCCAGTGACCATCGCCGGCGATGGCGAGCCGGTGCGGCGCGTGGTGCTTGCCACCGAACCCGCTGGGGGTTTGCCCGCTACCTTGGCCAATCGCGAGTTGGTGAGATTGCTCGCATTAGACCCGGTCTTCCAACTCAAATGAAGCGGCGCGATTTCCTCAATGCCGCCAGTGCTGGCCTAGCCTGTGCGAGTTTTCCCGAGTTTGTCTTGGCAGCGCCTGGCGCCGACTATGGCAAATTGTTGGTGCTCATCGAACTCAAAGGTGGCAACGACGGATTGAACACTGTCGTACCGTTTGCCGACCCGGCTTATACGCGACTGCGCCCACGCTTGGGCGTCAAACGCGACGATGTCTTGATGTTGGATGAAGCGTCCGGCTTGCACCCTTCGCTTTCCGCCTTGTTGCCCTTGTGGCAAGCCAAGGAATTGGCCATCGTGCAGGGCGTGGGGTATCCGCAGCCGAATCTGTCGCATTTTCGCTCCATCGAAATCTGGGATACCGCCTCAGCGGCGAATGAATATTTAAACGAAGGATGGTTGGCGCGTGCCTTCGCCACCGCGCCGGTACCTCAAAGTTTTGCCGCCGAAGGTTTGGTGGTTGGCGGGCAGGAAAATGGCCCCCTGGCGGGCTCGCGCAGCATCGCGCTGGCTAACACCGAGCAATTCTTGCGTCGCGCGCGGCTTGCCGCGCCGGTGCGCGCCTCGGGCTCGGCGGCATTGGCGCATGTGTTGAAAGTCGAAACGGAAATAGTGCAGGCGGCCAACAAGCTTGCCGGGACGGGCGCCCCTAGCGAAGCGTTTCCCGCTGGCGAATTGGGTAATTCGTTGCGCGTCGCGGCGCAGGTGTTGGCCGGTGGTGCAAAAATTGCGGCGATCAAGGTGTCGTTGAACGGTTTTGATACGCATCAGAATCAACCCGGTGTACATGCCAACCTGTTGCGTCAATTCGCCGAGAGTGTGGCGGCTTTTCGTTTAAGTCTAAAACGCAGCGGACATTGGGATTCCACCCTGATCATGACCTATGCCGAATTCGGCCGCCGCCCCGCCGAGAACGGTTCCATGGGCACCGATCACGGCACCGCCAACGTGCAGTTCGTTAGCGGCGGGCGTGTGAAAGGAGGCCTCTACGGCGAGGCGTCGCGCCTGGATCAACTTGAAAATGGCAACCTGCGGCACGGCATCGATTTCCGCAGTCTGTACGCCACGGTACTTACCGGCTGGTGGGGCGTTGACGCGACGCGAGCGCTGGGTGGACGATTTGCACCGCTGGAGTTGCTGCGCGCCACCTAAAGTTTAACTTTTAAACTACTTTGACCATACTACACCTATATTATGGTCAATATTAAATTCAAAAATTAGGCTAAAACCGCTGGGTAGACGAATCCGTCACAACCCTGGTTAATAAGCACCGCTTGCCCGCAGGGCATTTTTCTGTTCATGCAAGGCGCTGCAATCGACTTTGTCATGACCACGCTTGATCGGACGGCCTTCGGCCAACGCCTGCGTTTCGCGCTGCCAAATGCGCCGCATGAAACCCAGATGGCGATCAGATAGTCCCAGCCTCTCCAGGCCGCGGTCGACGTTTTTGCCTTGGCCCGCCTGGGCCACCTGATCCTGAATGGTGGCAAGGTAAGGGTGATCCACCACATCCATGATGCTCAGGCGGCCGGCCAAAATCTCCGCCGTGTAATGGGCCTCGAGTTGCCACTTGGTGGCCCAGGTTTCGCGCAGTTTTCCCATCTCGTTTTTGTAGCAATCTGCAGCCGCGCCTTCAACGCGCACCAATTGCGTTCGCGTGAAGATGTGGCTGTCATCATCCACCGGCACGTGGATCAAGTAGGTATCGCGAAACCGCGGGCAGATGCCCATTTTCGCCAATCCGTTGACCACGGGGATCAACACGCGAACCGCGTTGGGCATGAAGCCCAGCAACGCGGTGCGCATGGTATCGGTGCCGAAATTCCAGCGATGCAGAGTGCCGTATTCGGTTTCCTCCGGCGGCGGTTGCACCGTCATATCGAGCGATAAATAGGCGTCGTGGGTAATGCCGTGGCTGTGCGACCAGAGAATATGGCAGGGATCGAAATTGTTTTCGTGCGTCTGAAAATAATTGCACGGATACACCGTGGAACGCGTTTCGTTCAAACCCTCTTCCTCGAAGCCGGGGAAGGGCGGGAACGGCGGCGGCTCGCCTTCGCCGAAAAAAACGAAAATCAAACCCAGGTGTTCGCGCGTTGGGTAGGCCTTGATCGCGTCGTGCGGTCCGGGTGGGGTTGTCTCTTGCGGGCGTTCGACGCACTGGCCATTGCCATTGAATTTCCAGCCGTGATACAGACAACGAATCTCGTCGCCCTCCACCCAGCCGGTGTGCAGCAAGGTACTGCGATGCGTGCAGCGTTGCGCGACAACGTGTGCGATACCCGTTTGCCCGCGATACAGCGTGAAATCCTCGCTCATGATGCGTATCGGCTTGGCGCGGCCGGACGGCAACTCATTGGAATTGAATACCGGCTGCCAGAACTGGCGCAAGTATCGACCGGCCAAAGTGCCAGGGCCGGTGCGGCCGAAATCGATGGATGACTCTTTACGGGTGACGGGGTGAATGGCTGCCATGGGGGGCTCCGGAGCGAGGGTTGACAAAACACGTTAAAACTTACGATACAACACGGAGGATAACCAATAAGACTTGCAAGCGAGCGTGCGCGCAAGTTTATCTCGAACGGCAAAATGATCACCGAGCGCGGCCATTGGGGAGACGTACCCAAGTATTGTGCCGACTTAAGGGATAATCGCGCATCATGAAACTAGCGAGCTTCGAAACACTGGTCAAAGCCTTGGATTCGGCGCAGGTGCGTTATCTGGTTGCCGGAGGATTGGCGGTCAATGCTTATGGATACTTGCGGTACACCAAGGACGTAGATTTCGTCGTCCAACTGAGCGCGGCCAATGTGGAAACTGCGTTTTCGGCCTTGTTTGCGGCGGGCTATCGCCCTTCGGTCCCGGTAACCGCAAAGCAATTTTCTGACGACCCGACTCGCCAATCGTGGATTCGCGATAAAGGCATGCAAGTCCTGCAATTCTGGAGCGATACACATCGCGAAACGCCGGTCGATATATTTGTTACCGAACCATTCCCATTCGACGACGAATACTCGCGGGCCTTGGTTAAATCTTTGGGATCGATACCGGTTCGTTTCGTCACAATTCCGACTTTGATCGCGATGAAAGAGAAGGCTGGTAGGCAACAGGATATTCTGGATATTGAATATCTTCGCGAAAGGCTAAAACAAAATGCCGGAAAATAATTCGCTGGATGTCATCGATTGGAGCCTGACGACGTTCGATGGCGCGCGACGGGAACAATATCGCCGCTGGGCCGAATTGACGCTTGAGGAGATTTTGCTCGCGCAGGAGGAAATGCGGGCGATGGCGGAATGGTTGGCTGCGTCGCCTTAAAGCCGCCAAAGTTTTGGCAGCGACCGATCTACCGCTAATGCATCAATCCGTCATACAACAACTTGATCCCGGTACAAAAAAGAAGCGAATAAGCCAGGCGAAAAAACCACTTCGTGCTCAGGCGCCGTTGTATCCAGATGCCCAGCACGATACCGATGGGAATAACCGGCAGTAACACCGCCGCAGTGGTCATGTTGGCAGTGTCTATCAGACCGAGGGTGAAGTAGGGGACAATTTTCAGTGCGTTGACCACGGCGAAAAAAATCACCGTGGTGCCCACGTGTATGGCTTTGGGCAGGCGCAGTGGCAGAAGGTAGACGTACAAGGGCGGGCCGCCCGAATGGGCGACAAAGCTTGTTAGTCCGGAAATGGTTCCCCAGAAGAATCCTTTTCTGAATCGCGGCGTGGGGTCCGGGGGCAGTTTGCTGATCAGGCTTTGGGCAACAAAGCCTAGCGATATCAACCCCAGCAGTATGCGCAGTGAATGTTCATCGAGAAAGCGAAACGTCGCCCAGCCGATCAGGCAGCCCAACACTCCCGCGGGCAAAATGATGCGCATGTGTTCGCGGCTCCATTCGCGCCGATACAAATACACGCTTACCGCGTCCATCACCAGGAGGATGGGCAGCATGATGGCCGCGGCCTGAATGGGCGAGATGGCCAGCGCAAGGATGGGGACGGCGATGCCCCCGGCGATTCCCAGACCCGCTTTAGAAATGCCAGTGAGGATGACGCACGGTATCGCGACCGCGTAGAACCACGGATCGTTAATCATTGAAATCCTACGCGGCTAGATCGCCGCAGCGATCGCCTTTCCCATTTCCTGCGTGCTGGCTGTGCCGCCGATGTCGCGGGTACGCGGGCCTTGGGTGAGTACCGCCTCGATCGCTTTAACCACTGCGTCACCCGCGGCTTTGTAGCCAAGGTGTTCCAACATCATTGCGCCCGACCAGATTTGCCCAACCGGATTGGCGATGTTTTTCCCCGCGATATCGGGGGCCGAGCCATGTACTGGTTCGAATAGGGAAGGCGTTTCGCGCGACGGGTTGATATTGCCCGAGGGCGCGATGCCGATGGTGCCAGTGACCGCAGGCCCCAAGTCGGAAAGGATGTCGCCGAACAGGTTCGAGCCGACCACCACATCGAACCAATCCGGGTGCTGCACGAACTGCGCGGTGAGAATGTCGACATGGTATTGATCGACGCGCACCTCGGGGTATTGCTTCGCCATGGCCGCGACACGTTCATCCCAATATGGCATGGTGATGGCGATGCCATTGGATTTGGTGGCCGACGTGAGGTGTTTTTTCGGCCGGCTTTTGGCCAACTCAAACGCGTAACGCAAGATGCGATCAACGCCCTTGCGCGTGAAGATGGTTTCCTGGATCACCATTTCGCGATCAGTGCCTTCGAAGCTGCGCCCGCCCACCGCCGAATATTCGCCTTCGGTGTTTTCGCGCACCACCCAGAAGTCGATATCGCCGGCCTTGCGGTTGCGTACCGGCGGCTCGATGCCGGGCATCAGCCGCACTGGGCGCAGGTTGACGTACAAATCGAAGGCGCGGCGCATGGGTATTAACATTTCCCATAGCGAAATGTGATCCGGCACGCCGGGGAATCCGCAGGCGCCAAAATAAATCGCTTCGAAACCGCGCAAGGTATCCAAGGCATCCTCGGGCATCATGCGGCCATGCTTCACGCGGTACTCGCAGCTCCAGGGAAATTCGGTCCAGGCGAATTCGATGCCGAATTTTTTGCCCGCGGCTTCCATGGCGCGCAGGCCCTCGGGCATAACTTCCCTGCCGATGCCGTCGCCGGCGATCACTGCGATGCGATGTTTGGCCATACCTGCCTCGATGAATTTAGTGTGGGTGAATGCGTGAAAAACGCGGGTCGGAGATCGCGCGCAAAGCGCAAGTCTGAGATCGCGCGCAAAGCGCGCAATGATGAGGAAGCGGGCAGGTGGCGTCAAGCTGGATAGAATGCGCGCATGAAATTCGTCACCGTGAAAAATTCTCAATGAACGCTACGCCGAAAAAATCACATCACATGGCTTTGGGTCTGGTGATCAACTGGGCGGGCGGCCATGTCGCCTCGTGGAAGCATCCACAAGTGCCGCCGGGTGCGGCGATGAGTTTCGATTTCTACAAGGGCTTAGCCGAAACTGCCGAGCGCGCGCGTTTTGATTTGTTGTTCCTTGCCGATCATTTGTCAGTGGGTGAAGCCGGGGCGACCGCCGAACGGCTGCAAACCTCGGGCGAAGTGGTTTTTTTCGAACCGATGATTCTGCTCGCCGGCCTGGCCGCGATCACTAAACACATAGGCCTTACCGCCACCGTTTCCACCACCTACAACGAGCCCTACAGCGTGGCCAGGGTGTTTGCCTCGCTCGATCACCTGAGCGGCGGTCGCGCCGGTTGGAACGTGGTGACCACTGGTCGCGAAGCCGCTGCGCCCAACTATGGGCAGGCGAAACACATGCAACACGCGGATCGCTACCACCGCGCGCATGAATTCCTCGATGTGGTGAAAGCGCTTTGGGATAGCTGGGAGGATGACGCGTTTTTGCACGATAAAAGGCGCGGCATTTTTTTCGACAAAGCCAAGATGCACTTTTTGAATCACGTCGGCGAGTTGCTTGCGGTGAAAGGGCCACTCAACGTGGCCCGTCCGCCACAGGGACATCCCTTGATCATTCAAGCGGGCTCCTCCGACGCGGGCCAGGATCTTGCCGCCGCCACTGCCGATGTGGTGTTCACCGGTCAACTCGATCTCGCCGGAGGGCAGAAGTTTTATCGCGGCTTGAAGGCGCGCATGGTGAAGCTGGGACGCTCGCCGGAATCGCTTCGCGTCATGCCGGGCGTGGTGCCGTTTGTCGGTCGCACACATGCCGAGGCGCAGGAGAAATTTGACGCCATCCAAAATTTAATGGATGGCGACGAGGCGATGCGGTTCCTGTCGCAGATGTTAGGCGGCGCCGATTTGTCGGGCATTCCAGCCGATGTGCCGGGGCCGGATCTGCCGATGATCGAGAACCGTGGCTCAAGTGGCCCCAAGTTGCTGCAGGAAAAAGCGAAACGGGAAAATCTCACGCTACGACAACTGGCCTACCAGGTGGCGGGCGCACGGCGTCACCGGCTGCTGATCGGCTCGGCCAGCGAAGTTGCCGACGATCTGGAAGCGTGGTTCAAGAACGAAGGCGCCGATGGCTTCAATATTTTTCCGGCGTGGATGCCCGGCGGTGTGGATGATTTCGCCGAGCTGGTGGTGCCTGAGCTGCAAAAACGCGGCCTTTATCGCCACGACTATGAAGGCAAAACGTTGCGCGAGAATCTTGGCCTCGATAGGCCGACGAATCGCTACGCACTGCATGGCGAAGGCGCGCCGATAGTCGGCGCGCGATGAAGCGCTTCGACAATCTCATTGCCATCGAGACCTCTACCTCGTACTGCTCGTTGGCGGTGAGCAATGGCGAACAGGTGTTTTCTCGGCACATCCTTGCCGAGCAACGCCATGCGGAAATTCTTCTCACCGAACTGCAGGCGCTGCTCACCGAGGCGCAATTGACCATGGTGGATATACACGGCATCGCCTATGGCGAAGGGCCGGGCGCGTTTACTGGATTACGTATCGCCTGCGGCGTAACGCAAGGCTTGGCGCTGGCACGCGATTTGCCGGTGCTGGGGGTGGGAACCTTGCTCGCAGTGGCGGAAGATTGCGGTGCGGACCAAGTTATGGTCTGCATTGATGCGCGCATGAGCGAGGTGTATCACGCCGCTTATCGCAGGCAGGCGGGTTCGTGGAGCGTGGTCAACGTGCCGGGCCTATGTGCACCCGGCGCCGTGCCCTTGGTTGAAGGTCAGGGCTGGGTAGGATGCGGCTCCGGGTTTCTGGCTTATGCCGATGCTTTGGCTCTACGTCTTGGGACTTGTATTGCGGCAACGCGAGTGGAGTTGACACCGACCGCGGCCGCGATCCTGCGTCTGGCGCGTCCGCGATTCGCGCGCGGCGAAGGCAAGCCCGCGGCGATGGCGCTGCCGATATACTTGCGCGACAAAGTCGCCTTGAAAACCAGCGAACGAACCAAAGCGTCGAATCCATGAGTGCCCTCCAATGAGTGCCGTCCCGCGGTCGTCAATCAATTATTACCCTTCGATTAGTTATCACCCAATGCGCGAGTCCGATCTCGCGGCGGTGATAGCGATAGAAGAAAAAATTTACGAATTTCCCTGGACGCTGGGGAATTTTCGCGATTCGCTGCGTGCGGGATACCCGTGCTGGTTATGCCGTGATGGGGATGTGCTGCTGGGTTATTCGGTGTTGATGAACGCCGCGGGCGAAGTGCATCTGCTCAATCTAAGTATCGCGGGCGAACACCAGCGGCGTGGGCACGGCGCGCGTTTGTTGGTATTTCTCATCGCTAACGCGCGCGCCATGAAAGCGGAAAAAATCATTCTGGAGGTGCGCCCCAGCAATCCCTCCGCGCAAAAACTGTATGCCGGCTTTGGTTTTAAGCAGATCGGCGTGCGCCGTGACTACTACCCCGCCGCGCATGGCCGCGAAGATGCCTGGGTGTTTGCGCTCGAGTTATGAATCGCAGGCTGGAAATTCTCGATGAAATGGGCCTGACGCCGGTATGGCGATCGCGTGAGCGCGATGCGCCGAGTCGCGAGCTTGACCTGGCCGCTCGCGGGACTGAAAGGAATTTTTCTCCAGAGGATGTCGAGACTCAGGCAATTGCCCGAAGGCCCGCGCCAGTACTTGATCTTGAGCGATCCACCGAAACGCATGATGACATGATCAAGGTCGCCACGGAACCGGGAGAACGCAGCGCGCGTATCGCCCGCATGAGCTTGGATCAACTCAAAGCCCAGGTGAAATCCTGTACCGCGTGTGGTCTGTGCAAAACGCGTACACAAACGGTGTTCGGGGTGGGCGACGAAACCGCCGATTGGATGATCGTGGGCGAAGCGCCGGGCGCGGAAGAAGACGCGCGCGGCGAGCCGTTTGTCGGGCAGGCGGGCAAGTTATTGGACAACATGCTCGCCGCGCTGAAACTGTCGCGCGAGAAAAATGTCTATATCGCCAATGTGCTCAAGTGCCGCCCGCCGGGTAACCGCAATCCCGAACCCGCGGAGGTGGCACAATGCGCGCCGCATCTGGAGCGTCAAATCCAACTGGTGCAGCCTAAATTAATTCTCGCCATGGGGCGTTTCGCGGCGCAGACCTTGCTCAATTCCGATGCCAATATCTCCAGCATGCGGGGAAAGCTCTACCGTTACCAGGGCGTGCCCACCATCGTTACCTACCATCCGGCCTATCTCTTACGCAATCTGCCCGACAAAGCCCGTGCTTGGGAGGATTTGTGTTTCGCCATGGCAACCATGGCGAATAAAAGCGCATAAAGACCCGGGTGTTGCGCGGTGGCGACTTGCAATACCTGGGTGGCGCCCCCATATTGGAAATACTTAAGGCCATGGGAGTCATACGAATGTCGATGAAAACATTGTTGCTGGGGTCATTGCTGCTATTACTGGGCGGCTGTGGTTACAACGACATCCAACGCGAGGACGAAGCGGTTAAGTCCGCCTGGTCGGAGGTGTTAAACCAATATCAGCGCCGTGCCGATTTGGTGCCCAATCTGGTCAATACGGTAAAGGTTTTTGCCGCGCAGGAGCAGCAGGTCCTTACCGCCGTAGTCGAGGCGCGTTCGCGTGTGGGCAGCATTCAGGCGACACCAGAATTAGTCAATGACGCACAGGCTTTCAAGCGCTTTCAAGATGCGCAGGGCGCCATGTCGAGCGCGTTGTCGCGCTTATTGGCTGTATCGGAAAATTATCCGAACTTAAAATCGGACCAGGGTTTTCGCGACCTCCAGGCGCAATTGGAAGGAACCGAAAACCGCATCGCCGTGGCGCGTAACCGTTACATCAAGTCGGTGCAAGGCTACAACGTCTTGGTGCGCCAATTCCCGGTGAATTTGACCGCGATGATGTTCAGTTACGAAACCAAGGCCAATTTCAGCGTGGAAAACGAACAAGTCATCGCTAAGCCGCCAGCGGTTAGCTTTGATAAGGCAGCGCCGGCAGCGCCGGTTGCGCCAACTGCTCCCGCCGCACCAGACCCCGGAAAGTAATTCCTATGTTCTCCCGCCTGTGCGGCCTGCTCGCGATGGGCCTGGCGGGATTGTCCTTTGCGCCGACGCACTTGGCGGCGCAGGATGTGGCGGTACCTGTCCTCACTGGCGCGATTGTCGATAGCACCGGCACGTTATCGCCGCAAGACTTGGCCAGCATCGACCAAGAACTCAAGGCCTTTGCCCAGCGTAAGGGCAGTCAGGTCGCGGTGTTACTCGTGCCCAGCACCAAGCCCGAGACCATTGAGCAATATTCGATTCGTGTCGCCGAGGCCTGGAAAATTGGCCGAACCAAGGTGGACGACGGTGTGATCTTGGTGGTGGCCAAGGATGATCGCGCATTGCGTATTGAAGTTGGCTATGGCTTGGAGGGCGCGATTCCCGACCTGGTGGCCAAACGCGTGATTAGCGAAGCCATCGCGCCGCGTTTTCGCGCCGGCGATTTCGCTGGTGGCATACGCGAGGGCACAGCGAAACTGATGAAGTTAATCGATGGCGAGGTTTTGCCGGCGCCCGAATTTGCGCATACGGAAGGGCGTAGTGCGACGTTATGGGATTTGTTGGTTCCGCTATTCGTCGCCGTCGCCGTCGGTTCGGTTATAGCGGGTCTCATGGGGCGCGTAACCGGTGCGACGCTAGGAAGCTTGGGCTTCGGCGCGGCGGCTTGGTGGACCCTGGGCACATTGCTTAGCGCTGGTATTGGCATGGTGATCGCCTTTTTATTGATTCTTCTCAATGGCCGAGGGCACGGCAGTCATTTGGGCGGTGATAGCGGCGGTTGGAGCGGCGGATCCGGCTGGGGTGGCGGCAGTAGCAGTAGCAGCAGCGATAGTTTCAGTGGTGGCGGAGGCAGTTTTGGTGGCGGCGGCGCGTCGGGAGATTGGTGAGATGAGCGCGATTCGTTGGTGTAGACATGTATTCGCGGCGGAGTGGCTGGTGTGGCGCGCCTTTCCAAAAAAAGTATTGTCCGCGATTGAAGCTTGCGTCACCGACCAAGAAAAACGCCACGATGCTGAGTTGCGCTTCGTGGTCGAGGGTGGCTTGCCGATGGGTAGTCTTTGGCGCGGGCGTCGCTCGCGCGCCCGGGCGATCGAGGTGTTTGGCGCCCTGCGCGTTTGGGATACCGAACACAATAGTGGCGTATTGATCTATGTTCTGCTCGCGGATCGTTGTGTCGAGATCCTTGCCGATCGTGGTATCGAGGCGCGTGTGGGCAGCAAGGGGTGGGAGGTCATTTGCGGTGAAATGCGAAAACAATACGCCGCCGGCAACTTTGAATCGGGTTCAATTCACGGGATTCGCGCCATTAGTGATTTGCTGGCCGAGCACTTTCCGCCCTTGCAAAACAATCCTAACGAGCTGTCCGATAAACCCGTGGTCCTTTGAGGAGCGCTGCCAACGCGCCGCATTGCATGGCTGCCTATGGATGCATCTATGGGTGCTGCATATAAATTTGGCTTATCCGTGCGGTTTGTCCATGCCGATCAAATGCAGCGAATCGCTCTGGCGCTGATTGGCATGATGCAAACGGATCACCATATAGGTGGCGCAGGAAACGAATAGGCCAAATAAAACGATGATCACGTTAATGTGCAGATCCTGACTCACCATGAAGGAGTACAGGGCCAGCATGATTAAGATAGAGGTGTTTTCGTTGAAGTTTTGCACCGCGATCGAATGGCCTGCCGACAGCAACACATGCCCGCGGTGTTGCAATAAGGCGTTCATCGGCACGACGAAAAATCCCGCCATGGCGCCTATCAGTATCAGCAACCCGTAGACCAGCGGTAACCAAGAGGCCACCACCATGGCCATCACCACCAGGCCCATGATCACGCCGGCGGGCAATACGCTGAGCGATTTTTTCAGCGGCACGTAACGCGCCGCCACCACCGCGCCAAAAGCTATACCCACTGCGGTCATGCCCTGCAATATAGCGCCCTTGTCGAGCGCCAGCCCCAGATGTTTGTCCGCCCAGGCCAGCACAATGAATTGCAGGGTCGCGCCCGCGCCCCAAAAAAGCGTGGTGATGGCAAGCGAAATTTGTCCCAGTTTGTCGCGCCACAAGGTGGTGAAGCAATGCCCGAATTCCTTGATTTGCAGGAGCGGATTCTGGGTTTGCTTTTCGTAGCGCACGCCGGTATCCGGGATGAAAAGATTGAACGTCGCGGCGATGATGTAGCCCAGCGCAATGATGGGAATAGCGGCTTCCGCCGGCGTATCGATGCCGGCATCGAAATGCGGAATATCCAGGGCAAGCAGCATAGCGGAGATCTTCGGGCTGATGAGCGCGCCGCCTAATACCGTGCCAAGGATAATTGATGCGACGGTAAGGCCTTCGATCCATCCATTGGCCAATACCAGTTGTTTGGCGGGCAACAATTCGGTGAGGATGCCGTACTTCGCCGGCGAATAGGCAGCAGCACCCAGACCAACCAGCGCATAGGAAAGCAGTACCCAGGTGTCCTCACGCAAGCCGAACACCGCGGCGCTGGAATAAAAAAACATCATCAAACAGCCGCAAATCTTGATGGTGTTGGTGATGAACATTACGCGACCCTTGGGCAGGGAATCGGCGAACGCGCCAACGAACGGCGCCAACACCACGTATGAGACGGTAAAAAAGAATTTGAGCAGCGGCGTCATCCACGCCGGGCCCTGCATTTCGATCAGCAGCGCAATGGAGGCAATCAGCAACGCGTTGTCAGCGAGCGAGCTGAAAAACTGCGCCGCCATGATGGTGTAAAAGCCGCGCTTCATGCCTTCACCTGGTCGACAAAAAGGTTACGTCGAACCGGGCGGATAAATCGGTCCCCGCCATTTCTGTTTCCTTATCGAACTTGCCTGGCAGGCCCGAAAAGGCCTCCGGCGCCGTTGCGGCTTTTTATGGTGCGGCTTTATACCATGGCTGGATGGCGTTTTGGTCCTTGTCGATTGTGCCGTGGGAGTGGCGAATGCGCCGCCATAATTGGGATGCGGCAGGAATAGAATCGATCAATTGAAAAAAATTCTAACCTGCTGCGTATTGTCAAGTGGCCGCGACTCGGCAGATGTGTTTGAATCGCCCGATGAGACCTCTCACGGCAAAAATCGATCTGGACGCCTTGCGCGGCAATCTTGCTTTGGTGCGACAGCGCGTGGGCGCCACGCGAATTTGGGCGATTGTCAAGGCCGATGCCTATGGGCATGGGTTGGCGAGGGTACAAGTGGCGTTGGACGGCGCCGATGGCTTGGCGCTGTTGGAGCTTGATGCAGCGATCGCTGCGCGCGAGCGAGGCTGGTCGAAACCCATGTTGTTGTTGGAGGGGTATTTCCAGGCTGCGGAAATCGATTTGGTTTCACGTTATGACATCACACCTGTCATCCATCATTCAGAGCAGATTGCCATGCTCGAAGCGGCACGATTGGAAAAACCAATGGACGTGGTGCTCAAAATCAACTCGGGGATGAATCGGCTGGGTTTGCGAGCGGCACAATCGCGAGCCGCGCTGCAACGCCTACGGGCGCTCGACAAGGTCTCCGCTATCACCTTGATGACTCACTATGCTGATGCC
>JBJXEY010000259.1:0-7080 GCA_046153355.1 Burkholderiales bacterium
CACGAGCATTACTCAAGCAGCCACGAGCAAGATCATCGCCAACACCTTGGGGATGATGGCCGGTGGGGCAATCGATGTGAACACGGCCACGAACAACGTGGGTACGCTGGGTGCGGCGACCACAGCAGGCACTATCAAGTATCAAGACGCCGATGCACTCACCTTAGCTAACGTTGCTACCAACGGGGGCAACTTCGCTGGCATCACCGCTACCAACGCGATCTCCAGCAACAACGCCAATGTAGACATCAAGACGGCAAGCGCCACCACGGGCACGCTAAACCTCACCAACGACGTGAACGCGGGCACGGGCAACGTGTACCTAACCACGGGCACGAGCATCACACAGGCGGCAACCAGCAAGATCATCGCCAACACCTTGGGGATGATGGCCGGTGGGGCAATCGATGTGAACACGGCCACGAACAACGTGGGCACGCTGGGTGCGGCGGCCACGGCGGGCACCATCAAGTATCAGGACGCCGATGCGCTAACGTTAGCCAACGTAGCTACCAATGGGGGCAACTTCACTGGCATCACCGCCACCAACGCGATCTCCACCAGTAACGCCAATGTGGACATTAAGACCGCCAGCGCCACCACCGGTACGCTAAATGTCACGAACGACGTCAACGCAGCCACGGGCAATGTGTACCTCACCACTGGCACCAGCATCACCCAAGCCGCCACGAGCAAGATCATCGCCAACACCTTGGGGATGATGGCCGGTGGTGCAATCGACGTGAACACGGCGACGAACAATGTGGGCACCTTGGGTGCGGCGACCACGGCAGGCACGATCAAGTATCAAGACGCCGATGCGCTCACCTTAGCCAACGTAGGCTCCAACGGGGGAAACTTCACCGGCATCACCGCCACCAACGCGATCTCCACCAACAACGCCAACGTGGACATCAAGACGGCAAGTGCCACCGCAGGCACGTTGAACCTCACCAACGACGTAAACGCAGGCACAGGCAATGTGTACCTCACCTCGGGCACCAGCATCACCCAAGCCGCCACGAGCAAGGTCATCGCCAACACCTTAGGGATGGTCGCCGGTGGCGGCATAAACGTGAACACCGCGACCAATGACGTCAATACCATGGGCGCAACCACGACTGCGGGTTCGATCACCTTCCAGGACGCTGATGACGTAACCCTCGCTAACATCCCTACAAACGGCGGCAATTTCACTGGCGTTACCGCGGCTCGCTCACTCGATAGCGCAAGCGCGATTACCTTGACCACGGGTAGTACGCTAAATATCAACGATGACATCACCGCAGCGAGCCACATCACGCAATTGGGTGGCCCAGTAGTCATTGCGGGTACCGCCGGAATTCGTACCTTGAACGCGAATGACGGCGATGTGAGTTTCGCCGGTTCGATTACCAGCAATCAGCCCTTCACCATCAATGCTGGCGCGCAAGGTAACGGAACCAATGGTCGCATAACGATCGCGAATGGTATGAACTCGAATTCCAATCCGATCGAGTTCAATGGCACGGACTGGGATTTCACCGCCTCTGCCGCGGGTTCAATTAACGCCAATACCAGCACCCTCACCATCGCGCATTCTAGAAACGGCACGATCAATTTAGTGGCTAGTGGCGCGGGATTGGGCGCGGGTCTTCTTGGCACCGATGACCTAGCAAGGATTACCACGGCCGCAACGGGGACTCTGTATGTTGGGGATGCCACCAAGACTGACAGCGTGAATGTTGGCGGTAACGTTGATTTCGCGGTATCCACGCCGAACGCGGAGATTCGCGCGGCTTCGCTAACCAATGCGGCGGGAAGGATCGGCACGCAAAACGTTGCCTCGCATTTGTTGACCATATCGACCACCACCGGCACCACAACCAATGTCATTGGCAACGCCGGTACCGCGAACCTGGCGGTGCATAACTCTGGCGTGGGCAACATTACGTTGAATGCCGCGAGTGGCAATTTGAATATCACCCGTGCGGGGCCTGCGGGAGCTGGCACGGGTACGGCGGTCGACAATGCCGGTGGCGTCATCGATATCGCGGTGCAAAGTGGCACCCTGACCACCGAGGCAAGTGGCGGAGGAATGCTTGCTACGGGCAATATCACCGCGCGCGCCCATAGCGGCATTACGGTGAACGACGCGATCAACGCCTCCTCCGGGAATGTCAAATTGGTCGCCGGACGTGCAACAGGCATGGGCAATGTCGGCGAAGCGGCGTGGGGCACTGGCGGATTCCAGCTCGGGCCGATCAACATCAACGCACCGATTCGATCCGGCTACGCGACGATGAACGGCAATATCAATTTGTATTCGACTGGTCCAATTTTGCAGAGCACGACTGCTGACGCGGGTATACAGGCGTTTCATGCGGATTCTCTATCGCAAGGCAATCTCACCGGAATCACGTTCAACGACGGTGCTCAGGTCGCCACCATCACACTTGAGAATAACAAGACATCCCCGGCTAATCCCGTGGGAATTGGCGGCTGCGGCGTCCCGGCGGTGGCGGGTACGGGCAATTGCGTGGGGCCGCTGACCCTGGAGACCCGCTTGTCGGCAGGCCAGGTGCCACCGAATGCGCCGTATGCGGCCAGCGATATCAAATATAAGAGTATCAATGGCACCACGATTTTCGGCATCGGCACCGCGGCAAGCATTCAATTCATTTCGCCTTCGCAAAATATTTCCACCGGCAGCATCAACGGCAAGGATGTGTTTTTCTATGCGACAGCCGGGGATGTTAATTTGAACGTGCAGATAACCAATAAGGACATCAACGCGGGGCAGTCCGGCGGCTCGCTCAATTTACGCGCCGCGGGCAACATCAATATCAACGCACCGACCGATGCCGCGAAACAAGGTGTCGCGGTTGGCAAGGTGCTGTCAATATCCGCGGATGGCGTCGTAACGGCGGAACAATTCGATCACGATCTAAAGTTGGTTTCGACGGGAGATATCGTGGTCAATGGCTCGATCTACATGAAGGGCGATCTGACGCTACGCGCCAACGCCAACGTAAGCGAAGTTAATCCAAGCAATCCCAATGCCGCACCGCAGGCTGGTGGCGGTAGCGGCAAGGTAGTACTAACGACGCAACCAATCTCTTTTTATACCGGTGGCGCTCCCACGGCAACCTCCTTCCCCCTGGAGGTTAAAGCCAAGAACATTGTTATTGGAACCAAGGATGGCGCCACACCACAACCTGTGGCGGGCCTGATACTCAATGCGTCGGGACCTGCGGCTTCGACCACACCTGGATTGGCCCAGCGCGCCGATGCGGTAATCGAGGCGACGGGAAAACTTGAAGTTTATGTTAGCGGCGATATCGAAATGACGGGGGGCAATGCCGTCGCGATTACCACCGGGCCGACCATGAAATCGACCGCGGTAACGGCTTTGGTTGCCGATGAAATGTTCATCAAAGGCATGGGTGTTGACAATAAGAGCAACTTCAAAATTACCGCTGGCACGGCGATTACCGACACCTCCAGAGGCGGTGGTGCGATTGCTTCAGCTGACGCCTTCCTGTTTTCAGGTACCAAGAAGGAAATCGATATTGGTGGCACGTTGACGCTTACAGGAGGTGTGACGCCGAACTTTGGACAATCAACCGCGAGCGCCAAGATAGACCCCACCGAACTGATCATCCGAACGGGCGGAGATATCGTCATGATCGGTGGATCGGGAAAGAACAGTTCCGCGGGGATTATTAATTCTGGCGATATTTCGCTATTTATCGGCGGTGCTGGAACGAACCGGGTGATCACTTTTATCTCATCGTCGTCTCCGTCGGTGTCGGCGGGCGGCTCGTTGAGCGCATCTGCCGGGACCTTCAATTCCGTGACTATCCCCGGTGGCTTAATCATGATTGGCGGCCCCGGCACGGGATTGTTTGGCGCGAGTAACGTTCCCATTAGTCTTGGTGACCAAATCAAAGGCAGTTTTTCGGCAGGCGGCACCATTAGTACGGTGATCCACCCCAGCCTTTCCTCCGCGTTCATCACCGCCAATTCGCCACGCGCCTACGATGGTTTGCTTGGTTACATCATCTATGCGGCGAACGAGGAAACACGCGCGGCGCGTGTGCGCGCGGGGTTGGGTGCTTCGGACGATTCCAATTCGCCTTCGTGCAATTGATCCCTCAGGGCAGCTTGCGATAATCGGCGTTCGATTGAATTGATTCGATTGAGCCGATTGCTGCGCGTTGCAAGAGAACTGTTACCATAAGCAGCTAGTGACGTAATAGGGGATTTCCATGGCCACGCCGCAGGCTCATGTTTCGACGTTGTTGCTGCGCAATGTACCGTTGTTTTCGGTATTGCCAGAGGGCCAGTTGGGCCTATTGACCAGTTTGGTGTCGCGCAAAAGTTATCCGCGCAACACCACGATTATTTCCGCGGGTGATATGACGGATTCGCTTTTCGTCATCATCTCCGGTCGTTTGAAGGTCATGATGAGCGACGATGAAGGTCGCGAAGTGATTCTGGCGATTCTTAGCTCCAACGAATTTTTCGGCGAAATGGGTCTGCTTGATGACAGCCCTCGCTCCGCCACGGTAATCGCCCTGGAGACCTGCGAGCTGTTGACGCTCTCCAAGCGCGATTTCAAGAAATGTCTCTCGGAGAACTTCGAGCTTGCGATGACCGTTATGCGTGGTCTGGTGCGGCGGCTTCGCGAGGCAGATAAAAAAATCGGCAGTTTAGCGCTCATGGATGTGTATGGGCGCGTGGCGCGTTTGTTGTTGGAGATGGCTGAAACCATCGAGGGACAAAAGGTGGTTACCAAGAAGCTCGCCAAGCAGGATATCGCCAAGATGATTGGCGCCTCGCGCGAAATGGTGAGTCGAGTCATGAAAGACCTTCAGGCGGGAGGGTATATCGAGGTGCGTGGCAGCTCGATTTTTCTAAGGGAGAACATACTCGCCGTGGACTGACGGCGGCGATCGTGGCAACCCAAGTCCGGGCTGCGGCGCCGAAAAATTCACGAAATCGGTGAATTCAAGGACTTAAAGCGTGACTTATTCCCTGGAAGTCGGGGCGAATTGGGCCTACATTGCAAATGTGCAAGGCCAATTCAGAAGGAGTTTGACCATGAAGACAACCAAACCCATGATGATTAGCAAACAATGCCAACGTGCATTGATGATATGCGGCATGGCGATGGCATCCGCCGGAGCGTTCGCCAATGGCGCGGTATCGCAACTTTCGGGAACACTAACCGTGCAAAAGCCCGACGGCAGCGTGCGCATCCTTTCGCAAAAATCGCAGATCCAGCCTGGGGATACCGTTACCACTCAGCGCGATAGTTACGCGCAGGTGAAGTTCCCCGACGGCGGGCAGATAACGCTAAAACCCAATACCGCGATAAAGCTTGACAGCTTTAGCTTCGATCCCAAGGAGCCAAAGAAAGACAACATGGTGTTCGGTTTAGTCAAAGGCGGCATGCGCGCGGTCACCGGCTTGGTCGGCAAACGCGGCGATCCCGATGCCTATCAAATGAACACCGCTACAGCCACTATCGGTATTCGCGGCACTACTTATGGGGCCGATGATTGCACCACCACCAAGTGCGGCAGTCTGCAGGACGCCGTGTATGTATCGGTCGCCGATGGCGAGATTGTGGCTAGTAATGCGGCCGGATCGGTTAGTTTTCTTGCCGGACAATTTGGTTCCATAGAAAGCCGTGATCGTTTGCCCCGATTCCTCTCCACCGACCCGGGCTTGCAATTTACTCCGCCGGCGTCGTTCATTCAGAGCATCACCGGCGGCACCGCCGTGAATTCGGGCAAAAGCATGGAGTGCGTTGTGCGCCGGTAGCGATTGCACATTGATGAAAAAATCCCCGCCGAGTGCGGGGTTTTTTTTGTCTGGATGATGGTGAATCGACGCTCACAAGGCGACAGTCAAGTCACATCTTGGGCCTGATAGAATTCGCATGTCTGGTTGAGTCCTGTCATTGGTCCATCACAGTTTGCTTCCGGGGTATCGCGGATCAAGGGAAAATTGAAGGAAGATCGAGCGCCATTGCCGGGGAAAATCGCCAATTTATTGCGCGAATCCCGTTGGTTCCTGCTTATCGCAGGCGCGTTGTATCTCGCGCTGATTCTGCTCACTTTTGATCGTGGCGACCCCAGTTGGTCGCATGCCACCAGCGCGGTGCAAATTCAAAATGCCGGAGGCCGTGTCGGTGCATGGCTCGCCGACGTACTGCTTTACCTTTTTGGCCTTTCCGCCTACTGGTGGGTGGTATTTTTCGCTTACGCCGTTTTCTGGGGATATCGCCGTCTGGATTGTAGTTCGCTTAGCGATCGCCGCCCTTTCATTATTGCCTTGTTGGGATTTGCTCTACTACTCGCGGCTTCCAGCGGCTTGGAAACGCTGCGCCTGTATTCGATTAAAGCAACATTACCCTTGGCGCCTGGCGGCATGATCGGCGCGTTGGTGTCGCAGTGGCTCATCGTGGTGATGGGTTTTACCGGCGCGACGCTGGTGCTATTGACCCTCATTGCCATCGGGCTGTCGCTATTCACCGGCGTGTCGTGGCTGACCTTTCTCGAGGTGGTTGGCGCTGCCATCGAATGGTCCTATGTATTCGCGATGGATCGCTTAGCCGCGCGACGTGATCGTAAAGTGGGCGAAATCGCGGCTGAACAGCGCGAAGCCGTGGTGGAGGAGAAACGCGAGCAGTTGATCGAAGTGCACGAACCGATTCGCATCGCGCCACCGGTGGTGGATATTCCGAAATCGCCGCGCGTGCAAAAAGAAAAACAAGCGCATTTGTTTCAAGATCTTCCCGATACGCCCTTGCCGCCGCTAAAACTTTTGGATGAAGCAGGCGCCCATGTGGAGACCTTGTCCGCCGAAACCCTTGAATACACCTCGCGGTTGATAGAAAAAAAACTCGGTGATTTTGGTGTTCAAGTAAAAGTGTTGGCGGCCTATCCGGGACCGGTGATTACGCGTTATGAAATCGAGCCGGCAACCGGGGTGAAAGGAAGTCAGATCCTCAATCTGGCGAAAGACCTGGCACGCGCGTTGTCGGTGATCAGCATTCGCGTGGTGGAAACCATCCCTGGCAAGTCGTGC
>JBJXEY010000266.1:0-7807 GCA_046153355.1 Burkholderiales bacterium
AAAAGGCCCTGTTCACGTCCTTGCTCACGGCCCTGCTGAAGCCCTTGTTCAAGCCCTTGTTCAAGACCTTGTTCAAGCCCTTGTTCAAGCCCTTGTTCAAGCCCCTGCTCAAGCCCGCGTTGCATGCCTTTGCGGGTGGCCTCTTCGAACCAGGTTTCGATGCGTTCGGCAAGCATGGTGTCGGCCTCCAGAATATCGTTGATGCGATCAATATCCGCGATGCTATGCGAGCCGGCCTTGCGGCGCAACAGCGATTTAATCCAAACGGTGAAGGTGCGGCGCATTTCGGCCTGGGCAGGATCGCGAAGTAACGCATCGAGCGCCTGAATAACCTCGCGCAAATCCTGGGGGGTGCGCCCATGCTCCAGGCGGAACAGTGCCTCCACGGCGCTGCGCACGCTTTCGGCGGGGTTGAGCTTCAACCGCGCTTCATCGATCAGATGGTAGGCAAGCCGAGGCCGGAAGGTGGCAAGGCCGGGCGGAGCGGTGGCGAAGAGATCCGCCGCATCGAGCGCGGCGCGCCAGGGCGGCAGACCGTTGTAGAGCACTAGGGGGAACACCGGCGGCAGACGGCCGTCGACCAATTCGCCGCGCTTGACCAAGTCCTGGGCGAGTAGACCCACGTACACGAGCATTCGCAAGGCCATCCATTCATCTGATTCGGACTGAAATTCGAGCACGAGGTAGACCCACAACCAGCGATCCTTGAGTCTCAAGCGCCAGACCATGTCGTCGTGGCGCTGTTTCTGGCTTTCTGAAACGTAGCTTGAGTTGATGCGCTCCAGGGTGGAGAAGTCGGCTTGGGCGAGCCACTCCGTCGGAACCCAGTCGCGCAGCAGCTCGCGTACCATCTGCGGATGAGAAAAGAGCAGCTTGTAGCCGCTGTCGTGTTGGTCGCTCACGAAACGATTGTAGCGCGCAGAGGCGCGGCAAGCCTGCCACTTCGGAGACGTTTTCTAAAACCAATTGGCTTCTACGAAACCCGGCGCGATTGATTCTCCCGTACGCCACAATCCAACTATTTCCCCAACATCGCCCTCTTTATTGCATGAATCACACTCTCGTTCTGTTATCGGTGACCGGCGCTGTCACCGGCATGGCCACGCGCGCGGTCGAGCCGATGCTGCCCGCGCTCTCTACAGAGTTCGGGGTGAGTGTGCCGGTGGCTGCGTACATCATCACGGTGTTCGCCCTTGCCTACGCGGTGGGGCAGTGCATTTTTGGCCCGCTAGGAGATCGCTTCGGTAAGTTGCTGGTGAGTACGATTACGCTGGCCTTGTCATCACTGGTTTTATTGGGATGCGCCACCGCGACGGGACTCGTGCCGCTGGCGTTGTGGCGCGCCACTGCGGGTGTGGTGACCTCGGCATCGTTCGTCTTGGGGATGGCCTTTATCGGCGATACTGTGCCGATGGCGCAACGCCAAACCGCGGTCGCGCATTACGTGATTGGCAATGTTCTCGGGCATGCATTCGGCCCGCTGGTGGCCGGGTTGGTGGCCGATGCCTTTGGTTGGCGCGCCACCTTCGCTCTGCACGGTTTGACTTATGGATTGATGGCGCTCGCCTATATTGCTTTGACGCGAAAATTGTGGCGTAGCGAACGGCGCACGCCAGGCAGCATCAATCCAATTAAACGCTATGCCGAGGTGTGGAAAATCTATGAGGCGAGAAAAGTCTCCTTGACCGCAGCGGTGGAGGCATTTTTCTTCTTTGGCGCCTTTGCGTTCGTCGGCCCGTTGCTCAAAGAACGTTTCGATCTGCCCTTGACTCTCATCGGGCTGTCGCTTGCCGGATTTGGCCTGGGTGGGCTGATGTTCAATATGTCGATACGATTTTTCGTACGCTGGAATAATCCCGGCGCACAGACGTTCGCCGGCGGCTTGTTGTGTGGCGCTATGTACATCGCGATCGCGCTCCTGCCGGTATGGCAGATGTCGGCGCTTTGCATGCTGGGGGTAGGGTTTGGTTTTTACATGATGCATAACATCCTGCAAATACGCGGCACCGAGGCGGCGCCGCAATCGCGAGGCGTGGGGCTCGCCTTGTTTGGCATAAGCTGGACAAGTGGCCAGGGTTTAGGGGTGTTTGCGATGGGTGCGGGGGTCAGCGTGTTTGGTTTCGCGCCGATGATTGCCTTGTTTGGGCTGGGTTTTGCATTGCTGGGTTTGTGGATGCGCTCGAACTATCATCGTAGTGCTTGAGGGCAACTTACCGATTCAAAGATAAAAACTTGGCGAGAAAAATTAGCGAGGAGAAAAACGTGGTGGCAGGTCGATCTAAGAACGTAGAGAAATCGCGAAGAGTTAAAACGCAAAGGGTTAAGTCTCGACCCGTCAAATCGCGTGCGCCGGCTCGCGCCACGCGCGCCGACGCCATCCTCACCGAAATCATTCGCAATGGCGTAATGGCGGTGACCGAGGAGATGAAAATCAACCTCACCCGCACCGCCTATAACCCGATCATTTACGAGGCGTTGGATTTCACCACCGGTTTATTTACCGCTGAAGGTGAAACGGTTTCCATCGGTTTAGGGCTGCCCTCGTTCATTCGCGGCATGTCTAATACCGTCAAGGCGTTTCGCGAACATTTCGCCAAACAGGGCGCGGCTAACGGTTCAGAACTCGGCATCTACCCTGAGGACATCCTCGTCACCAACGACGCCTATACCACTGGCAGCCATCTGTATCACTTCACCTTTGCCAAGCCCATATTTCATGGCGGAAAGCTGTGTGCGTTTGCTTGTTGCATGGCGCATTGGGCCGAGGTGGGCGGCGTGTTGGGTGGGGTGACCACCGATATTTATTCGGAGGGGCTGCAGATTCCCATCATGAAGTACCAGAACAAGGGTGTCATTAATCAAGATCTGGTTGACATCATCAAGATGAATGTGCGCATCCCGGAAAAAGCCATGGGCGATCTGCGTGCACAGATTACCGCGGTGAAATCGGGAGAGAAACGCATGCTGGAGCTGCTTGATCGCTACGGTCGCGAGCCGGTGCTCGATGCCATTCGTAACATCATGGATAACAGCGAGGCCCTGGCGCGAGCGCGCACGCGGCTGATTCCCGATGGCGTGTACGAAGCTGAGTCGTATATGGATGACGACGGTGTGGAAACCGGCAAGCGCGTGCCAATCCGCGTTCGTGTGATCAAAGAGGGCGATGAGATGACGGTGGATCTGTCGCAAATCGCCAAGCAGGTGCGTGGGTTCTACAACTCGGGCCCCAGCACCGGCTACGGTTGCGCGCAGGTGGCCTACAAATGCTTGACCTCGCCATCGGATTACCCGGTGAACGAGGGTAGCCTGCGCCCGGTGAAAGTGATTCTGGGCGAGGCGAGCGTGGTGACTGCGGTGCGTCCCGCCGCGATGCGAGTGTGGATGACGGTGCCCATGACGGTGGTCGATACCATTTTCAAGGCGATGGAAAAAGCCTTGCCAAAACAAACCATCGCTGGTCACTTCGCCGATCTGGTCTCCGGGCACATGAGCGGCATTCATCCCAAAACCGGCCGATTATTTGTCGGGTCGCTCGGCCCCATGGGCGGTGGCTGGGGCGCGAAATACAATGAAGACGGCATGTGTGCCACCGTATGCTTAAATGATGGCGATACGCATAACGCACCGTGCGAGCAATCGGAAAATAAATACCCGATCATTATCGAAAAACATGCGCTGCGCGAGGATTCAGGCGGAGCGGGAAAGTTTCGTGGTGGACTGGGCGCGGAGCGCGCGGTCAGGGTACGCACCGGCATCGCCTTGAACACGCAAATGGAACGGGTACATTGCAAGCCCTGGGGTCTGGCGGGCGGCATGGAAGGCGCCGGCAACGGATATCGATTGCGAATCGATGGCAAGGAATTGACCGACTTCCCCAATGGAAAAATGTTTCGCCGCTTCAAGGAAGGTGATGTCTACACTTTGCTCTCCGGGGGCGGCGGTGGTTTTGGGCCGCCGCAGGAACGCGATGCGGAGCGTGTGGCCCACGATGTAAGGCAAGGTTATGTATCGGAGAAAGTGGCGCGCGAGGTGTATGCGGTGGTGCTGACGCCTGAGGGAAAGTTGGATGTTGTCGAAACGCAGGCGCTAAGGAATCGGTTGCCTGCGCTTGCGTAGGCAGATCGACCATGAAACTCAAACAAGGGTATAGCAAATGAGATTCAAATCACTCTTCGTCTTGGCAATGGGTGTGCTTTCGATCGCCCCCTCGTTAGCCGTAGCGCAAACCTATCCCACCAAACCGTTACGCATGGTGATTCCCTATGCCGCGGGTGGTGCGGCGGATGCGGCCGGTCGCATCATCGCCGCCAAAATATCCGATAGTTTCAAACAATCCGTGGTGGTGGAGAATCGCGTTGGCGCCGGCACCACCATCGGCGCGGCGGCGGTAGCCTCATCGCTGCCGGATGGCTACACGCTGTTGATGGCCGGGCTCACCGGCCACATCGTCTCGGGAATCCTGTACAAAAATCTGAGCTACGACCCGGTGAAGAGCTTCGCCGCCGTGGCGCAGATGTCGGATGCGCCGTTTATTCTGGTGGTGAATGCCAAAAGTAGCGTTCGCTCACCGCGCGAGTTGATCGACCTCTCACGCGCCAAGACGGGTGGCCTGACCTATGGCTCTTCCGGTACCGGAGCCGGTCCGCATCTCGCGACTGAAATGTTCATGCGCGCCACCGGCGCCAATCTGGTCCATGTGCCTTATAAAGGTAGCGCGCCGGCAATGCTCGCGGTGCTCGCCGGGGAGGTTGATACCGCGATTCTGGATTTGTCCGCACTCGTGCAGGTGCAGGCGGGCAAATTGACCGCGCTGGCATTGACCACCGCATCGCGCTCGCCCTTGGCGCCGGGCATTCAGACGCTTGCTGAAGCGGGCATAGCAGGCGTGGATGTGCCCAGCGGTCAGGGTCTATTGGCGCCGCTGGGTACACCACGCGAGATCGTGTTCCGCATCAATGGCGTGGTGAACCAGGCGCTGGCCACGGAAGAGGTGCGCAAGAATTTCATGGCACGTGCGTTCATGCCGGCGCCCAGAACGCCGGAGGAATTTGCAACCTTTCTGCAATCCGAGTACCAAAAATACCTGGAATTGACCAAACGGCTAAACGTGACCCTGGAGTAATGCGGCACAATAACTTGACCGAAATGATTGACTGTAGGAATTCAATAACTACTATATCTTATTGAAAAATAAAAATAAAAATTCTCGTTTCAGTTTTGTTGCAACGCAATATTCGTGAGCGTATAGTGCCCGCCTTCGACGTCCTGGCTAGCTTTCCATGCCCCAGGCTTCTGCCCACCACAACGAATCCAATACCCACTCCCCCCTCGCTCTGCTGACCCTGTCGGCGCTGGGTGTGGTCTATGGCGACATCGGTACCAGCCCGTTGTATGCCTTCAAGGAAGCGTTCGGCCGCGCCGGCGGACTGGCGATGAGCGAGGCCAATGTGCTTGCCATTCTTTCCATGATGTTCTGGTCGATCATGGTGTTGGTGTCGGTGAAATACGTGATCGTGATGCTGCGTTTTGATAACGGTGGCGAAGGCGGCATTCTTGCGTTGTTGGCCTTGTCCACGCGTCTGACGCGAAACAACCCGCGGCTAGCGTGGTTCGCGTCGATTTGCGGGATCTTCGGTGCATCGTTGTTTTTCGGCGACGCCGTCATCACGCCTGCCATCTCGGTGCTTTCCGCCGTCGAGGGGGTGTCGGTGGCAACGCCCGCGCTGGAGCATTGGGTGATCCCCGTCACGGTTACGGTGATCGTGGCGCTTTTCTGGATTCAGCACCGTGGCACCGGGGCGGTGGGCAAAGTATTCGGCCCGATCATGGCGCTGTGGTTTTGCGTGTTGGCTGTGCTTGGCACAATCTCCATCGCGCAAACGCCGCAGGTGTTGGCTGCGCTAGATCCACGCCATGCACTGCTTTTTGCCATAACTTCTCCCGGGTTGGCCTTTGTGATCCTGGGTGCCGTATTTTTGGCTATCACCGGTGGCGAAGCCCTGTATGCGGACATGGGCCATTTAGGCAAACTTCCCATTCGTCTGGCCTGGTTCGGTCTGGTGTTTCCGGCGCTGGTGATCAACTACTTTGGCCAGGGCGCATTGGTGCTGCGCGACGCCGAGGCGATCCGCAATCCTTTTTATCTGTTGGCGCCGCCAACGCCACCAAGTTTCTGGAAGGCGGATGGTTTCCGTTGACCTGCGGCCTATGCGTATTTACGGCGCTTTCCACCTGGAAGCGGGCGGTGACGGTATTGCAGTCCGCCGAGCGCAGCCACCGCCTGCTAATCGGTGATTATCTGAAACTTTTTGGCCCAAGTATTCCAAGGGTTCCAGGCACGGCGATCTATCTATCCCCCGATCCCGAAGCCATTCCCACCACCCTCCTGCACAACTTGAAGCACAACAAGATCCTCCATGATCGCGTGATATTTCTGCATATCGCCGACGCGGACGTGCCGCGCCTGGCGGATCGCGATCGCGTCGAACTGCAAATTATCGACGCGCATCACGTTTATCAAATCACCCTTCGTTATGGATTCATGGAAGAGCCCGACGTGCCCAAGGCGCTCGAACTGCTCGCGCGCCATGCGGTGCCTATCGAGCCGATGGAGACCACCTACTTTTTGGGCAGGACTACTATCGCGCCCGCCACGCGGCGGACTCTCTTTTCCTGGCGCCGTGAATTGTTTCGCTTCATGCAAAGAAACAGCCCCGCAGCGGCGGAGTATTACCAACTGGCGCCCGAGCGCGTCATCGAATTGGGTACGCGCGTCACAATCTAGAGTGCTGCGGCCACTTCGAGAAAGACAAACTCACCCAGGCCAATATGATCCAAACGCTCGCGGATTCACTCAAAGGTTCGAAGCTGAAATACTTTTTTGAAGTTCATAAAGGCGCCGAGCACGGCTACGCTTTGCCTGATCGCGATGTGCACGACAAACATGCGTCGAATCCGGATTGGGAGGTGATATTGGGGATGTTTCGGCGACAATTGAAGCCGTATCAAATGTGATCCATGGGATGGCAAGGGCCTGAGAGCCCGTCAGGCCGACGCGGCATCAAGCAGCGACCATTGGTTAACGGCGCAGCAATATCAACTGCGATGCGTCAAGCGCTGTTGACAAGTAGCTACGGCCGTTGTCATCGCAAAATTCCACTTCAAACATACTAGCGGAAAGCAATTCCACTACGGTTCCTATCTGGTCACGCACCAGATTTTTGGAAGGAATGTCTTCGGAGGTTGCTACGACATCAAGAAGATTAAAGCTTTTCATTCTTGCATCCAATAAAAAATGGCTGCAACAGAGTTTGCATCATTGCGCAATGTTTCTGAGTTTGATTATTGAACGCATCATGACCGTTTCGTCCAATAAAAATTCCTGAATATAGGCAAACATGGCCTGCAAGTCTTCAGGTTGTAAATGCGGATAGCTATCGAGAATCTGGGCCGGACTCCATCCGGAAGTCATCAGGTTAAGAATAAATTCAACACCAATCCGTGTGCCTTTGATTCGGGGCTTGCCGAATAAAGTATCCGGATCGGAAACGATGTGCTCGCGCCAGTTCATCGCGGTGCCTCCTTTCAGAACCATCATGATGCCTGAAGAAGCTGTATTCACGGGCGTTTTGGGCCGATTCAAGGCGGACGTTTGATATTCATCCGTTACCACGCCAGTACAAGGAACAAATTCAATGGCGTTTGCTTACGTCATCTAAAACATGAGGACGTGTAATTCGAAAGAGTTACTTGTCGTCAGAAGTAACGGCCTAGTCCGAAAATGTGCGGGGGGGGGGGGGGGGGGGGG
>JBJXEY010000307.1:0-2607 GCA_046153355.1 Burkholderiales bacterium
GGCTATGCGTCAAGCAGCCTGTGGAGCACGCCAACGGGGTCAAGCACAGGGGATCTCACCGTGGCCTTCCAGTCGGCGAGCGGAGAAGTGCCGTTGGCCACCGGTGTGTCGATCATCGGCGCCTTCAAGAACTGCAAGAAGAAAAGGGGTCAGGTCTTGCCTTTTGCCTCCACTCGCGCTAGTCTTGGTCAATGTCCCGCCCGCTACGACTGGAGTTTGAAGGCGCGTTGTATCACGTGACCTCGCGTGGGGATCGGCGTGAGCCGATTTTTGATGACGATGCCGACCGCACCGCCTGGCTGGCGGTGCTGGAAGAAGGTCTGGACCGGTTTGAAGCGACGGTTTATGCCTACTGCCTGATGGACAATCACTACCACATCGTCCTGCAGACCCATCGGCCGAATCTCTTGCGGCTTATGCGGCACTTGAACGGCGTCTATACCCAGCGCTATAACCGCCGCCATGGCAAAGTCGGCCACCTGTTTCAGGGGCGTTTCAAAGCGGTGCTGGTGGATGAGGAATCCTACTTTCTGGAAGTTTGCCGTTACGTCGATTTGAATCCGGTGCGTGCGCGCATGGTCAAGCGTCCCGAGGATTGGAACTGGAGCAGTTATCGCGCGCACACGGGTTTGGCGGAAGCGCTGGCCTGGCTTGACAGTTCGGCGTTGCACAAGAGGTTGGCGCCACGTGCGCCGCTGCGCGATGGCCCGGCCAAGTACGCGGCGTTTGTGGCACAGGGCAAGGGCGTCAGGTTGTGGGACGAAGCCCTGCAGGCGCAGATCTATCTGGGCGGCGATGCATTTGTGAAACGCATGCAGGCGCGTCTCGCCGCGCCCGTCCGCGAGGTGCCACGCGCGCAGCAGCGTCGAACTGCGCGCCCATTGGCGCATTGTTTCAAGTCGGCCAATCGCGATGAGGCGATTGTGCTGGCGTATCGCGAAGGTGGCCATACGCAGACGGCGATCGCGCAAGCCGCGGGATTGTCGGTGTCGCGCATCAGCCGGTTGATCTCGACGTTCGAGGCAAAAGTCAAGACCTGACCCCGTGCTCCCGCGACGTTCGAGGCAAAAGTCAAGACCAGACCCCCCGCTCCGACCCAACCTGGTGCGTCAGCGATGCTACTTGGCTAGACCTGACCCCGCTCTCCGTGACCCCGCTCTCCGGTTGATCTCGACGTTCGAGGCAAAAGTCAAGACCTGACCCCGCGCTCCCTGACTTGTCGTTCATATCGATCACCATGCCTCGCATCATGATCGATCCCAGATACCCGCTCAGACTCAAACCCCGTTGGAATCACGTCCCCCGCTCAGACTCAAACCCCATTGGACAAGGCTGCGTCTTGACATTGGAGGTAAAACGTAGCTACAATGCAGCCACATTATTCGGATAGTTGTTTGTCGCTACCAAGCTAGTGACAGCGGAGCGATAACCTGCAAATTCAACTGGGTTGGTTGCCCGTGCAATTGTGAGAAAGGGCTGTATATGTTGACGCTGAAATCGACTGACGTGCGTTCTCGAATCGAACCGGACTTGAAGGATCGCGCCAGCGAGGTGCTGGCGGCGTGCGGACTTAATTTGAGCGATGCAATCCGCCTGTTTCTGCGCCAGGTCGTGGTTCAAGAGGGGCTGCCGTTTGAGGTGAAAACGCCCAATGCCATCACCATCGCCGCAATGAAAGAGGCACGGTCAATGAAGCGGGCGACGTTCGGTGCTGCACAGGAGCTCTTCGATGACATCGAAAAAGTCGGCGCAGCAAAAACGCGCAAACCCGCCAAGAAGCACCGATAAGACCAAGCAGTTTCAGAAAGACTGGCAGCGCCTGAGTCATTCAGGCCGCTAAGATCTGCATCGCCTCAAGGAGGCGATGCTGCTTCTCATTGCCAACGATGCTCCCCTGCCACCCGAGTACCTCGATCACGGGCTTACTGGCGATTGGGAAGGATTTCGCGAATGTCACGTCGGTGGCGACTTCTTGCTAATCTACCAATTGCGCGATGATGGATCTATCATCTTCGTGCGAACCGGTACGCAAGCGGATTTTTTTGAGTAAGTCTCGGCGCCAAGCCAAATCGAATCCGGGCAGTAACAGGAGATCATCTTTTTTTACGTTCGATCAGGAGTGCTACCGGCGAGAATTTGAGCCTGGCGAGGTGGTTGCAATTTGCAACCACCTCGGCCTTCTCCGCCCGGGTGAGCGCGAACATACCGTCACGCTCGCCGCCACTGTTGAGTGCCCGCACTCCAATGACTCCGCGTCCCTGCTCTGCTTTGCGACTTTGCTCGCACGCCTGCCGACCCAATGCGTGTAAAGTTCCGGTGTGCCAGGAATTGCAATCGGGCAGCCCTGGTTTTACTTGCATAGGAGACGGCAGACGTGGACGAACAGGAAATGATTCAAGCCGGCCTGAAGATCCGCAAGGAGATTTTTGGCGAAACGGTGGTCGAGAACCGCATGGCGACGGTCGGCGAATTCGGCGCGCCGCTGCAGAAATTCATCAATCAATATGCCTACGGCGAAGTCTGGGGGCGACCCGGGATCTCGCGCAAGATGCGCAGCCTGCTGGTGCTGGGCATGATGTGCGCGGCCAACCGCCCGCACGAACTGCG
>JBJXEY010000332.1:0-2892 GCA_046153355.1 Burkholderiales bacterium
CGCGCCGGCGAGTTCCGCCATGAGGCGCGTGTCATCCAGATGCGATTCGCGCTCGTCCACGCAGAGCACGCGCTGAAAGCCGCATTTGGCTAAGTGCAACGCAAACCAGCCCTGGTGGCAGGCCAGATCAACCACTGTGGAACTTGAGCAATCGCGACCGAGTTGCGCATCCAGCATGCTGTCCAACATGTCGCGTCTAGTGGTGTGGACTTGTTCCACTCCGGTTGGCAAATAACTCTTGGTTCGGCTGCCATCCGGCAAGTCAAACTCATAGAACCACTGGCGAGACTTCGCTTCGGCCAGCAGTTTTGTATCGTAGGGCTTTGACATTTGCGTTCTATCGATGCGAGGACGAGCATTGTATCGCCGTGTACGCGTATCTAGAGACGTGCAACGGACACTAGGTTGGCTTCTTCTTGATTCCCGTGACCCACTGCATGGTCCAGGGCCGGATGCCCAAGGCCATGCCGATGGTCTCGCGTTCGCCCGGCGGCAGATAGCTGTCCAGTTCGGCCAATTCGTGGAACTCCTGCCCGATGCGTTCGAGCTTGCGTTCCAGTAGCGCGACAGAAGCTTTGGACAAATCGCGAAATTCGAAGCGGAAGAACGCGCCAAGCGCCACAAAGTCAGCTTGCAGAAAGTCACCCACCACGGACTTGCCGTGTGCGCGGCGGATGGGGCCATTGCGCTGCAATCGAAGCGACTTGGGTACACGCAATTTCACCTGGTCATTGAGGCCGACCTCAATCAGGCCGGTGCGCTCCAGTTGCGCCAAGAGGAGCGTGCAATCGGGTTTGCTCAAGTCATGTGAGACGAGGATTTCTTCCACCGTCCAGTCGTTGAACAACAAATAGAACAGGCCCAGCAGACGCGGGTCGGCCGCCAATGCGGTCTCCTGCTCGTCGCTCATCTCGTTGGTGTCCGCAGCGGCACCGCGCGCGCGCCGTGCGAGTTCGAACATGTCGATGCCGAGCACCTCGCAAATTTCGTCGATGCGCTTCAGGGTAAACGTCTCGTCGGCAAACAGGCGCTTGATGCTCGATTCGGAAAGGTCCAATTTTTCGGCCAGTGTGCGGTAGGAGATGTTGTCGGCCTTGAGGCTGGATTTGATTGCAGCCAGGAGCGTGCGGGTGGTTGCTTTGCTGGTCATTTGGGGTTCCGGTGTGCGGGATTGGACGACAACTCATTTTGCAAATCGAATCGTACCGCAATACAATACTAACGTGCAATAGTATTGAAATACGATATTTTCGTTGTCACAATGCTCCCCATCAACGAACCAAACCACCAAAGGGAGACACCATGAATCGCCAAATCGAAGCCACCGCATTGTTGATTGCCTTGTTCGCCGCCACAACGGCGGTGCACGCCAAGCAGTCGGACGGCAATCCAGAGGTGTGTTTTCCGCTATGCGAGGCCGAAATGCCCGAGGCATCGAATGATCTGACCCAGGACGCCGACAAAGCGGCAAGCGAACCCACTGCGATGGCCTCAAAGTCCTGCGATGGCAGCGCGGGACTTGTCCAGAACCTGGAAAAGCTCAACGCGCAAATCAAGCCGGCCAAGGATCTGGTGGGCTATGTGCGTTCGCCGCAGGGATTGGCGGTGAAGCTGGTGAACGACCACCTGTTCAAGATTCCCGGTTGGGTCGGCTTCGCGCTAGATCCGGTGGGTACGATCAAGCGCAATGCGATCGATGAAATACGTGGACGGGCCAAAGAATTGCTGAAGGGTGGCGATTATGCCTGCAAGGCCAACGCGGAAACAGTGCGCGACCTCTCCATCGACGCATCCTGATCACTGCGCGGAAGTGCTTGATATGACCGCGCTACAGCCACCAGCCCCGAAGCTCAGGCGCGGCGACGCTCCCCAAGCTTGACGATGATCATCGTATTGGTGCCGCCTGATTGCCCGATGGGTTCGCCCATGGTGAAGACCACGAGATCGCCGTCTTGCGCGACACCGTTGTCGATCAGCACTTTTTCGGCCTCAATCATCAAGCGCTCGCGGTCGTGGCCTTCGTAGGCCAGCGTGTAGGGCCGCACGTCGCGCATCAAGGCACCCTTGGTCAGCGTTGTGGCCTCCGGCGTCAGGGCGTAGATCGGCACCCCGGAATTGAGGCGCGACATCCATAGCGCCGTGGAGCCGGATTGGGTCAATGCTGCAATACACTTGACCTTTAAGTGGTGCGCTGTGAATAACGCGCCCATGGCAATCGACTGGTCCACGCGCGTGAAGACACGGTCGAGAAATTCGCGGTCCAACTTGACCTGCGCGCTTTTCTCGGCCTCGACGCAAACGCGGGCCATGGCTTCCACCGCTTCCACCGGGTAGTTTCCCGAGGCCGTCTCGGCCGAGAGCATGACTGCGTCCGTGCCATCGAGCACCGCATTGGCCACGTCGGAAACCTCCGCGCGCGTGGGGATCGGCGAAGTGATCATCGATTCCATCATCTGTGTTGCCGTGATGGTGAGCTTGTTCATTTCGCGCGCCAGACGAATCATGCGTTTCTGTAGCGCAGGAACGGCCGCGTCACCGACTTCCACCGCCAGATCGCCGCGCGCGACCATGATGCCGTCGCAGGCTTTCATGATGTCGGCCAGTGCTTCGTTCGTGACGGCTTCGCTGCGCTCGATCTTGGCGATCAGGAGCGATGCGCCACCCGCCGCGCGCATGAGTTCACGCGCCATGTACATATCCGCGCCGGATTTCGGAAACGACACCGCGAGGAAATCCGCCTTGAGCAACGCGGCAGTTTTGATGTCGTCCATGTCCTTGGCGGTCAAAGGCGGCGCGGTGAGGCCGCCGCCTTTGCGATTGATGCCCTTGTTGTTCGACAGCACGCCACCCTGGCGAACGATGCAATGCACTTCGTTGCGGACGACGCGCAAG
>JBJXEY010000333.1:0-15830 GCA_046153355.1 Burkholderiales bacterium
GGCAGTGGCTTTTGGATCTCATGGAAAATCCACCCAAACCCAACGCCAGATTGAAGGCGGCCATGAAACGTTACCAGAAGGCCAAGCGAGTCGATGCTGATTCTGCCTTTAACTGGAAGCCATGACCGGGCAGGCTTCGACTGCGGCCGCGCGGAGTTGAATGACTGGTTGCGGAAGGTTGCGCGGCAACACCAGGAAAAGGGTCTGTCGAAAACGTTCGTCGCCATTGCAAAAGACCAGGCGGTAGAACACCAGGCGGCAGAAGACCAGGCGGCGGTCATTTGTGGCTACTTTGCACTGACGCTCACCGAACTCGAAAACCGCAATTTGCCGGCTGCATGGCAAAAGAAACTCCCGCGACGGATTCCGGGCGTACGTTTGGCCCGTCTTGCGGTGGACCAAAAATTTCAGCGCAAGGGCCTTGCCGAACTGTTGATTGTCGACGCGTTGGCGCGCGCGCGACGAATATATCTTGAGGCGGGCGGCATTGGATTGTTCGTCGATGCCATCGACGAGAGGGCCGCGGCTTACTACCGAAAGTTTGGATTTCTCGGCACGCCGGATAATCCATTGTTGCTTTTTCTGCCTGCACGTTGAACCGATTAGCCAGACAATAGGCGTCAATCAAATCGATCCTGTATGACCGCGTTAGTCAAAGCGCGAAATTGGTAAAGGAGTCGCAGACATGAACCCATCGAAACGCATGATGAAACTGGGCGCTTTTTTCAACCCCACCGGGCATCACGTGGCCTCGTGGCGGCATCCGCAATCGCAAGCCGATGCGGGGGTAAATTTCAAACATTATGTGGAACTTGCCAAGACTGCCGAGCGTGGGCGGTTCGATCTTATTTTTCTAGCGGATAACCCGGCAGTGCGCGATGCCAATATTGCGGCCTTGTCGCGCTCGGCGCAGTACATCGCCAATCTGGAACCCATCACGTTGCTCTCGGGGATTGCGGCGGTCACGGAAAAGATTGGCCTCGTGGCCACGGCTTCCACGCAATTCAACGAGCCCTACAACGTGGCGCGCAAGTTCGCCTCGCTTGACCACATCAGCGAGGGGCGCGCCGGGTGGAATATTGTCACCACCGCCAATCGCGTGGCGGCGCTCAATTTCAGCGCGGAGCAGGTGGTGCCGCATCATGAGCGTTACGAGCGCGCCAAGGAATTCACGCGCATCGTTACCGGCCTATGGGATAGCTGGGATGACGACGCCTTCGTGCGCGACAAGGAATCGGGTTTATTTTTCCATCCCGAGGGTATGCATACCCTGGATTTCAAAGGCCAGTGGTATTCGGTGCGCGGGCCGCTCAATGTGCCGCGCTCGCCGCAGGGCCACCCAGTGCTGGTGCAGGCGGGCGCGTCGGAAGATGGTCGCAGCTTCGCCGCCGAATTTGCCGAAGCCATATTTACCGGGCATATCACGCTTGCCTCGGCGCAGAAGTATTACGCCGATGTGAAAGCGAAAGCTCTTGCATTTGGCCGCGACCCGGGCAAAGTGCTGGTGATGCCCGGTTTATCGCCGGTGGTGGGGCGCACTGAAAAAGAGGCGCAAGAAAAGCAGGATTATTTGCAATCGTTGGTGCACCCGATTGTGGCGCGCGAAATTTTGTCATCCCTCCTCGGGGGCGTGGATCTGACGCGCTACGACATGGATGCGCCGCTGCCCGATTTGCCGCCGCCGAGCTCCTCCGACGGGGAGAGCACACGTGAAGTGTGGGTCAACCTGGGGCGAGAGCAGAAACTTTCCATTCGCGAACTGGCGATGCGCGCCACGCACGGCCGTGGCAAGAGCGCCGCGATTGGGACAGCCGAACAAATCGCCGACCATATGGAGAAGTGGTTCAAGGAAGGCGGCGCCGATGGTTTCAATATCCAGCCGCCGTATCAGCCAGGTTCCTTGGATGATTTCGTCAATATGGTGATCCCAGTGCTGCAAGATCGCGGGCTTGTTCGCCGCGAATACGAGGGCAGTACCTTGCGCGAACATCTTGGGCTGCCGCGTCCTGCTAATCGCCACGCGCGCGCCACCGAACCGAAGTTGGAATTGGGAGCTACTGCATGAATTCACTGAAGGTGGATGTTGTTACGTTTGGCGCCGGTTTTGCCGGTTTAACTTCGGCGTGCCGGGCGGCGAAATCCGGTAAGAAGGTGGCGGTTCTGGAGAAGGGCACCGAGGATCTGTATACGTGTAGCTCGCGCTGGACCACCGGCGTGTTTTCCACCATGGGTCATCCGACCCTGTCTCCGGCCGAGCATCTGGAGCAAGTCTTAGCCAAGGGTTCTGGCGAGGCGGCGAGACCGGATCTGGTACACGCCATCGCCACCAATGCGCGACGAGCGCATGAGTTTCTCAAGTCAGAGGGCGTGCGTTTCGTGAACTTCCCCACCGCCACCGGCCAACAATTGATGCTCGCGCCGCCGCGTAGTCGCGGCGAAGGCCTGGATTGGGAAGGGCATGGCGGCGATGTGTCATTGAGGAAGCTAGAGAAAAATCTCAACGACCGCGGCGGGCAAATCGTGCGCGGTACGCGTGTGGAGTCGCTCATCATGGAGGATGGCTCTTGTGTGGGTGTCAACGCCATGCAGGCAAGCGGACCGCTGCGCGTCGAGGCGAAGGCGGTGGTGATCGCCGACGGTGGCTATCAAGCCAATGCGGAAATGGTGAAGCAATTGCTCGCGCCACGGCCTGATCGCATCTTGTTGCGCGCAGCACCGGGCGGGCAGGGGGATGGCATACGCATGGCCGAAGCGGCGGGCGCTGCCATCGGCGGCTTCGGAAAATTCTACGGCCACGTGCATCACCGCGACGCAATGAAAAACGGCCGCCTGTGGCCTTATCCGCACTTTGATGCCATGGCCGAATTCAGCATGATCGTCGGCGCTGATGGCAAGCGCTTCATGGATGAAGGTTGGGGCGGCGTTTGTCAGGCCAATGCCATTGCGCAATTAGATGATCCGCTCTCGGCAACCATTATTTTCGACAACGCCATGTGGGAGGGCGAGCCGGGCAAGGCGCGGCCCACCGGCGTCAATCCCTATCTCATCATTGGTGGTGGTTGGATGTTTAGTGCGCCGGATTTGGATTCGCTCGCGGAAAAGGCAAGCCTTCCCGCGGCAGCGCTTAAGCAGACGGTGAGCGAATACAACCAAGCGGTAAAAAGCGGGCGCCTCGCCGATCTCACGCCTGCGCGCAGCATCAAGGAACACCAGCCCATGCCAATTGCCGTGCCACCTTTCCATGCGGTGCCTCTGTGCGCGGGGCTCACGCTAGGCATGGGCGGCATCGCCATCAATGCCAACGCACAAGCGTTGCGCGCCGACGGCAGTATCATTCCCGGGCTTTACGTTGCGGGCACGCCGGTGCAGGGGCTGGAAGGCGGGCCACGCGCGGGTTACGTGGGCGGGTTGTGCAAGGCGTTTACGCTGGGGTTGCTCGCAGGCGAGCACATCGCCTCGAACTAAAAGGACACGACATGGACGCAAGAGTGAGAGAAGCTAATCTGGATCCGGTCACGCTGGAAGTGATCCGTAACGCGCTACCCGCAATATCCAATGAAATGGCGGTGGACCTACAGCGCACCTCCTACAACATGATCATCTACGAGATCCGCGATTTTTGTACCGCGCTCGTTGACCCCGAAGGGCAGTTGGTATCGCAGAACGTCGGCGGTGTGTCGCATTTCATCGCCGATCTGGGTGTGATGATCACTGACGGTATGCAGCGTTACGGCCGCACGGGGTTCAAGCCCGGCGATGTGATCATCAGCAATCACCAGCGCGTGGCCGGGCAACACTTAAACAACATTGTCATCTACATGCCGTATTTTTTCGAAGGCGAACTCTTGATGTTCGCCATCGTGCGCGCGCATTGGATCGACGTGGGCGGCACCAGCACCGGTTTTGGCGCGGGCGCAAGCGTGGCCGACCCCTGGTTGGAAGGGCTACAACTGGATCAACTGAAGATTTATAACCAAGGCGTGGTGAATGAGACCTTGTATCGCGTCATCAGCGACAACATCCGCCATCCTGAGTCTTCGCTTGGTGATATGAAATCGCAGATGGCGGCATGTCGCCTCGCGTTGCGGCGTCTGGATGAAATGTTTGGAAGATATGGCAAAACCACGGTGCTCGCCGCGATTCAGCAAATTTTTGATGAGACCGAAACCAAGTGCCGCAATGTGGTGGCGAAGTTTCCCGATGGTGTGTACGAAGCCGAGTCGTCGTTGGATGATGATGGCGTGACCAAGGGCGATCCGGTGCGGCTGCATGCCAAGGTCACGGTCAAGTCTGGCGCCATGACGATCGATCTTTCCGGTTGTTCGGGCGAGCGCAAGGCTGCCGTGAATTCGCGCACCTACGCCGCGCCGCGTATCGCCTACAAGGCGCTAACCGCGCCGTTGGCCGATGTGAATGAAGGTTCGTTTCGCGCATTGCAGTGCATCATTCCCGAGGGCAACATCATGATGGCGCGCCACCCCATGCCGATGGCGGCATGGAGTCAGATCCTGCCGCTGGTGGTGGATACCATTCTCGCCGCGCTGGCCAAGGCCATCCCTGAGAGCGTGCCCGCAGGGCACTTTGGCTTGATGGGTGGAGGCGGCGTGTTCTTTGGCCTCAATCCAAAAAATAAAAAACGTTTCGTGGTGATGGCCTCCGGCGGCGGCGGTTGGGGTGGGCGGCCGCACGGTGACGGCGAATCCGCTTCGGTCAATGTCTGTCAAGGCGACGTGCGCCGCGCCTCGGTGGAAGAGATGGAACTCAAGAGCCCGGTGATGATCAATCGCTACAGCCTACGCGTTGGATCGGGCGGCGCTGGCAAATATCGCGGCGGAATGGCGGGCAGCATGCACATCAAAAATCTTATCGAGGGCCGCTGGAATCTGCACCGGCCCAAACGTGAAGCCTGCCCCGCATGGGGATTGAACGGTGGTGTGCCGGGCAAAAACGGCGTGCTGATGATGCGCTTGAAGGGCGAGACGGAATACCGCGAAGTCAATCTCACGCGGCATCTGGTGCCGGCTGACACCGAGGTCATCGTCAACCAAGGCGGTGGCGGTGGATGGGGTAGTCCACTGGAACGCGATCCCGAACTGGTGCGCTGGGACGTGGTGGAAGATTTGCTCACGCGCGATGAGGCGCGGGATAGTTATGGCGTGGTGCTTGGCGAAGATCTTGCCATCGATGTTGTTGCGACACGTGGATTGCGCAAGGACCGCGTGGCGAGTGTCGCGGCGTGAGCAAGATTTCGGCATGAGCGGGCCGCGCGAATCGATCAAAGCGATAACGCTCGATCTGGATGACACCCTGTGGCCCTCGGGCCCGGCAATCGCCGCGGCGGAAGATAAATTGCATCGTTGGTTGGAAGCTAACGCCCCGGCGGTGGCCGCCGCTTTACCGCCGCCGCAATTCGCCTTATTCCGTCGCGCTCTCGCTTCAGAACTACCGCATATTTCCCACGACTTCACCGCGCTGCGACTTGAAGCCATCAAGCGTGCGCTCACGCTCTATGGTGAAGATGTCAGCCTTGCCGGCGCGGCGATGAACGTGTTTCTCGTGGCGCGCAGTGAAGTGAATTTGTACGCCGATGTGCAGGAGGCATTGGAGCGATTGGCCAAACGTTATCGCCTGGTGGCGCTCACCAATGGCAATGCGGACATCGGCCGCGCCGGTGTGGGCGAGTTTTTTGTCGATGCGATTACAGCGGGCAGTGCGGGCGTGGCGAAGCCGGATGCGCGCATTTTTCAGATGGCCTGCGGCACACTCGGACTTGAACCTTCCGCGGTACTGCACGCGGGCGACCATCCTGATCTAGACGTGCGCGCCGCGGTGCAAGCAGGCTTGCGCGCGGCGTGGATCAATCGTTCGCAGGCCGCCTGGGTAGGAGATGCGGCGTCGTTTCACGAGTTTCACGACCTGGCTGGATTGTGCGATTGGCTGGACGCCTAGAATCGCGGGATCGGAATCGCCGCTAACATTGGCGAAGTCAATGGCTAGGCTTGCGAATATTTCTGGACCGACAAAAAGGGGTACGAGATGACGAATCGAATCGCCGTATTGGGAGGTTTGGGCGCGCTCGTTGCGAGCGCATGCATCGCGCCCATCGCACATGCCGCCTACCCGGAAAAGCCGATCCGCATCATCCTGCCTTATACCGCCGCTGGCACTGGCGACTTTCTCATCCGTGCCGTGCAGCCCGGCCTGCAGCAGCAACTGGGTAAGCCCGTCATCATCGATTATCGTCCTGGCGCGAGCGGCAATATCGGCACGCAGGAGGTGATCAAATCCGCGCCGGATGGCTACACGCTATTGCTTGGGCCCACCAACAACTTCGTGATCAACCAGTTTCTCTACCGCAACATGGGCTTCGACCCACTTCAGGCACTGGCGCCGATAGCGATGCTCGCGGATACGCCGGCCCTCATTCTCACTAACGCGGCCAACCCGGCGCGAACCTTCGGGGAGTTTTCCGCCTATGCGCGCGCCAACGCAGGCAAGCTTAATTACGGTTCGACCGGTAATGCCAGCGTGGCGCATCTGTCGGGCTATCGTCTCTCGGATGCAATCGGCGCCGACATGACGCATGTGCCTTACAACGGCACTGCGCCTATCGTGCAGGCGCTGCTGGCGAACAATGTGCAGATGATCATCGTGAGCTATGGCTCCACCGGCCCTTTGATCGCCGCCGGAAAGTTACGTGCGCTGGCAGTGGCTTCGTCCGAGCGGCTCAAGGTGCTTGCGGCGGTGCCCACGACCGCCGAGGCCGGTATCACGCCGGGTTTGATTCCGTCCGGCTGGTGGGGCATTGCAACGGTGCGTGGCGTTGATGAGGCGATCATTTTGCAACTGAACCGCGAATTGCGCGCCGTGCTTGCCACAGCAGAATTGCAGAAAAAATATCAGGACCAGGGCATGAATCCGGTGAGCATTTCCCCGGCGGAGTTTGCCGAACGCATGGCGATCGAGGCGCGCGGTTGGAGGACGGTGATCGACAAAAGCGGCGCGAGGCCCGACAACTGATATCAAACGGCCTTTGACTGGCTCTCTCCCGCTTTGCCCGATTCCAGCGCCAATTCGACATCGGCATCATGTAACGCCACGGTGGGGATCGGCCAGGATCGAAGCGGACGCCCGTCTGCAAGCGCTTCCAGCTCCTGCAGCCACAAGCGGCGCCGGTAAGCGACGCTGGCATCCTGTTTCCCCAAATGCTCGCGTGATCGATCAGCGATGATTCCTTGCCCGACCTGGGTCACGTAATCCTCGATCACAAAGCCGTTGTAGTGGCTGACCTCCTCGGGGATGTCCTCGATGGTCATGTCGCCTTTGAGAATCGCTTCGGCGATGTCCCAGCGCATTTCGGCCTCGTGCTCTTGTTCATTGCGCCGTTGCGCCGCATATTTTTCCGCATCCTCACCGGTGAGCGGCGTGCGCGTGACATCGAATGCGACAAACTGTCCGTCATCGATGGGCACGGTCCAGACGTATTTTCGGTCCCAAAGATTCATCTGTGTGTAGTTGCGCGCGCGCGAACGCTGCGAAAAATGCACCAGATTCGGCATATGCCAATGCAGCACCCGGGTGATCGCCCCGGGCGCGAAGGTGGTCGACTTGTAGCCGTAATCGGTGGGCGCGTATTTTTCCTGGCGCGGCGTGAGCATGAAAGGCTGATTCATGCGCGTGGCCGTCGAGCGATGCGTCCATGCGATATGCGGCAGATCATTATCCAGGCGATTCCAGAAATTGCATGGCACGTATTCGGGCGGGTCGGTGACGATCACGCCGGGATTATCCAGATCGAGGTAACGCGGGAAGGGCGGCGGATCGCCTTCGCCAAGATAGGTGAATATCAGGCCAACGTACTCTACCGTTGGGTAAATGCGAAGCGAAATTTTCGACGCCGATGCCGGGTCTTCGCCGGGTTGCTCGATGCATTGACCCGAGGCCGCATATTTCCAGCCGTGATAGCGACAACGGATGGCATCTTCCTCCACCCAGCCGAGCGACAACTGCGCGCCGCGATGCGCGCAGCGGAAGTCCACCACATGCGATATGCCGCTCTTCCCGCGGAATAGCGTGAACTCTTCGCCCAGGATTTTGAGCGGCCGGGCGCGTCCGGGCGGCAGATCCTTCGCTCTGAAAATCGGGTGCCAGAATAAGCGAAGGTATTTGCCGGCAAGGGTGCCGGGGCCGGTGTGGACCATGTCATCGTAATTCACGGGCTCGGACAAATCGTTCTCCTCGAAACGGCGCGCTTAGTGCAGGATAGGCGAACTCTATTTTCCGGTGCAATGGATAATGTGTCCATTAGAAGCGAGGCGATCATGGCGAAATTGATGCGCGGGCTATTGCTGGCAGTGGTGGTGTCGATGAACGCCGTTGCCGCCATTGCGCAGTCCTATCCGCTGAAACCGGTGCGCGTGGTCATGCCGGTGGCCTCGGGAGGCATTGCGGATGTGCTGCTGCGCGCCATTGCGCAAGGGTTGAGCGAGTCCATGGCGCAAGCCTTCGTGGTGGAGAATCGGCCCGGCGCCAGCGGCATCATTGGCACCGATCTGGTGGCCAAGGCGGCGCCCGATGGGTATGTGCTCTTGTTTACCGGGCAGACCGCGATGATCAGCCTGCCATTTTTGAAAAAAGATATTCCCTACGATGCCGCCAATGGCTTCATTCCCATCGGCATGTGTTGCGCGATTGCGCAGGCGGTGGTTGTCGGTGGTGCGCACAAGGCCAACAGCATTCGTGAGTTGGTGGATCTGGCCCGTGCCAATCCGGGAAAATTGACCTACGGTTCAATTGGTAACGGCTCGCTTGGCCATATCTACATGGAAGTGCTCAAGCGCCGCGCCGCTATCGACATGGTACATGTGCCCTACAAAGGCGCGGCCCCCGGCGTCAACGACTTATTGGGAGGACGGATCGCAGTGATGATCACCAGCCCGGCCACCTTGCAGGATCATTTCCGCGCTGGAAAATTGCGCGCCTTGGCGGTGGGCTCGGCCAGGCGCTCCGCGGAATTTCCCGATCTGCCCACCACCGCAGAGGCCGGGTTTCCCGGCTGGCAATGGGAATTCTGGCAGGGCATGTTCGCGCCGGCGGGAACGCCAAAGGAGGCGGTGGCGCGCCTCGATAGCGCCATGGCGAGAATTACGACCGGCCGCGCGTTCAACGACAAGTACTTGAAGCCCAATGGTATCGATGCGCCGCTGGTGGTGGGGGCCGAGGAATTCGCGGAATTTCTTCGCAATGACCGGCGCATTACCGGGCCGTTGATCGAGGCGACCGGTATCAGGGTGGATTGATTGATATCAAAATTGAATGAATTGGCCATTAAATGGTACGTGCTGATTAATATCTTTTAGATAAAGTTTTAAAATTAACAAACAAATTTAACAAATACTTGGTTCAATGAAAGGACCCACTATGAGCGGTAATCGAGCCTGGATCGACGTCCACTATCATGCGATGAACGATCCGTTTCGCGATGCCCTGTCACACATCGGCGGCATCATCCGCACGCCGGTATGGTCGAGGAAGAAGGCGTTGGAATTCAGCGAACGGCGCGACATTGGCACAGGCATTCTTTCGCTGGGTGTTCCCGGCACGCATCTGGGCGACGACGCCAAGGCGCGCGATCTTTCCAAACGCTGTAACGAAGACTTAGCCGATTTCATCGCGCTGCATCCCAAACAATTTGGCCAATTCGCCATTACGCCGATGCCCGATATCGAGGGCGCCTGCGAGGCGGCGGTGCACGCCCTCGACGTATTGAAAGCCGACGGCATCATTTTGTTGTCGAGCTACGATGGCCAATCGGTGGGCCAGCCGCAATGGGATCCGTTGTTGGAAGTGTTGAACCAGCGAAGCGCGGTGTGCTTTATTCATCCGAACAATCCGCCCGCCGCCGCCGTGGCGCGCAAGGGTTTCAGCCCAGGCATCGGCAATTTTCTTGGCGAATTCGTATTCGACACCTCGCGCGCCGGGTTGAATCTTTTATTCAACGATTGCCTGGATCGATACCCGAACATCAAATTTATCCTCGCTCATGCCGGCGGCACGCTGCCCTATTTCTCCTGGCGCCTGGGTGAGATCATGGAACGGCAGATGACCAACGACCCGTGGGATACGCAATACCGCTCGCGTTTCATGGATGCCAATGCCGGCAAGATCACGCGCGAATTTGTGTTATCGAAAATCCGGCGCTTTTATTTCGACACCGCGCTCTCGGCCGGGCCGCAGGTGATGGGCACCTTGTTGCAGGTGGCCGATCACGACAAAATTTTATTTGGCAGCGACTGGCCCTATTGCCCCGAGGATATGGCGAAGTCCATGATCGAAGCGTTGGAGTCCAATCCCTTGCTCGATGAGAAACTAAAAAAGGCAATCGCGCGGGACAATGCTTTGAAACTGTTTCCGCGGTTGGCGGGATAATCGCTGCCGACATCGCAAAGCACTTAGAGGAGTTAGTGATGCCAGAAGCCGAAATGATGATTTCCGCCGATTCTCACGTTCTCGAGGATCCGCAGCTTTGGAAAAAACGCCTGCCTGCCTCGTTCCAGGACCAGGCGCCGGTATTCCCCGAGTTGAAGGTGGGCGGTAGTTTTCAGGCGCAACCCGGTGGGCACGATCCGCGCGCGCGTCTCACCGAGATGGCGCAGGACGGAGTAAGCGGCGAGGTCTTGTATCCCAGCTTCGGTCTTGATCTGTATGGCCTCACCGATGCAAAACTGCAGGAAGCCTGCTTTCGCGTCTACAACGACTGGCTGATCGAGTACTGCGATGTAGCGCGTGATCGTTTGTTCGGCATAGCCGCGATTGCCTGCTTCGATATCGATGTGGCGGTGAAGGAGTTGGAGCGTTGCAAGAAGGCCGGCATGCGCGGTGCGCTTATCTGGCAGGCGCCGCCCCCTGAATTGCCGTTCACCGGCGTCCACTACGAACGGCTGTGGGCGGCGGCGCAGGAGATGGACATGCCGATCAACATGCACATCCTCACCGGGCATCCGTATCCGTTTCCGCGAAATTTCGGCCCGCGCATCGCGCATATGTCGTTTCGCGTCGGGGTGAACAACAAATTGTTATACGTGACCAACTGCATTACCGATTTAATTACCACCGGTGTGCTGGAGCGGTATCCTCAACTTAAGTTTGTGCTGGTGGAAAACGAGGTGAGCTGGATTCCCTTTGTTCTCTCTCAATACGACAAATATGCCTCGCGCGGCACCTTTGCCTCCGCCATGAAAATGTTACCCGGCGAATATTTCGCGCGCCAGTTCTACGCCACCTTCTTCAACGACGCGCCCTCGGCCTGGGTGTTCGATCACTGGGGCACGAGCAATTGCATGTGGTCCAACGACTATCCGCATCCCAATTCCACCTGGCCCAAATCGCGCGAGGTGATCAAGCGCGATCTGGGTCACTTGCCTGCCGCGATAAGAAAGAAGCTCTTGAGCGAAAACGTGCGCGATTTGTATAAATTGCCTTCGCTGGCGCCCTTGGAAGTGGCGAACGCCTAACGCAGGATTTGTGAGGAGCCATTGCGATGAATAGAGCGGCAGGTGTTCAACTTTTCGTCGTGCTGATTGGCGTGTCGCTTTGCAACGCGGCGCAGGGGCAAAGCTATCCTGCCAAGCCGCTGCGCATGGTGGTGCCTTTCCAGGCAGGCGCCGGCGGCGACATCACCGCCAGGGTGATGGCCGGCTCGCTGGCGGAGAATCTGGGCCAAGCCATCATCGTCGAGAATCGCGCCGGTGCGGGCGAGGCGATAGCCGCGGAGAACATCGCCAAATCGGCGCCCGATGGCTACAGCATTTTCTATTGCTCCTCGAACGCGCTGGTGCTGCGCCCCAATCTGGCGAAGGTGGTGGCCTACGATCCGGTCAAGGATTTCACGCCGATCTTCATGACAGGCCGCGTGTTCGCCGCCATCGTGGTCAATCCTTCGCTTGGCGTAAATTCTCTGCAAGGCCTGATCGACTATGCACGCGCCAATCCGGGCAAGCTTTCCTATGGCACCTCAGGCGTTGGCACCACCCATCATCTGGGCGCCGAGCAGATCATGCAGCTCACCGCAACGCACATGGTGCATGTGCCCTACAAGAGCGGCATTCAACCGATCAACGATCTGGTTTCGGGCCTGATTCCGGTGACCTTCACCATTATGTCTACCCTCACGCCGTTTCTGAAAGCCGGCAAGGTGAGGGTGATCGCGGTGGATAGCGCGGGCCGGCATCGCGCCTTGCCCGAGGTGCAGTCGATCAACGAAACGCTGCCGGCATTCATACCCGCGCCCACATGGACAGGCATTGTCGGCCCGGCGCGTTTGCCGCAAGCGATCGTGGCTCGATTGAACAGCGAACTCTACAAAGTGATTGCCAAGCCGGAGATGCTCGGGCGCCTTGAGTCCAACGGCTACGAAGTGGTTGGCAGCACGCCCGAGGCGTTTGGTGATGAAATCAAGCGCGGTCTGGCGCTGGTGGCGAAGCTGGTGAAGTCGGCGGGGATTCAGCCCACCGAATAGGCCCGGAGCAGCGCTTATCGCGGGGGCGATTTCAATAAGCCCATCGATTGGAATAGCGGTGGCCAGAGTTTCAGTTGCTCATCGAGAAACGTTCGGGTCTCGGCAAGGGTAGTCGGCGTAGCCAGCGCGAAGAGCTGCGCATATTGCGTCTGCAGGCCGGGGTCTTTCAAAGCGCCGACGATGTCGCGGTTGAGGCGTTCCACCACTGGCCCTGGTGTTCCCTTGGGCGCGAGCACCATGGACCATGCACCCCATTCGAATTGCATCATTTCTGGCAATCCGGCTTCGCCGATGGTCGGTATATCCAATCCGGGAATGCGAACTTTTGTCAACGCCGCTATGCCGACCAGTTTTTTCGCGCGGATGTGTTCCGCAAGGGTGGTTGGAGCATCAATCACCATGGATACGCGGCCAGTGGTGATATCTGGCAAGGCCGCGGTGATCCCTTTGTAAGGCACGGGCAACACTTTTGCGCCGATAAGTTGTGCGAGGTAGGTGGCCGAGGTGTGGCTCACCGTACCCAATGCCAGAAACGCGAACGAATACTTGTCCGGTTGCGATAGCAGCAAACTGCGCAGTTCCTTGAAACTGGATATGCCCAGCGGTGGCGCTACCGCGAGAACCACGGGCACCAGCATCAAACGCGAAACCGGTACGAAATCTTCCCGGCTGTTGAAGCGCACCACATCGGGTTCGAGCAACGGCGTGATCACCAGCGGCCCCCCGGTGCCGATGGCCAGCGTATAGCCGTCGGGCGCCGATTTGGCGACGTATTCGTGACCCAGAAGCGCGTTCGCCCCGGGCCGGTTTTCCACGATCACGGCCTGCCCCAGTAGCGGCGACAAGCGCTCCCCCATGGCACGCGCGGTCAAGTCTATGGCGCCGCCGGCGGCGCCGGACACCACCAATCGAACCGGTTTCGCGGGATAGCTTTGTGCGCTAGCGTTAATCGATGCGGCGAAGGCCACCGCGTAGAGGGTGAAACGGATCGCTAAAGAATATTTCATCTTGTCTCCGAATTTTTTGACGCCGCGCTTGTCGCGCTGCCGTTGAAAAACGCCTGTCGGCGCTGTTTGGTTGCTTCGATCCAATCGCTTTCTTTCGGCAGAATCACCGCTGTCGGCCGCACCCGATACAACTCGGGATGGTCGGCACCCGGCGGCCGCGCGCCAGTTTCAGCAAGGGCTCTCGATGCTTGCAGCAGGCGCTTGCGCACGTGAATTACCATGGCGTCGCTGGCGCCCAGATGTTCGTTCCAACGCTCGTAGATCGGCCCCATGCCTTCCTGCATGGCCGCGTCCTGCGCGCAATTGGACACGATGCCGACGAACAGGCGATTGCGTTGCAGTTCATAGTCGTGAAAATAATCGTTGCTGCCATTGGCGGCCAGGCGCCAGGGGCTGCCGACATCCACCGAGGGCGCAAGGAACCCGTGTGGGTTACGCGACTGTCGCATTGCTTCGCGCTCCTCCGCGGTCCATGGATTTTCCGGACGGTATTGCACTTCGAACACCATGGTGTTGACGTCGTCCATGGGCACCCAGATGAGATTGGTATAGGCCGAGAGCTCGTCGGTGCCGCCGCACACCATGGTGTGGAACGGAAACAGAAATGGATGAATGCGGTGATAGGTATGCGCCGGGTCGTGCACCCTTTTTGCGGTGTAAATCGAACCGTACTCGGTATCTACCACCTCCATGCGTGGCGTGCGATCGCGCACCGCCAGAGAAATATCGTTGACCTGTCCGGGAGATTTGATGCCCGTCACTGTGCCGGCACCCGACATCGATTCGCGCAAATCCACATGGGCATGCAGGAACCCTGCATGCGAGGAGTCGATCGCCCCCTCCAGCGCCTGCATCCAATTGCAGGCGCGATGGTATTGCCACATAGTGGGCAAATTGTCCGGCGTCATATTCCATTCCAAATCGGGCAACGGCGGCGGCGTTTCTTTGGGTCCCATGTAAGTCCAGATCAGGCCACCTCTGCTCACGCACGGATAAGTCTTCTGGCGCACCTTGTGGCTGAAATTGGTTTCCGCAGGCTCGTTGGGCATATCCACGCAGCGGCCGGTGACATCGTATTTCCAGCCGTGGTAGACGCAACGCAGGCCATCTTGCTCGTTGCGAGCATAGATAAGCGGGGCGCCACGATGCGCGCAATGCTTGCCAAACAAGCCAATTCGCCCGGAGGTATCGCGAATCGCGACCAGCTCTTCACCTAGCAGACGCATGCGCATGGGTTTGCCATCGGGGCCCGGCAACTCGTTGTCCAGCATCAATGGCAGCCAGTATTCACGCATCAACCTGCCCATGGGCGTATCGGGCCCGACGCGCGTCAGCGATTCGTTGTCTTGCCGGGTGAGCATGTGCAATCCTTCCGCTTGATGGCTTGGGTAGGTTTTCGCGTATCCCAGGGTGCAATTGATTTTACGCGAGGAGTGATGCAAGGAGCGGGGGCGAACCCAGTACAGGGCAGCTCGCGGAGGAAACGCGCGGCAAGTTGGAAGGTATCGGCTTGTTCGTCGTGGCCAGTACGCCGACTCAGTTCACTGAAGCGATGAGAAAGTCTTTTGAGGCCTATGGCAAGGCAGTAAAGATCGCCGGTCTTAAACCCGAGTGATGGATGCCGAGCTACGTGGCAAATGCCGGCGTCTCGGAAGCTCCCGCTAATCCTCGGCGGTAAAACCCGACGCTTTGACGATCGGCCCCCAGCGCTCAAGTTCGGTCTTCACGATCTGACCGAACTCCTGCGAGCTTGCCGAAAAGGCGTTGGAGCCCAGTTTTTGCAAACTCATGCGCATCTCGTCGGTTTTGAGCAGGCCCGCGACCGCGGCGTTGAACCGGGCGACGATGGCCGGTGGCGTTTTCGTCGGCATATAAAAACCGGTATAGCCGGTAACGACGACGTCCTTGTAGCCCGACTCGACCAGCGTGGGCACATCGGGGAAAAAGTTCGAGCGTTCGGCGCCGGTGGTGGCGATCACGCGGATTTTTCGCGCGTTGGCGTTGGGCAAGGCCTCGCTCACCGGGTTGACGGCCATGGGCACTTGACCGCCAATCAGATCCTGCATCGCTGGCCCGCCGCCTTTGTAATGCACCGGTGTGAGTTCGATCCCGGCGGCCCTGGACAACATCACGCCGGTAAAATGCGGCGTGGCACCCGCGGCGGTGGTGGCGAAAAATGCACCCTTGGGATTGCTCTTTGCCCATAACACGAATTCAGACACCGTCTTGACACTCTCTGGCACCGCTGGCCCAACGCTCACCACGAGATTGGTGCGCGAGATCGGCGCCGCGGCGATGAAATCTTT